>JAMFSE010000086.1 GCA_026225115.1 Rhodovastum atsumiense
ACTGACGCGGTTTCCAGTCTTTGCCACTATGGGCTTGCACCAAGAATCCATAAATACTCCTCTCTAATAAGATAAAAATTGTTAGGGGCCAACATCGCGTGTAACGGCAACAACATTTTCGCCAAAAGCAACAAGTAAGTGCCGTGATTCACCTGCGGCTGCAACTCCGTTGTAAAATTTTTCAGTAAGCCGTTGTCGACCGGCCATTTCATAGAATTGATCAATGGAAATTACCGTACTGTTCGTCTGGCATTTCAAAAGATGATCCTCCAGTAACTTTGCTATTTTCTTATGCTCGTCGGTCGTGATCATCTGCTAACCCCAAATAAGATTCCATATAACGACTCATATTATATTAGCAATAGTAATTCTTGTCTAGTCCCTACGTTGACCGAAAAGCAAGAGTAGGCGCCCCACCACTCCCATCGGCCGTTGTCCAAATCGCACTGACTTGATGTCTGCTTCTTTCGGTCGAGCTCACCACAGCCGCTCTTCCGCTTTCGGCCAGTTCCCGCCATCGCAGAAAATTCAAACTGGCGGATAATCTGATTGTGGCATCGGCCAGATTGCGCCCCTGGCCCAGATTCAAAGAAGTCTTTTTGGTTCTTTTTCTTCAGAAAAAGAACTGCTTGGCTTGCCTTTACGCGGAGTGGAGGTTGGTGAATTGGGTTAGGGTGGGTTTCAGGGCGGTTAGTTTGGTGGGGGTTTTGCCTTGGGCATCGAATAGGGTGCCGCCCGTAAAAGTTACGTCGATGGGGGCGCCTTCGGTCAGGCCGGATTCCAGCAGGGCGTCGGCGGGCATGGCGGATTCTGCCTGGGTTTCGTTGTGGGCGATGGTGACGCGGGCGTGGGCGCCGGTGGAGGTCAGGCGCTGGACGCGCCAGGCGCCGCGCAAGGAGGGGCGGAGCAGGATGTGGTGGGGGCGGATGTAGGCGGTGGCCTGGCCGTCCGGGGCGGTGGTGGTGCCGAGCGGGAAGCCGGCGGCGGCCTGGACCAGGCCGGATTTTATGGTGGCCAAAAATTTGTTGCTCTCGCCCAGGAACTCATGGACGAAGACGTTGGCGGGCTCGCGGTAGATGTCGATCGGCGTGCCTTCCTGGTTGATCTGGCCGGCGTTCATGATGACGACGCGGTCGGCGAGCTCAAAGGCTTCTTCCTGGTCGTGGGTGACGAACAGGGTGGTGATGTTCATCTCCTCATGCAGCTGGCGGAGCCAGCGGCGCAGATCCCGGCGGACCACGGCGTCGAGCGCGCCGAAGGGCTCGTCGAGCAGGAGGACGCGGGGTTGGATGGCGAGCGCCCGGGCCAGCGCCACGCGCTGGCGCTGGCCGCCGGAGAGCTGGGCGGGGTAGCGCGACGCCAGGGTTTCCAGCTGGATCAGTTTCAATAAGGCGTTGACGCGCTCGGTGACTTCGGCTTTTGGGGCGCGGCGGATGCGGAGCGCGAAGGCGATGTTCTCGAACACCGTCATGTGGCGGAAGAGGGCGTAGTGCTGGAAGACGAAGCCGACGCCGCGTTCCTTCGGCTTGCGGCCGAGCGCGTCGTCCTTGTCGAATTTGATGATGCCGGTATCGGGGAAATCCAGGCCGGCGATCAGGCGCAGCAAGGTGGTCTTGCCGGAGCCGGACGGCCCGAGGAGGGCCAGCAGTTCGCCCGGCTGCACCGCGAGGTTGACGTCGTTCAGCACGGTGTGGCGGCCGAAGCTGCGGGTGATGTTCTTGATCTCGATTGTCGTGCTCATGGGGTCGTGCTCATGTTGCCGCCTTTTTGCGCTTGAGCGCGTGGAGTTCGTCGCGATGCGCCCATTCCAGGGCGGCTTTCAGAACCAAAGTGACCAGCGCCAGCATCGCCAATAGCGAGGCGGTCGCGAAAGCGGCCTGGATTTCGTAGCTGTCGTAGAGGGATTCGACCGCCAGGGATAAGGTGTCGGTATAGCCGAAGACTTTGCCGGAGACGACGGAGACGGCGCCGAATTCGCCCATGGCGCGGGCGTTGCATAAGAGCACGCCGTATAGCAGGCCCCAGCGCAGTTTCGGCAGGCTGACGCGCCAGAAAATCTGCAAGCCGGAGGCGCCCAAGGTAACGGCGGCCTCTTCCTCGTCATTGCCCTGTTCCTGCGCGAGCGGGATCAGCTCGCGGGCGACGAAGGGGAAGGTGACGAAGGTGGTGGCGAGGATCATGCCTGGGAGGGCGAAGATGATCTGGATGTTGTGGTCAGAGAGCCAGGGGCCGAACAGGCCGGTGGTGCCGAACAGCAGAACCTGCAGCAGGCCGGCGACGACCGGCGAGATGGAGAAGGGCAGGTCGATCAAGGTGATCAGAAATTCGCGGCCGGTGAATTTGAAACGGGCGATGCACCAGGAGGCGATGATGCCGAACAGGACGTTCGCCGGCACCGCGACGGCGGCGATGGCCACTGTCATCCAGATGGCGGAGAGGACGCCGGGGTCGGCGAGGGCTGAGAGATATTCTCCGAGTCCCGCGGACAGGGCTTCGGAGAAGACGACGATCAGCGGCAGCAGCAGAAACAGTGCCATGAAGAGCATCGCTACCGTGATCAGCGCGAGTTTTGCGAAAGGAAAAGGTTTTTCGCGGACCGGCGTGTTGACCAGATAGGTCTCGATGGCGGGTGTGTTAACCGCCATGACGGCGCCTTACCCAGGCTTGCAGCAGGTTGATTGCCAGCAGCAGGACGAAGGAGACGAAGAGCATCAGCGTGCCGATGGCGGTGGCGCCCTGGTAATCGAACTGATCGAGCTGCGCCATGATCAGCAGCGGCAGGATTTCCGAGACCATCGGCTTGTTGCCGGCGATGAAGATGATGGAGCCGTATTCGCCCAGCGCGCGGGCGAAAGCCAGGGCAAAACCGGTGAGCAATGCCGGCAGGATGGCCGGGAAGATGATGCGCCGGAAAATCTCGGCGCCGGTGGCGCCCATCAGATGCGCGGCTTCTTCCTGTTCATATTCCAGATCCTCGATGATCGGCTGCACGGTGCGGACGATGAAGGGGAGCGAGATGAACATCATGGCGACGACGATGCCGGCCGGGGTGAAGGCGATTTTGATGCCGAGCGGGGCAAGCAGGCTGCCGATCCAGCCGTTCGGGGCGTATAAGGTGGAAAGCGCGATACCGGCAACGGCGGTGGGGAGCGCGAAGGGCAGGTCGACCAGCGCATCGGCGAAGCGGCGGCCGGGAAATTCGTAGCGGGTGAGCACCCAGGCGACCAGCAGACCGAAGACGGCGTTGACAGCGCTGGCGGCAAAGGCCGTCCAGACACTGACCCAAAGATCGCCCAGGACCCGGGGGCGGGACAGGATCGAAAAAAATCCGTGCCAGCCGAGGCCTGCGGTGAACCAGAGCATGACGGCGAGCGGGCCTACAACGATGACGCCGAGCCAGACCAATGTGATGGTCAGGCTCGGCGCGAAACCGGGTAGAATGCTCGGTTGCCGCCAGGCGAACTGGCGGCGGCCGATGGTTGCGGACATTAGGTTCCTTTGGAATAGACCTGGTCGAAGATGCCGCCGTCGCCGAAGAATTCGGGTTGGGCTTTGGACCAGCCGCCGAAATTTTTCTCAACGGTGACGAGTTCGATGTTGGGGAACTGGCTGGCGTATTTCGCGGCTGCCGCTTTATTGCGGGGGCGGTAGAAATTGGCGCCGATGACGTCCTGGGCTTCCGGCGAATAGAGATATTTGAGGTATTCGGTGGCGATTTCGGTGGTGCCGTGTTTGGCGACATTTTTGTCGACAATGGAGACCGGGGGTTCGGCCAGGATGCTGAGCGAGGGGGCGACGATCTCGAACTTGCCGGGGCCGGCTTCCTTGATGGAGAGATGGGCGTCGTTTTCCCAGCCGACCAGCACGTCGCCGATACCGCGCTGCGTGAAGGTCAGCGTGGAGCCATGGGCGCCGGCGTCCAGCACCGGTACGTTGGCGAAGAAGGCTTTCAGGAAGGTCTTGGCGCCGTCGACATTGCCGTTGTTCAGCTTCAGCGCGTAGGCCCAGGCGGCCAGCACGTTCCAGCGGGCGCCGCCGGAGGTTTTCGGGTTCGGGGTGATGACCTGGACGCCGGGTTTGACCAGGTCGTCCCAGTCCTTGATGCCTTTCGGATTGCCGGCACGGACCAGGAAGACGATGGTGCTGGTGTAGGGCGTGCTGTTCAGCGGCAGGCGGGATTGCCAGTTCTTGGCGATCAGGCCGGTCTTGGCGATGGCGTCGATGTCGTAGGACAGCGCCAGCGTGACAACGTCGGCCTGCAGGCCTTCGATGACGGCGCGGGCCTGGGCGCCGGAGCCGCCGTGGGAATAATGCAGGACCGGGGTGACGCCGGTTTTTTTGGTCCAGTAATCGGCGAACAGCTTGTCATAGGCGGCGTAGAGTGCCGCTGTTGGGTCATAGGAGACGTTGAGGAGGGTAGGGGCGTCGGCGGCCTGGGCGGCAATGCCGCCCAGGCCTGCGAGGCCACCGAATGCGGCGAGCGGGGCGGCGCCGGCGGCGAGCGTCAGGGCCCGGCGGCGGGAGAGGGTGAAGGCGTTACGCATATGTGTGGCATCCCTTGTTGAAATAGGCTTGTTTCGAGGGCTATGCGCCATACAAAAACTATCTAGTCAATAGGGATATATCAATTGCGGAAGGCGAATGGGTTTATCGCTTTTTCGCTGGGGTTTTTGGGGTTTTTTTCCAAAATTCCGTGGTTACAAAGAGGATTTACACCGGGGGTGCGGTGGCCTTTGAGGCGACTCTGACGGGGACTTCATGGGAATGAAACATCGGCGGGCGGGGGATGTGGTATCGGGCGGGAGGCTTAATTTTGAATGAGGTCTCAGATGCAATCGAAGAAATCCTATCGCTCCTCGGTGGAAGCGGCGCGCAAAGCGGCGATCACGCCGGATGATACGATCAGCTTTAGCTGGGGGACCGTGGTCGAGGGCGGGTTCAGAATCGATAACGCCGTGTTGGTGCTGTCCAGCGACGGGCGCGGTTATTTTCAGGGGCTGGTGCAAAGCGAGCTGCCTAATAATAATACGCTGACCGTTTCCGGGTTTGGGCTGCATGACGCGAATGGGCTGGAGCTGTTCCGCTCGCCGCCGATGGTGCTGACGGGGGGATTTGAGGACCCGACGCAGAACTCGGAATCAGTTTTTCATCCGGCGTATATGTATGGGTATGTTACGAACTGCGTGCTTTATTATTAGCGTCTGAAAGCCGCCGTTCTGGGGCGATCTTATAAGGAAGACTTGCTTCTACCGCCGGCTCCGATCGTTCAATTCGAATCTAATTTTTTGGTTATCTGCGCGCAATCGCGCGGATAGCGACCAATTAACCCTGCTCGCGCTATTGAGCTGAGATAACGGCTCATTTAGTTGGATAAATGTCCAAGCAGGGAGCGGTGAAATGACCTCATATGTCGGTGGAAGCAATGGAGGCGAGCTTGCCTGAGCTCGCAAGGCTTTCAAGCGGTGTGCCGGGACTCGATCTTGTTCTGGGCGGCGGATTCATCGAAGGCGCGTCTTATATCATCCAAGGCCGGCCGGGCGCCGGGAAAACGATCCTCAGCAACCAGGTCGCCTTTTTCCAGGCCGCTTCTGGCCGCCGTATCCTCTACGTCACCCTGTTAGCGGAAACCCATGACCAGCTGTTCCAGGCGCTTTCCAATATGTCCTTCTTCGACCGCGCGATTCTTGGAGACGTCATCAGGTATGTTAGCGTCTTCCCATCCTTGCGCGACGAGGGGCTGGGCGCGGTGGTCAATCTCATCCGGGAGGAAACCAAACGCCAAGGCGCCACGCTGCTTGTATTCGACGGCCTGCTGAACGCCCGAGACCGCGCTGAAACCGCCCTCGATGTCAAAACCTTTGTCGCCGAAATTCAGAGCCAGGCTGCCTTTGTCGGATGCACCGTGCTGTTCCTTACAAGCACCAGGGAAGATGACAGCTGTCCGGAGCATACCATGGTCGATGGCGTGCTCGATCTTAGCGACAATATTGCCAACGTGCGCGCCTATCGCCATCTCCAGGTCCGAAAATCGCGCGGCAGCGCGGCGCTCGGGGGACTCCATCTTTTTGAAATCGGCGATGCTGGAATCGTCATCTTTCCGCGTCTTGAAGCCTATCTCGGCCGGCCCACCATTGAAGACGAGGTTGACCCGTCGCACGCGCCAACGGGTATCCAGGGCCTTGACGCGATCATAGGCGGCGGCTTGCCGGCCGGCTCCGTAACTTTGCTTGCCGGACATCCTGGTAGCGGCAAAACTTCCTGTGGGCTTGCTTTCCTACACCACACGCCGGCCGATCTACACGCGCTGCATTTTGGATTCTATGAAACGCACGCCAGGCTTCTCGCAAAGAGCAAAGCCCTCGGCATGGATATATCAGCGCAGGTTCCGGATCAGATTGATATCATCTGGAATCCGCTCACGGAAAATCTGCTCGACAAGCTTGCCTACCAATTGCTTGAGAACATCCGCCGCCGCAAGGTTAAACGTCTGTTCATCGACGGGATTGGCGGGTTTGAACGCGCCTCGATCAGCCCGGGGCGCATCGTCGAGTTTTTTGCCGCCCTCACCAACGAGCTGCGTTCCCTTGGCGTTACAACGCTTATGACATGGGAGCTTCGTGAATTATCGGGAGGAAATGCCGCCAGCCCATTGCCGGAAATCTCAGCAATGCTGGACAATCTGATCGAATTTCAAAATCTGCGGTCCAATCAAAAATTACAACGGTCAGTCTCGCTATTGAAGTTTCGGGATATTCCCTACGTAGATAGAAAGTTCGAGTTGCTTTTCCGTCCAGGAGGTATCGCCATCGCGGAGTTGGGAGATACGGCTGAATCGCGCGCAGACGACGAGAAGGGCTAATAGCTCATGCGTAAAATTTCCACCCGCGCCAGTCGAGAGCGGTGACATGGCATTGATCCTCGTGGCGGACGATGAAGTCCTGCTCTCGGACATTCTGGCAGTAATGCTGATGGACGATGGCCATGAGGTTATGACGGCGCCGCACGGCCGCGCGGCGCTGCAAATGATCCGCGAACGTAAGCCGGCGCTGGTCATTACGGATTTCATGATGCCGCTCATGACCGGCCTCGAACTTGCCCAGGCGCTCAAAGCGGATGCCGAGCTGGCGGATTTGCCTGTGATACTGCTGACCGGTGCTCAAGGCGATATAGCGCGCCGCCACCACGAGCTGTTTAGGGCTGTGATCGATAAGCCTTACAAGCCGGGTGAATTGCTTGCCTTTGTCAAAACCATTACGAACGGCTGACAGCTGCAGCAAGCATCTATGGCGCTGACGGCGCCAAAATCCATGTCCCAGAGTCAAAGAAGTCTTTTGGTTCTTTTTTTCAAAAAACTGCTTCCTTACTTTACCGGGCAGGCGGTGGGGAGGTTTTCGAAGCTGGGGTTTACCGGGGCGTCGGGGGTGCGCAGGCGGTAGACGATGGCGTCGGAGTAGGTGCGCCAGATTTGGTAGCGGGCGGCCAGGGTGCGGTCGACGGCGGCGTAGACGCGCAGGTTGACGATGGTGGGGTCTTTATACGGGTAGCGGCTGCGGATGATGAATTCCGGGTTGGTGGCGAGGATGCGCGCGATCTCGTGCATTGCCGGCGCCTTGGCGACGCGGGCCAGCTGGCAGCGGGTGAGGACCGAGGGGAAGGGGTATTTGGTCGGCGGCAGCTGGCGGTCGAGGCTGTAGATGATCGGCTGGTAGTCGAAGATGAAGAGCTGGCCGGTGGCGTCGGTGCCGTCGGCCAGGGTGGCCAGCAGCGGCTGAATTTCATGGGCGATGCGGGCGGGGGTGTCGCGCTGCAGAGCGATATGGCCGTTGGTCAGCGCCAGGATGGGGGTGGCGGCATCGCTGACCGCGGTTTCGGCGGCGGCCAGCGGCAAAGCCAGCACGGCGGTGCAGAGCGCCAGGCCCGGGAGTTTGCGCAGCCGCGTGGTGCGCCGCAGGCTGAGCGGCAGCCAGGCGAGGGTGATGCACATGACGGGGAGGATCTGCAGGAAGTAATGGTCGAAGAATGATTTCGCCGAGGCGACGCCGACACAGCCGCCCAGGAGCCAGAGGGCCAGGAACAGGTTGAAGCGGGCGGCGGGAGAGAGGTTTTTGCGGGCGATGCCGCGCACGGTATGGACGGCGGCCATGGCCAGCATGGCCAGCGAGATCAGGAACAGCGGCGACCAGCGGAGCAGTTCGATGTTGAAGGCGTAGGTGAGCGCCTGCGGCGAGACCGGGACGTTCACCCGGCGGAAGTTGGAGAGGATGCTGTCCTCCAGGAAGGCGTGCAGATGGCCGCTGCCGGCGTAGAGCAGGATGGTGAGCGCCAAAGGTAAAGCCGCGCCGGTGACGAGGGCCGCTCCGCGGCGGAGGGCGGATTTCCAGGAGAGGCCGGGGTTGAGCGCCAGGACCGCGAAGGCGATGGCGGGGAATTCGAACAACGAGACATATTTGGTCATGAAGGCCATGCCGAACAGCAAGCCGGCGAGAAAGGCCTGGCCGGAAAGGGCGCTCAGGATTGCCAGGGCCGTGAAGCAGGCCATGAAGATTTCGGTATTGGCGGACAGGCCGTCGTTGGTGAGGGAACAGATGACGTAGGCGAGTGCCGCGAACAGCGCCAGAACCGTGCTGGAGATTGGACCGACGCCGCGGTTGGCGGGGATTCTCAGGGTGATTTTGAAAATGGCGAAGGCGGCGACGGTGATGAACAGCACCGAGGCGATGCGGATGGAGACGACATTGTCGCCGAACCAGGACTGGAACAAAGCGAAGACGCCGTAGATGCCGATCGGCTTATTGTCCCAGATGGCGGTGTAGGGCAGGTGGCCGGCGCGCCATTGCTCGGCCATCAGGAAATACAGGCTCTCGTCCCAATCCATGACGCTGCGAAAGAAGGTCGGCAGGCGGGTGAGCAGGACGATCAGGAACAGCGAGAGCGCGACGCCGGTCTGGAATTGCCAGGACAGCACGCGGCCGGGGCTGGCTTTGACGCCAGGCGTGGGGTGAGTGGCGGGAAGGGAAGCGGGCACAAGGAATTCTGCCTGAGAAAAATGCGCAAATCATGGCAAATGATCGCTGCGCAAAAATATTGCGCGATTTAGTCCGGGATGGGGCCGGAACGCAGGCGGGGCAGGAACACGCCGGCGCGGGCGCGGTAGCTGCTGTAGGCGGCGGACAGGTTGGAGCCGGCGAATTTGCGCTCCTCGCGGCTGGCGGCGTTCCAGTAGACCAGCAGCATCACCAATGGCGCCGCCCAAGGCAAAATTCCCGGTGAGGCGAGGGCGGTGGCAGTCCAGAACAGCAGGTAGGAGAGATAGAACGGGTGGCGCACGTAGCTGTACGGGCCATGGTTCAGCAAAAAGGAGGGCTCATCGGTATCGAAAGCCAAGGTCGGCGGGGTTTTGCGGGTGGCGTTCACGGTCCAGGCGAATAGCGCAATCGACAGGAGGAACAGCGCCAAAGCGGCGAGCCAGAGCGGGCCGGGGCGGGCGATTGCCATGCGCAAGGCGAACCAGAGGAAGCCCAGGAGGGTAAGCAGGCTGATCAACAAGGTGCCGGGCGGAATGCGGCCGGTCTGGCGGAAATGCGATTTCACGCCCCAGGAGAACGCGGCAAAGCAGATCAAGCCGGCGATGAACAGGATCGCGGAGACGCCGTGATGCATAACCTTCAACCTTTAGCTTGACGCCGGATTCAACCCTTGCCGATGACGTTGACGGTTTCGCCGCGGAAGAGGCCGGCATAGGCTTCGGCGGGCACCGCTTTCGGGCTGAAAATCGATACGCTGTTGCGCAAAGATTCATAGCTCGATTTCGGGCAGACCATAAGGTTGGTCTCGAATTTCAATTCCGGGTAGGAGCGCGGGCCGGCAATGTGCTCGAATTTGAAGCGCTTGTAGAACGGCATGTGATTGCGGCGCACGCAGGAGAGCGTCATGTCCGAGTTCTCATGGGTGACCATGAAGGAGACGAACTGGAACAAAGTGAACACCAGCTGGTGATCTTTCATATGATCAGGATGGCGCACCAGCCGGTTGATTTCGATGGCTTTTACGGGCTGACCGTCGGGGGACGCCGCGGCCATCAGGCTTTCCACCTCTTCGGGGAAGACATGCGCGACGGGGATATCGTCCCAGCCGCGGAGTACCGGGTTGGTGTCCAGGATGCACAGCCGGACCGAGGCGATGGCTTCCTCATGCTTGTAGACGACCAGGGTTTTGGTGTTCGGCATGTCGTCGTTCGGGTCGGAGAATAGATCGCCGGGCCGACGGTCGATATAATCGCCGGCGAGATAGCTTTTGTGCCGGAGCGCGAAGGCGTCGGTCCGGGTTTTGGTGTCGAGCGCGAGGCGCGCGGTCAGGCCGGACGGGTTTGCCAGTTCCTGCTGGCGCAACGCAGCGCGGGGTGAGAAGAAAGCGGTGCCGGTTTGTAACGAACTCATTAAAATCTCCTGTCTTGCAACCAAAAAGCGAGCCATCTTTAACATTTTTCCCGCAAATTGCAGGTTTTTTTTAATTTATCATCGTATCAACTCTGCAATGCTTGTGCGGGAATAAGCCGCGTCTGGCAAAGGCCGGCGATTATGTCTTGGAACATGTTCAATTTATTGGATAAATTATCGGCCGCTTCGTTGAACGCCGGATCTTGATTGCCGGCGGATTCGAGGTTCCCGGCGGCCATTTGGCAGCTTGACACGTTTTCCGGCCCGGATGGGTGGAATTTTGTGTAGATCGACTAACAAAACTTTTCAGCTTTAGGCTGTGGAGGTGTATATTGAATGATCTAAGGTTGAGTCGCCTGTAGAAATTCTCATGCAGTGTTTCAGTCTCATGCATTGTTTCAGGTAGATATATATTGGACGTTGGATAGGTATTTGGGTAAGGTTTTGTGATTGTGAGGATCAACTTCTGAGCCCGGAGAGATATATCAGCGGTCCGCGCAGTTGGCTGCGCGCGATTTCTGATGAATTCTGGCCTCGGGAGAACGCCGAACGCCCGGTCCTCGATCCCAATGTGGTGTTGCGCCTGCATGTGGAACAGGCCTCGATCCTGGCGCATCTGCTGCCGATCATGTGCGGCGTCGGCATCAGTTCGATGTCGCTGCTGTTTTTCGACTTGTATATCTCGCGTGTGGCGGTGCCGGGCTATCTGATCGCGCTGGCGAGCTGCGTCATCCTGACCTATACCTCGCTGTCGTGGAAAGCCTTTCAATGCCTGCGCAATGCCGGGCAGTCGTCCCATGCCCGGGGCTTTATCCGCAATGTCGGCGGGCTTTGCGCGTTGCTGGGCGCGCTATGGGGGCTGACCGCGATCGAGGTGATGGAAATCGCCACCGTGGCGCAGCGCGCGCTGGTTTACGCCATCATGATCGGCTGCGTTTCGACCCCGGTGATGGTGCCGCCGGCGGCGGTCGGGTTCGCCTTCTGGGTGCCGATTACGATCGGGGCGTTCCTGTCGCTGGTTCTCGTCCCCGGGCCGATCGATTATTTCGCCGTGGTTTGTCTGATCGGTTACGCGAACCTGACCGGTTTCTGTATCATCTATCTCAACCGGAAACTGACGGAGCGCGCGGTCAACGCCATCCGGATCGAGGAGAATGCCGAGGTCATCAAGCTGCTGCTGCGCGATTTCGAGGAAAACGCCAGCGATTGGCTGTGGGAGACCGACGCCAAGCTGACGCTGCAGCATATTTCCACGCGCCTCGCACAGGTGGCGGGCAAGTCGCGCGAGGCGTTGGCGGGCAGGTTTCCGCAGGTGCTTTTCGGGTCCATGACCAAGGCCGACCAGCAGGGGGGCACGCCGCTGGCCAGGCTGAACCGCTATATCGGCGAGCGCTCGCCGTTCCGCGATCTGGTGGTGCCGGTGGTGATCGACGGCGAGGAGCGGAGCTGGATGCTGACCGGCAAGCCGATCGTCGATAAAGCCGGCAGGTTCGTGGGCTATCACGGGGTTGGATCGGACGTGACCGTGGTGCGGCGCAGCCAGGAGCAGATTGCCTTCCTGGCGCGCCATGACAGCCTGACGCGGCTGCCGAACCGGGTGCTGTTCAACGAGATGCTGCATCTGGGCTGCACGCGCGCCGAGGAGGACGGGCTGGCGCTGCTCTGCCTCGACCTCGATGATTTCAAATCCGTCAACGATACGATGGGGCATGCGACCGGCGACGGCATTTTGATTGCGGTCTCGGAGCGGCTGCGGGGTTGTATCCGGGATGGGGATATTGCTGCGCGGCTCGGCGGCGATGAATTCGCGATTATCCTGAAGACCAAGGATATCGAGGAAGTGGCGGCGGTGGCGCGCCGGCTTTGCGAGCGCGTCAGCCGGCCATATCATTTCGACGGCAGACTGGTGGAAATCGGCGTCAGCATCGGGGTGACCCTGGCGCCCAGGGACGGCGCGACGCCGCATCTGCTGATGAAGAACGCGGATCTGGCTTTGTACCGCGCGAAGGCGGATGGGCGGGCGATCTGGCGGCTCTACGATGTCGAGATGGATGAGCGGGTGCAGGACCGGCGCTCGCTGCAGACGGATTTGCGGCAGGCGCTGGCGCGCGGGGAATTCTACCTCGCTTTCCAGCCGATCATCGATTTCCAGAGCAAGCGGATTGTCGCGGCGGAGGCGCTTTTGCGCTGGTATCATCCGGAGCGGGGGCAGCTATCGCCGGCGGAGTTTATTCCGATGGCCGAAGGCGCCGGGCTGATTGCGCCGATCGGCGCCTGGGTGCTGCGCCAGGCCTGCGCGATTGCCGCCACCTGGCCGAAGGATGTGCATGTCTCGGTGAATTTATCGCCGCTGCAGTTCCGTGACGAGGAGCTGATCAACGAGGTCGATGCGGCGCTGGCGGAGAGCGGGCTGGAGCCGGCGCGCCTCGAGCTGGAGATTACCGAGACGACCGTGCTGGAGACCAACAACCAGACCATTGAGGCGCTGCTGGAATTGCACGGGCGCGGCATTCGGATCGCGCTGGATGATTTCGGTACCGGCTATTCGTCCTTGAGCTATCTGCGGCGGTTTCCGTTCAACAAGATCAAGATCGACCGCTCGTTCATTCGCGATCTTGGGCAGGAAAAGGATGATGCCTCGATCATCCTGGCGATCATCGGGCTGGCGACGAGCATGAAGATGGTGGTGACGGCGGAAGGCGTCGAGACCGAGGCGCAGGCGGATTTTCTGAGCGCCAATGGCTGCACGCAGGCGCAGGGATTCCTGTTCTACCGGCCGCTTTCGGCCGAGGCGATCGGCGAGGCGATCGCGGTCAACCATAGCGGCGTGCCGATCGTGCTCGATCTGAATGCCGCGAGCGCCGATGTGCCGACGATACGATCGGCCGCCGAGTAGCGTTGACGGGATTTGTGACGCGGTCGTTGCCTGAGCCGAAGCGGCCGGAACCGGGCCGGCGCTGATGGCTTATGTGCAGGATGTGGCGGCCGGCGCCAGCCCGGCGATGGCGCAATGGTTTGCCATCAAGGCCGAGCACCCGAATGCTCTGCTGTTTTTTCGGATGGGCGATTTCTACGAGCTGTTTTTCGAGGATGCGCAGGCGGCGGCGGCGGCGCTGGATATCGCGCTGACGGCGCGGGGCACGCATCAGGGGGCGCCGGTTTCGATGTGCGGGGTGCCGGTCGGGCAGGCGGAGATTTATCTGGCGCGGTTGATCCGGCGCGGCTTCCGGGTGGCGATTGTCGAGCAGATGGAGGACCCGGCGGCGGCCAAGGCGCGCGGCGCCAAGGGGCCGCTGGCGCGTGCGGTGGTGCGGCTGGTGACGCCGGGTACGCTGACGGAGGAATCGCTGCTGGAGGCCGGGCAGCCGAATTTTCTGGCCGCGATTGCCGAGGCGGGGGGTGGGATCGGCCTCGCATGGCTGGATATTTCGACCGGGATATTCGAGACGCAGGCCTGCGACGCCGCGAGCCTGATATCGCTGCTAGGAAGGATCGATCCGGCGGAGATTCTGGCGCCGGAGATGGCGCTTGGGGGCTTTGCGGCGCGGCGGGTGAGTGCCGAGGGGTTGATGATGCGCGCACCTGCCAATGCGGCGGCGGCGCGCCGGGAGCTGGCGCAGGCTTTTGGCGCCGCCAGCCTGGATGCGTTCGGGATGTTCAGCGATGCCGAGGCGATGGCGGCGTGCGCGGCGCTTGGCTACGTGCAAGCGACGCAGATGGGGGCGATGCCGCGGCTGTCGCGGCCGGCCTCGATCGGCAATGCCGGGTTGCTGCTGATGGATGCGGCGACCCGGGCGAGTTTGGAGATTCTGCGGGCGCGTGGCGGGGCGGAGGCGGGCAGCCTGCTGGCGGCCGTGAAAATGACGGTGAGTGCGGCCGGGGCGCGCAAGCTTGGCGCCTGGCTGGCGGCGCCGGTGACGGACCTTAGCGTGCTCGAGGACCGGCAGACCGCCTGGCTGGCGCTGCGCGATACGCCTCACATTGCGGGGAAATTGCGGGCGGCGTTGCGGGGCGCGCCGGATTTGGCGCGGGCCTTGGGACGGATTGCGCTGAACCGGGCCGGGCCGCGAGATCTGGCGGTGGTGCGCGACGCGCTGGCGGCCGGCGCCGAGATTGCGCCGCTGCTGCCAGCCGGGGTGGCGCTGCTGGAGCGGGCCGCGGGCGCGTTGATTCCGGATGCGGAGCTGGCCAAAATTTTGGCGGCGGCGCTGGCGGAGCCGGCACCGTTGCGGCTGGATGAGGGGGCGGCAATCCGCCCGGGGTTCGACGCCGAGCTCGATGCCGAGCGGCGGCTGCGCGACGAGACAAGGCAGGTGATCGCGGCGTTTCAGACCGATCTTGCGCAGCGCTACGGGGTGGCGAGCCTGAAAATCCGGCATCATGCGCAACTGGGCTATGTGGTGGAAGTGCCGGCGGTGGCGGTTTCGAGCCTGCGGGAAAATCCGGAACTTATTCTCCGCCAGGGCCTGGCGAATGGGGCGCGGTTCACGCATCCGGAACTGAGCACGCTGGACCGCAAGATTGCCGAGGCGGCGGCGCGGGCGGCGGCGCGGGAGCGTTTCGTGTTCGGCTGGCTGGTGCAGCGGATTCTGGCGCTGGTGGAGCCGCTTGCGGCCTGCGCGGAGGCGCTGGCGCTGCTGGATGTGCTGCAATCGGCGGCTGGCTTGAGCTCGGGCAAGGGCTGGTGCCGGCCGGAGTTGTTGGGCGATGAGAGCTTTGAAATCAGGGCCGGGCGGCACCCGGTGGTGGAGGCGGCGCTGCCGCCGGGGACCGGGTTTGTGCCGAATCATTGCGATTTGTCGCCGGCTTGCCGGCTGATGCTGCTGACCGGGCCGAATATGGCGGGCAAGTCGACGTATTTACGGCAGAACGCGCTGCTGATCATTCTGGCGCAGGCCGGGCTGCCGGTGCCGGCGGAATGCATGCGCCTGGGGCTGGTGGACCGGCTGTTCTCCCGCGTCGGGGCGGCGGATGATCTGGCCAGCGGGCGCTCCACCTTCATGGTCGAGATGATCGAGGCGGCGGCGATTTTGCATCAGGCGGGGCCGAAGAGTTTTGTCATCGTCGATGAAATCGGGCGGGGGACCGGGACCCGCGACGGGCTGGCGATTGCGCAGGCGGTGCTGGAGGAGCTGCACCAGAATATCCGGTGCCGCGCCATATTTGCCACACATTTCCATGAATTATTCATGCTGACGGAGGCGCTACCGAGGCTGCATGCGTGCACGATGCGGGTGAAGGAGTGGAGGGGCGAAGTGGTTTTCATGCATGAAGTGGCGCCGGGCGCGGCACAGCGCAGCTGGGGCGTGCATGTGGCGCGTCTGGCGGGGGTTCCGGAATCTGTAGCAAAACGCGCGGAGTTTCTGCTTAAGGCGGCTGAGCGTAACGGTCCGTCAGCGAAACTGCTGCCGCTGTTTGCGGCAGTCGAGCCGGCGGCGGATTCCGGCATCGAGGCGGCGCTGGAGGGGTTTGATCCGGATAAGATGACGCCGCGAGAGGCCTTGTCTGCGTTATATGAGCTACGCACAAAGTTGATGGCGTATCGCGACAAGTCGAGCTAACGTGGACGACATGTTGGAAATGTCCTCGATTTCAACCAAACCGCCGGAGATTACGGCGGCACTTGCCGATTTGGTGCCGCTCGGCAATCCGCCGCCGCGGGATCTGGCGTTGGCGTCGTTTCGCCGGCAGCTGGGGCGGATTCAGGCGCATGTGCAGACCAGGTTCGAGCGGGACGGCATTAACGGGCTGGAAGCGGCAAGGCTGCATGCCGGGTTGGTGGATGAGCTGATCGCGGCGCTGCTGGGTTATGCGCTGGCGATTGTGCCGATTGAGCCGCAGGACCGGCTGGCGATGGTGGCGACCGGCGGTTACGGGCGGGCGACCTTGGCGCCGTTCAGCGATATCGATCTGCTGTTTCTGACCGATGTGAAGGCGCCGCCGCGGGTGGAGCGGGCGGTTGAATTTGTGCTGTATTTTCTATGGGATCTGGGGCTGAAGGTGGGGCACGCGACCCGTTCGGTCGCCGAATGCCGGAAGGCGGCGCGCGATGACGTGACCATCCGCACCAGCCTGCTGGACGCGCGCTGCGTCTCCGGCGACCAGCTTCTGTTTGCGGGATTCCAGAAGAATTTCCGGGCCGATTGCGGCGAGGATGGACCCGGCGATTATATTGCCGCCAAGCAGGCGGAACGCGCGGCGCGGCATCTGCGCTTTGGCGAAACCCCGTTCATGGTCGAGCCGAATGTGAAGGAAGGCCGCGGGGGTTTAAGGGATCTGCAAACCCTGTACTGGCTGGCGCGCTATGTGTTCGATACGTTTTCGATGAGCGAGCTGGTGGGCAAGCATGCGCCCGGCGGCGGCATTCTGACCGAGACCGAAGCCAGGGCCTGCAAGCGGGCCTGGGAATATTTATGGACCGTGCGGTTTCACCTGCATTACGTCGCGGGGCGGGCCGAGGAACGGCTGACCTTCGATTTCCAGCCGGTTGTGGGCGCCCGCATGGGCTATACCAAGCATGGCCGGCAGGATGGCGTGGAACGCTTCATGCGGCATTACTTCCTGGTCGTGCGGGAAGTGGCGCGGGTGACCGGGGTGCTGGAACCGGCGCTGATACGCGCCGCTTTGGGGCCGCCGGCCTTGGCGCCGGAGACCGATAAGGGGCTCATTGAGGCCGGGTTTGCACTGGCGGACGGCAAGATTCTGTTTGCGCCCGGGCGCGATCCGGAGGCTGATCCCAGCAGTATTTTCCGGATTTTGCTGGCGGCGCGGGATCGCGGGCTGGAGCTGCACCCGCTGGCGCTGCGCAAACTGATCCGTAACGCCAATAAGGCGGCGGCTCTGCGCGGGGATAAGAAGGCGGCGGAACTGTTCCTCGACCTGCTTTGCGGCGGGCGCGAGGGCGATGGCGACAAGCGCAGCTGCGATAGCGCGCGCTGGATGACGCTGCTGAACGAGACCGGGGTGCTGGGACGCTATCTGCCGGATTGGCGGCGGATTGTCGGGCAGATGCAGTTCGACACTTACCATGTGTTTACGGTGGATGTGCATACGGTCGAGGCGATCAAGGTGCTGAACAGCATCGAGGCCGGGCAGCTTTCCAATGTGGCGCCGGTGGCGAGCGAGCTGATGGAACAGGTGCAGTCCCGCCGGGCGTTGTATGTGGCGATGCTGGTGCATGATATCGCCAAGGGCCGGGGTGGGGATCATTCCGTGCTGGGGGCCGAGATCGCGCTGCAGATCGGGCCGGCGCTGGGGCTGACGGCGGAGGAGACCGAGATGGTTTCCTGGCTGGTGCTGCATCATCTGATGCTGAGCCAGACGGCGTTTTCGCGGGATATCGACGATCCGAAGACGATTTTGGATCTGGCGGATACCATTCAGTCGCCGGAGCGCCTGCGGCTGCTGCTGATTTTGACGGTCGCCGATATTCGCGCGGTGAGCCCGAAGGTTTGGAACGGCTGGAAGGCGACGCTGCTGCGCGAGTTGTATGCGCGGGTCGCGGAGGTGCTCGAGGGCGGGTTGTCGACGACCGAGCGGGATGCGCGGATCAGCCGGGTGAAAGATGTGGTCGGCGGGCTGCTGGCGGATTGGCCGGCGATCGAGCGTAATGAGTTTCTGTCCCTGGGGTATCCGAGCTATTGGCTGAGCTTCGATCCGGAAAGCATCGAGCGGCATGCGCGGATGATCCGCGACGCCAAGCGGCGCTCGGCGCCGCTGACCGTGAATACCGAGCCGCTGCCGGCGCGCGCGGTGACCGAGGTGGTGGTTTATACCGCCGACCATGCCGGGTTGTTCAGCCGGATCGCAGGGGCGCTGGCGATTGCCGGGGCCTCGATTGTGGATGCGCGGATCCATACGCTGACCGACGGCATGGCGCTGGATACGTTCTGGATTCAGGATGCCGCCGGCGGCCCCTATGATACGCCGCACCGCCTGGCGCGGCTGTCGTTGTTGATCGAGCAGGCGCTTTCCGGGCGGTTGAAGCTGGCCAATGAAATCCGCAAGGCGACGCGCACGCTGCTGCCGGGGCGGATGCGGGCGATCCATGTGCCGCCGCGGGTGGTGGTGGATAACCGGGCCTCGAACCGGCATACGGTGATCGAGGTGAACGGCCGGGACCGGCCGGGGTTGCTGCATGATGTGACCTCCGCGATCAGCGATGAGGGGCTGCAAATCGCGAGCGCGCATGTGACGACGTACGGGGTGCGGGCGGTTGACGTGTTCTACGTCAAGGACGTGTTCGGGATGAAAATTGAGAATGAGCGGAAGCTGGGGCAGTTGCGGTCGGCTTTGTTGGAGGCGTTAACCCCCGTACCTGAAGACACTCCTCCGCAATTGTTGCCGAAACCGAGGGCGAGCGCAGCTTAGGCAAGAAAAGCGGTTCTTTTTTGAAAAAAAGAACCAAAAAACTTTCGTTATGCTGGGTTATGGGCTTTGGAATGGCCACAGCCCTAGGCTCAGATTTATAAAGGTTTTTTGCGCAGATGGCGTCCCGATGACTGAGCAGCGTAGCTGCGCAGTCTGAATCGGGCCGCCCAGTCATCTTCAAAAAAGCTGCTGCTTTTCTAGAACAAAGATAATTGAGTGACTTCCTTCACGGCGTTGGGGGCGGCAAATTTTGTTGTGTCCAGGGTTTGTTTTTCCGTGAGCAGGCCGTGCTGGCGGGCGGCGCGGGAGAAGCGTTTGTGGAGGAGTTCGGCATAGGGGCCGGCGCCTGCGAAGCGGGTGTGGAATTGGGCGTCGTTCAGTTTGCCGCCGCGCATCTGGCGGATCAGCGAGAGGACATGACCGGCGCGTTCGGGGAGGTGGGTGTTCAGCCAGTTGGTGAAGAGCTCGGTGAGCTCGAAGGGCAGGCGCAGCAGCGTGATGCCGGCGCTGATGGCGCCGGCGCGGGCGGCGGCTTCCAGGATATGTTCGAGCTCGGCATCGTTGAGGCCGGGGATCATCGGGGCGGCAAGCACGCCGGTGGGGATGCCTGCCTGGGTGAGCGCGGTGACGGCGGCGAGGCGGCGGGAGGGGCTGGCGGCGCGGGGTTCCATGGCGCGCGCCAGCGTCGCGTCCAGCGTGGTGACCGAGATGAAGATGCGGACCAGGTTAAGCTTGGCCATGCGGCCGAGGATGTCGGCATCGCGCAGCACGCCGGCGGATTTGGTGACGATGACCAGCGGGTGGTTGAATTTTTCCAGCACGTCCAGCAGCGCACGGGTGATTTTGAGGGTGCGCTCGACCGGCTGGTAGGGGTCGGTATTCGAGCCGAGCACGATG
>JAMFSE010000087.1 GCA_026225115.1 Rhodovastum atsumiense
ATCTTGCCGCGATCGGCGGCGAAGCGGTTTTTGCGGGCCTCCCAGACCATCTCGGCATAAATGCTGGGTTTGACGATGTCGTGATTCTCCGGATCGACCTTGGCCAGCATGGAGAAATCGACGAAACTGTCATTAATTGGGGTGATCAGCGTATCGGCCTGGGCATGGCCGTAGCGCGACAGATAGGTATCGGCGCCGGGACAGTCGATGACGACAATATCGGCGTTGGCGGCAACCTCCGCGAAGGCGGCATCGAAGCAAGCGCGTTCCTCTTCCTCGGCTTCCAGCCGGTTATCCAGGGCGCTGCGATGGACAGACGCGAAAGCTGGCATGGGCAGCGGGATGCTCTTCGAGTCGATGAAATGCTGGCGGGCGGCAAGGGTGCCGGCGAGGGTTCCCTGGCGCGCATCGAGGTCGAGGGCGCCGACGCGGAAGCCGTCGCGCATCAGGCCGATGACGACGTGGATTGCGGTGGTGGATTTGCCGGAGCCGCCTTTTTCATTGCCCAGCACGATGACAGTGGGGCGGGTTTGTCCGGTTATGGTCGCCACGGGGTTCACTCCGACTCGGTTGTGGGGGGAGTTTAGCCGGAGTTGCCAGAGTCTGCGAAAGCTTATTTGCCGGTCAGCAGGCGTTCCACCAGTTCGCGGACGGTTGGGATGAAGCCGTTGGAATAGAACGGGTCCGAGCCGAAGCGGTAGGCGTTGTGGCCGGCGAACATCAGATTATTGTCGAGTGCGGTCTCATCCGCCGGGTCGGCATGGGCGATGTCCTGCAGGGTTTTCTGGATGCAGAAGCTGCGCGGGTCGGATTTTTTGCCGTTGTCGTAATTCGGGGGTTCCTGGCTCCAGTTGGAGAAGCGGCATTGGCTGAGGCAGCCCATGCAGTTGACCTGGTCCTGCTGGATTTCCGCGGCTTTTTCGGGGGCGACGAAGATGAGGGTGGAGTCCGGGGTGCGCAAGGCGTCGATAAAGCCGGCGTCTTCCCAGTCCTTCACGCGGGCGAAATCGGGTGCGGTGAGGTAGACCGGGCGGCGGCGGGCGCCCACCCCGTATTCCACCAGATGCTCGCCGACGGGTTCCAGCGTGAAGGCGACCTGACGCTCCGAGCGTTCACGCAGCTCGTTCATGAAGTTGTTGTTGACGGCCGAGGAATAGAAGCCGGTGGGGGAGAATTTGTTGAGAAAGACGTCGCCCGGTTTGAGGGTGAGCAGGCGTTGCTTCCAGCGGGCGCTGATCGGGCTTTCCTTGGTGAGCAAGGGGCGGGTGCCGAACTGGAAGGCGATGGGGCCGAGTTCCGGGTTGCCGATCCAGTCTTCCCATTCCTCCAGGCACCAGACGCCGCCGGCCATGATGATGGGGGTCTCGCCCAGGCCGAACTCGCGCATGATTTTGCGCAAGGCAACGACGCGGGGATAGGGGTTTTCAGGGTTTTGCGGGTTCTCGCCGTTGGAGAGGCCGTTATGGCCGCCGGCGAGCCAGGGGTCCTCATAGACGACGCCGCCCAGCAGGTCCGACACTTTTGAGTAGGCGCGCTTCCATAGCGCGCTGAAGGCGCGGCCGGAGGAGACGATGGGGTAGTAATGCACGTTGAATTTGGCGGCGATTTCGGCCAGGCGGTAGGGCATGCCGGCGCCGCAGGTGATGCCGTTGACGATGCCCTTGGTGCGCTCAAGAATGCCGGTGATGACGCGCTCGGCGCCGCCCATTTCCCATAGCAGGTTGGCGTGGATGCGGCCGCGGCCGTTGGAGATGTCATAGGCCTGGCGGGCCTGGGTGACGCCGCCTTCGATGGCGTAGGCAATCAGCTCCTCATGCCGGTCGCGGCGGGTTCTGCCGCGATATTCCTGCGGGATGACATTGCCTTGCGAATCGTAGCTATCGGCGTTGACGGCGCTGAAGGTGCCGACGCCGCCGCCGGCTGCCCAATGCCCGCAGGTGGCGCCGTTAGAGACGGCGACGCCTTTGCCGCCTTCCACCAGCGGCAGCACATTGGACCCGCCCATGCGGATAGCGTTGATCATTTTCATCGAGCGGAGACCCTAAATCCTTGAACCACTGTGATCGGCAGGCGCTGCCGGAGCGAAATACTGCGCCAGGTTGACTCTGTACTATTACCAGATTGATACACTACGTGAAGAGTCGGCGATTCAAATAAACGCAAGGGCCAGGTTTTTATAGACGAGACGTTGCATGGGACGAATGCAAATTCAGACCGGAAGCGGCGAGCAGGGTTTTTGTGTAGGCCGCGTGCGGTGCAGCAAAAACAGTGTCTGCAAGGCCCATTTCGACGATTTTGCCGTTTTTCAGCACGATAATCCGGTGCGCCAGGGCCCGGATAACCGCGAGATCATGGCTGATGAAGAGATAGGCGATGCCGTGCCTGATCTGCAAGGAACGGAGCAGTTCAAGAATTTCGGCCTGCACGGTAACATCCAGCGCGCTGGTGGGTTCGTCCAGAATCAGGATTTTGGGTTGCAATATCAGCGCGCGGGCGATGGCGATTCGCTGGCGCTGGCCGCCGCTGAATTCATGCGGATAGCGCTGCGCGGCGTCGCTGGGCAGGCCGACCTCGGTCAGGGCGGCGGCGACCCGGGCGGCGCGGGCGGCGCGGGTTAGATGTTTTTCGTGGAGGGTGAGACCTTCGGAGATGATGTCGGCAACGGTCAGGCGCGGGGCGAGGCTGCCGTAAGGGTCCTGGAAGACGATTTGCAAATCGGCGCGCAATACGTTCAGGGCGGTTTTTGAGAGCCGGCACAGGTCGTGGCCGTCGAATAATACCGTGCCTTCGAATCGGATCAGCCGCAGCAGTAGAAGACCGATGGTGGATTTGCCGGAGCCGGATTCGCCCACCAGGCCCAGGGTTTCGCCGGCGCGCAGGTTGAAGGAGATGTCGTCCACCGCGGCGATTTCGCCGACTTTACGCCGCAGCGCGCCGCGCAGAATGGGAAATTTGACGGACAGGTTTGAAGCTTCAAGCAGCACCGGCGCGTTGGGCAAGGGCGGTGGCGGCGCAAAATTGCGGGCAGCCAGCAGGCGCTGGGTTTGCGGGTGTTGGGGATGGTCGAACAGTTCTTCCGCGCTGTTGTCCTCGATCGCCTTGCCTTGATCCATCACCAGCACGCGGTCGGCATAGCGGCGGACCAGACCGAGGTCATGCGTGATCAGCAACACCCCAAGGCCACGGTCTTTTTGCTCGCGGGCAATGAGGTCGAGAATCTGTTTCTCCAGCGTAACATCGAGCGCGGTGGTGGGTTCGTCCGCGATAAGAAGTTTCGGGTTGTTGGCAAGCGCAATCGCGATCATCACGCGCTGGCGCTGGCCGCCGGAAAGCAGATGCGGGTAATCATCCATCCGGTGCTCGGCATCCGACAGGCCGACCTCGCGCAGCAAGTCGAGTACGCGCGATCGTAACGTGTTTTTGGAAAATTTGCCGTGCAGCAGCATCGCCTCCGCAATCTGCTTGCCCACCCGCTGCAGCGGGTTGAGGCTGGACATCGGTTCCTGAAAAATCATCCCCGCCACGCCGCCGCGCAGTTTCTGCTTTTGCGCCGGCGTGGCGGCGGTGATGTCGCAACCGTCCAGCAGAATATGGCCGCCGCCACGGGTAACGCCCGGCGGCAAAAGATCGAGCACAGTTAGGGCGGAAAGCGTTTTACCGGAGCCGGATTCGCCGACGATGGCCAGCGTCTCTCCAGGCTCCACATGGAAGGAAATGTTGTCAACAAGCGTTTTATGCGCGGCAGAAAGCGATAGGTTTTGAACGCTTAGCAAAGTCATTTTAATGTTCTTTTCTGAAGAAAAGAACCAAAAGACTTTTGTTAATCTGGGGCCAGGGCGCTGGCGGCGACACAGCCCATGCACCAGCATAAAAAAGTTTTTTTGCTTCTTTTTGTTCACAAAAAGAAGTGCTTTGCTTCACTTTCATGATTTGCGTGGATCGAATGAATCGCGCACGGCTTCGCCGATGAAGATCAGGATGATCAGGATGCCGCCGAGGGTGATGAAGGCGGTGAAGCCTAGCCAGGGGGCTTGTAAGTTGTCCTTGGCTTCGGAGACGAGTTCGCCCAGCGAGGGGGCGCCGGGGGGCATGCCGAAGCCTAGGAAGTCGAGACTGGCTAGGAGGGTTACCGAGTCTGAGAGGATGAAGGGGAGGAAGGTTAGCGTGGCGATCATGGCGTTGGGGAGCATGTGGCGCAGCATGATGCGCCAATCGGGCACGCCGAGGGCTCTGGCGGCGCGGACATAGTCCAGGTTGCGGGCGCGCAGGAATTCGGCGCGGACGACGCCGGTGAGGGTCATCCAGGAGAACAGGAGCAGGAATAGGAGGAGGATCCAGAAGCTGGGGGCGATGATGCTGGAGAGGATGATGAGCAGGAAAAGCTGCGGCATGCCGGACCAGATTTCGATGAAGCGCTGGAAGAACAGGTCGGTGGTGCCGCCGTAGAAGCCTTGGACGGCGCCGGCGACGATGCCGATGATGGAGGCGACGATGGTGAGGCCGAAGCCGAACAGGATGGAGAGGCGCAGGCCGTAGATGACGCGGGCCAGGACGTCGCGGGAGACTTCGTCGGTGCCGAGCGGGTGTTCGGCTGAAGGGGGCGCCGGCGCGAGGCGGGCGTTCCAGACGATGGTGTCGTAGCTGAACGGGATGGGGGGCCAGAGCATCCAGCCATGGGCGCGGATGGCGGCTTTTACCTGCGGGTTGGTGTAATCGGCCTCGGTGGGGAGGAAGTTTGGGTCAAAAGTTTGCCCGGAGATTTGCTGGATGGCGGGTAAGTAGAGATGGCCGCGGTATTCCATCAGGAAGGGTTTGTCGTTGGCGATGAAATTGGCGCCCATGCTGACGACGAAGATAACGGCGAACAGGATGAGGGAAACCCAGCCGCGCCGGTGGGCACGGAAAATGGCGAACCTTCTTTGCCACAGCGGCGATAGGCGCATAAGCACTCCCACGGCTGCTCCATAAGTCTACTCTGGTGAAACAGCCTAAAACGTCCGCCTTTTTAACGCGGTTTTACTAAGATGATAGGGTGCCAAGATGACGGCGGATAGGTTTGATGTTGTCGTGATCGGCGGGGGCGCGGCGGGCTTGTTTTGCGCCGCAGTGGCGGCGAAGAGGGGCAAACGCGTTCTGTTGCTCGAGCATAATGCCGAGCCGGGTGCGAAAATCGTTATTTCGGGCGGCGGACGGTGCAATTTCACCAATCGGGAGGTGAAGGCGGAGCATTTTGTCTCCGGCAACCGGCATTTTTGCAAATCGGCGCTGGCGGGGTTCTCTCAAGCTGATTTCATCGCCTTGGTTGAGTCGCGGGGGATTGCCTATCACGAGAAAACGCTGGGGCAGTTGTTTTGCGATGGCTCGGCGAAGCAGATTTTGGCGATGCTGGTGGAGGATGGGGCGGCGGCTGGGGTGGAAATGCGGCTTGGCTGTACGGTTTCGGGCGTGACCAAGGATGGGGGTTTTTGCGTCGAGACGGACCTGGGCCCGGTTTACGGGGCGGCGTTGGTGCTGGCGACCGGCGGACTTTCGATACCGAAGATGGGGGCCAGCGGGTTTTCGCATGAGATTGCGCGGCAGTTCGGGTTGAAGCTGACGGAAATCCGACCAGGTCTGGTGCCGTTGACGGTGGCCGGCGAGCAATGGGCGTGGATGCAGGGACTGAGCGGGGTTTCCTTCGATGCGGTGACGCAATGCGGCGCGCAGGCGTTCCGGGAGAATGTGTTGTTCACGCATCGCGGGCTGTCGGGGCCGGCGATATTACAGATTTCTTCGTACTGGCAGGAAGGGCGGAAGATTGCGTTGGATATGCTGCCCGGCCTGGATGCGTATGAATTTTTGCTTGGGCGCAAGGCCGATAGGCCGAAGGCTGAGCTGAAGACGATTCTAAGCGAGGTTTTGCCGGCGCGGCTGGCGCATGGATTGCTGCAGCCGCCGTTGGGCAACCATGTGATTGGCGATATGCCGAATAAGGCGCTCAAGAATACCGCTGATATGATCGGCCGGTTTATGGTGGAGCCCTCCGGCACTGAAGGGTATGCGAAGGCGGAGGTGACGCTGGGCGGGGTGGATACGGATGAATTGTCCTCCAAAACCATGGAAGCCCGGAAGGTGCCTGGCTTGTTTGTCATTGGCGAAGCCGTGGACGTAACCGGTTGGCTGGGCGGGTATAATTTTCAATGGGCGTGGTCCAGCGGCTTTGCGGCCGGCAATTCGGTTTAGAGGCTATTTCACAAGTCTACTCCGGAGGCCGGAGCGACTTCTGAAACAGCCTCTAGGCATTTGCCTTAACAAGAAACAGAACTTCAATGAATTGACTTGCCACGCATCGGGCAGAGCGTTCATCCTTGAAGGCGGCGCGAATCGCCGCTCGGGGAAGCGAAGGGAAAAGATCCATGGCAGGGGCCGCGACACCTGACTCGTTGAGTGCGAGTGGTCTTATCCGGCGCATCCTTCTGGTGATCCTGATCGCGTCCCTGATCATCGGCTCAGGCAGCCTGTATGTCATTCTTCGAAATCGTGCGATCGAAACCGCATCGAATGATGCGCGGCTGCTTCTTACAGCGGCTTTGGCTGTGAGCGCCTATACCGGCGACGAAGTTGTGCCGACGTTGGCAAAGCTGCCGCCCGGCGAATTCGATCGGCAGGAGGTTCCGTTCTACGCCAGCAAAGCCGTCTTCAACCGGTTCACGAAGCTCTACCCCGACCATTTATTCCGCTCGACCGCGCTCAACCCGACCAATCCCGACGACCTGCCGACGCCGCATGAAGTGGAGCTGACGCAAATGTTCCGCAGTGATCCGTCGCTGAAGGAAATGCAGGGTATTCGAAGCGGTATGGACGGCACGTATTTTTATCTGGCGCGGCCGATCACGGTCGATAACGCGGCGTGCCTTTCATGCCATTCAACGCCAGCCAATGCGCCGCCGGGGATGGTCGCCCAGTACGGCACGTCCAACGGCTTTGGATGGAAATTGCATGAGACGGTCGGGATTATGGAACTCAGCGTTCCGATTGCCGCCGAGCTGCGCGGCACCACTGAGCTTGCCGCCATGCTGGCGGCAGGCTTGCTGGTGGTTTTTCTGATCACCTATCTGGCGCTCACGACCGCGCTTGGCTCGGCGCTGGTAACACCTTTGCGGCGGCTGGCGGAAGCCGCGGATGCGGCCAGCCGCTCCACGGATGATCATTTAGCCATGCCGGAGTCCGGCACGCGGGAACTCAGGCAGTTGAGCGGCGCGATCACCCGGCTCGACCTCAGCCTGAGAAAGGTGCTGCGCGACCTGGCTGCGCGGCCTCCTTCCGACCCCAAGGTCTAGGATGCGGCGGGCGCTCTCGCTGTTGCTGGCCATCACGGTTTGCGCACTGCTTTGGTGGTACCGAAGCGTCGCCGCCGAATACCAGCTTTTCGATGGGGCGCTGGCGCCGGCGCTCAACATTGCGGCGTCGCTGCTGACGGCGATGGTTGCCGTGGTGCTGGCCGGCGAGGTCATTATCGGTGTTGGGATTCGGGCCCTGCTGGCCGCGGAACCCACAGGGTTGGAACGCGTGGGCGTATACGCCGTGCTGGGTTTTGCCGGCTTCACCGGGGTGCTTGCGCATTTCGGGGTGAATATCACCACATTGCTGACGACCTCAGCCGTATTCACGGCGATTATCGGCCTGGCGTTGCAACCGACGCTGGGCGGCCTCATCGCGGGCATCACGCTTCGCACCGATCACGTGCTGAAAGTGGGCGACACGATCCTGCATGACGGCGATCCCATAACCATTACGTCGATGGGCTGGCGTTCCATTTCGGGCGACAAATCGGGCGGCGGTGTCGTGGTGCTTTCCAACTCCATCATTCTGGATGGGCGCATCACCATCCTGCCGGCCGCGGACTCGTTTAGGGACAGCGTGATGATCGTGGCGCCGATCGCGGAGGATCCGCAGTCTATTGCGAGCATTGTCAGCGCCGTTGTCACTGATCTTCCGTCGGTCGATGCGAGGGAGTCCGTGAGCGTTGCGCCGGCGATTTTCAGTCCTGAGCGGGCGCAGATAACTTATTGCGTCCGCTACTGGGTCCGCGCGCAACAGAGTCCGAACAAAGTGCAGGCGCAGGTAATGACCCGGGTCTGGTACGCTTTCCAGCGAAACGGCATTGCCTGGCCGGTGCCGAGCGTGGCCGCGCTGGATGGCAACGGCTGGGCGTTCGACATGCCGTCACCGCAGGAAAGCCTGCGGCGGGCGCTTGCGGATAGCATTTCAGCTTCAAATATCGCGCTGCCCGGGGGGCAGACGCCGGACATGCTGGCAGAAACGGGCGGCCTCTTGCGCTATGCTGAAGGCGAGCACATCGCGCTGCCCAGCCGGTTTGCGGGTTATGCGTTTTTATTGATCTCCGGCCTGGTGCATGAGGTTGGGTTCGAATGGAGCGGAATGTCGAACCCGACGGAAGTTGAAAACGCACGGTCGGGACAAAGCGAGCGCCTGATGGCTTTGACGGATATGGCTTCTCGTCTTGCCGCCATTATTGGTCCCTACGCGGAAATTGCCGTCCAGGAGGCCAGTGCAGGGGCTGATCTGGACGTGATCCGGCATCGGGTTGCGCAAGAGATCGACGATCCGCTGGAGCGGCAAGCCTTCCTGCAGAAGACGATCCGGGCAACACAGCGCCAATACGGACCCGGCTTCACGTTTGCCTCCCATCGCGGTCCCACAGGGAGTTTGCAATCAGATCCATTTCTGCGCGCTGACGGCGCTGTTTGCATCCTGGCAACGCCCTTAAAGCGGGATTGACCCAGCGCGCCTGTTCCTAGCCTTTCCTTGGGTTTAATTTGACTTATGCGGCCTGCTGGAGTGACATGGCGGCACCGAGGGGTGTTTCGTGAAGGAACTGAGAAGTCGCTGGGGCGTTGCCCACCGCGATGAACCCTTTGAACCTGATCCGGGTTATGCCGGCGGAGGGACGGGGTGCCGCAATTTCGCTCCCGCTCTCTGATATATGGAGGCGATGAGATGACTGTGCAGGCAAAGCCGAATTCCGTCACAACGGGCCCCATTATTGGGAGCCAAAAAATTTATTCGGCGCCGGTTGGGCATCCGGATATTCTGGTGCCGTTCCGGCAGGTGATGTTGCATCCAACCGCCAAGGAACCACCTTTGCAGCTGTATGATACCTCGGGACCGTATACAGAGTCTGGCGTGCAGATTGATCTGGATGCCGGGCTGCCGCAGCCGCGGGCGAAGTGGCTGGCCGGGCGGGATTTTACCGGCTCGACCGGGCGGATTGTTACGGCCGCCGATAACGGGTTTACGCCGGTTGATAAGCTGGTCCCACTTTGCCCGGCGCCACACAAGATTCTGGTTGGGCAGCATGGCAATCCGGTGACGCAATATGAATTTGCGAAGGCCGGGATTGTCACCGAGGAGATGATTTATGTCGCGCATCGGGAAAATCTCGGGCGGCATCAGGCGCATGCGCAGGCGGCGGCGTTCCGGGCCGATGGCGAGGATTTCGATGCGGCAATTCCGGATTTTGTGACGCCGGAATTTGTGCGCTCCGAGATCGCGGCCGGACGGGCGATTATTCCGGCGAACATCAATCATCCGGAACTGGAGCCGGTGATTATCGGGCGGAATTTCCTGGTGAAGATCAACGCCAATATCGGCAATTCGGCGGTGACGTCCGGGGCGGCCGAGGAAGTCGAGAAACTGGTCTGGGCGATCCGCTGGGGTGCCGATACCGTGATGGATCTTTCCACCGGGCGGAACATTCATAATATTCGCAGCTGGATCATGCGCAATGCCCCGGTGCCGATTGGGACCGTGCCGATTTACCAGGCGCTGGAGAAGGTTGGTGGCGAGGCGGATAAGCTGGACTGGGAAGTTTTCAAGGACACGCTGATCGAACAGGCTGAGCAGGGCGTTGATTATTTCACCATCCATGCCGGCGTGCGGCTGGGGTATATTCCGCTGACCGCGAACCGGGTGACCGGGATTGTTTCGCGCGGCGGATCGATTATGGCGCATTGGTGTCTGTCGCGTCATCGCGAGAGTTTTCTGTATGAGCATTTCGGCGATATTTGCGACATCATGCGCAAATATGACGTGTCGTTCTCACTAGGCGATGGGTTGCGGCCGGGCTCAAACGCCGATGCAAATGATGCGGCGCAATTTGCCGAGCTGGAGACCTTGGGCGAGCTGACCAAGGTTGCGTGGGAGAAAGGCTGTCAGGTGATGATCGAGGGGCCTGGGCATGTGCCTATGCATAAGATCAAAGCCAATATGGATAAGCAGCTGAAGGTTTGCCACGAGGCGCCGTTTTATACGCTTGGGCCCCTGACGACCGATATTGCGCCTGGGTACGATCATATCACCTCGGCGATTGGGGCGGCGATGATCGGCTGGTTCGGGACGGCGATGCTTTGCTATGTGACGCCGAAGGAGCATCTGGGCCTGCCGAACCGGGAAGATGTGAAGCATGGGGTGATTACCTACAAGCTTGCGGCGCATGCTGCGGATCTGGCGAAGGGGCATCCGACGGCGCGGTTGCGGGATGATGCTGTTTCGCGTGCGCGGTTTGAATTCCGCTGGGAGGATCAATTCAATCTGGGGCTCGATCCGGATACGGCGCGGAATTTCCATGATGAGACGCTGCCGAAGGAGGCGCATAAGACGGCGCATTTCTGTTCCATGTGCGGTCCGAAATTCTGCTCGATGAAAATCAGCCATGATATTCGCGATGAGGCGCATCGGGTGGCCGGGCTTGTGGCGCAGCGCGAGGCGTTCAAGGAAGCCGGCGGGCAAATTTATATCCCGGCGGCTGACGCCGCCGAGTGAGGTTGCGATGGACGCACGGGAAGCGGCGCTGGATAAGGCACTTGCGGAATATCTGAGCTGGAAGGGGGATCCGGTTGCGACGCTGAGTGCGGCGTTGGAATCGGACCCTGAATTTGTTCTCGGCTACACCACGATCGCCGCGCTGAACTGTCTGGGCGGCGTTAAGGGCGATGCCGCGCCGGTGCGGGAGGCATTGGCGGCGGCGGGTAAGGTTACCCATCTGACGGCGCGCGAACGGTTGCATCTGGCGGGCGCAAAAGGCTGGGCTGAGGGCGATATCGCCGGCGCGGCGCAAGCCTGGGAACAAGTACTTGCGGCCGATCCCACGGATTTGCTGGCGCTGCGGCTGGCGCATGATACGCATTTTTTTCTGGGCGCCGGTGAGAAACTGCGGGACGTGCCGCTTTCGGTGTTGCCCGGATATGCCGGGAATGATTCGCGGCGCGGGTTTGTGCTGGGGATGGCGGCGTTTGGGTTGGAGGAGACCGGCGATTACGCGGCGGCCGAGCAGGCTGGGCGCGAGGCGGTGGCGCTGAACCCCGGGGACGCCTGGGCGGTCCATGCGGTGGCGCATGTGCTGGAAATGGAAGGCCGGGCGGAGGAAGGAATCGCCTGGCTGCGCGCGCTGGAGGCGCATTGGACTCCGGCAGCGATGCTGGCCGTGCATAATTGGTGGCATGCGGGACTGTTTCTGATCGAGCTCGGTGAATTGGACGCGGCGCTGGCGGTGTATGATTCGCATATTATTGCCGTAGACCCGGCGATGATTCTGGATCTGGTGGATGCGGCGGCGTTGCTTTGGCGGCTGGAATTACTGGGCATGGACGTTGGGGATCGCTGGGCGCAACTGGCGCCGAAATGGCTGGTGCATGCGGAAGATCACGTGCTGGCGTTTAACGACTTGCATATTGCGATGACGCTGGCAGGCGCCGGCGATGACACGCAGGCGGATGCACTTGAGGCGTCGATTGAAAATTATGTGGCGGGGCATAATGGCACCAATGCCGGCGTGAGCGCGGCGTTGGGGTTGCCGGTCATTCGGGCGTTGCGGGCTTTTCGGAAGGGTGATTTTGCGCGGGTTATTGTGTTATTGCAACCAATTTATAGGCGGCTGGCGCCGGTCGGCGGCAGTAATGCGCAGCGGGATTTGATAATTCAAACATTGGGGATCGCGGCTTATAAAGCCGGAGATTCAGCTTTGGCACGAGATGTGGCGACGGACCGGCTGAAGTTGAAAATTGGTTCGCCACGCGCCTGGGCACCGTTTGGCGTTTAGGACCGGGCGGCTCTAAATTCCGAACACTCCTGCATGGGCGCTCTGCTTTCCGGCTTTCTTCTTGGTCTCAGCCTGATCCTTGCAATCGGCGCGCAGAATGCTTTCGTCCTTCGTCAAGGCCTGCGCGGCGAGCATGTTTTTGCGGTGTGCGCGGTTTGCGCGATTTCCGATGCGATTTTGATTGCTTGCGGGGTCGCCGGCTTCGGGGCGCTGGTTACGGTGGTGCCGTGGCTTGCTCCGGTCATGCGTTTTGGCGGCGCGGCGTTTCTGCTGTTCTATGGGCTGCGGAGCTTATGGTCCGCGTGGCGCAACCGGGGCGCATTAAATCCTGCCGATGATGTGGTTAAGTCCCTGCAGATGACTTTGATGACGTGTTTGGCATTCACCTGGCTCAACCCGCATGTTTATCTGGATACGGTCGTGTTGTTGGGCAGTGTATCCACCCAATATGCGGCGCAGCGGGCGGAATTTGCTGTTGGGGCCATGAGCGCTTCGCTTATTTTTTTCTTTGCGTTGGGGTATGGCGCTCGGCTTTTACGGCCGCTCTTTGCTAACTCTAGGGCTTGGCGGATTCTGGATGGTTTTATTGGGCTGACAATGATGGGATTGGTGGCGAAATTGCTGATCCGTGGGTAGTCTATAGGCGTGGCCCCTACCGGTCGGCCCGTGATGTCTTTTTTTGGGGGAGGTCAGCGATTATGCCCCCGATTCAAAAAAGTTTTTGCGGAGCTTTTTTCAAAAAGCGACTTCCTATACTTCCTTGGCCCAGACTGGATCTTTTAGGCGGGTGATGAAGGCGGCGTGGGCGGCCAGGGTTTCGGGCGGAACGATGATAGGCCTTGGGGTTCGGGTGGCTTCCAACTGGTATTCGGCAAAGGCCAGGGATTGTTCGGTCTCCAGGATGAAGCCGCGTTGGCGGCCGCCGGTTAATTCTATGTAGACTTCGGCGAGGAGTTTGCAGTCCAGCAGCGCGTTATGGGTGGTACGGGCGGAGAGGTCGATCTCGAAGCGGCGGCAGAGCGCGTCCAGGCTGTTGGGCATGCCGGGGAAGCGGGTTTTGGCGAGGACCAAGGTGTCGATCATGCGGGTGTGACCCAAGGCCGGTTTGCCGATGCGGGCGAGTTCGGCGTCGATGAAGCCGAAATCGAAGGCGGCATTGTGGGCGACGAGCGGGGAGTCCGCGAAGAATTCCAGCATGGCGTCGGCGATGGCGGCGAAAGCGGGCTTGCCTTCGACATGGGCGTTGGTGATGCCGTGGATGCGGGTGCTGTCCATCGGGATGTCACGGCCGGGGTTCAGCAGCGCGTAGAATTGATTTTCCGTTGGCAGGTCGTTGATCAGTTCGATGGCAGCTATTTCGATGACGCGGTCGCCGGTGAGCGGGTCGAGGCCGGTTGTTTCGGTGTCGAACAGGATTGAGCGGGTCATAACAGGTCTTTCACGAGGCGGCGGACGGTGCGAATGGTGTGGAAGCGGGACAGGCCGGTGCGGATGGTGACATCGGCGCGCCGGCGTTTTTCGGCATCTGGCATTTGCTTGGCGATGATGGTGGCGATTTGTTCGGGGCTCATCGCGCCGCGGGCTTTGACGCGGTTGATCTGGACGTCGCGCGGGCAGGAGACCGTGAGGGTGAGGTCCATGGTTTTTTTAATGCCATTTTTGGCGGTGGATTCGAATAACAGAGGAATATCCAGCAGGATTGCGCGGCGCTGCTGACGGGTGGCGGAGGAGGAAAATTGTTTTTGGGCGCGGCGGACCAGCGGGTGCATGATTTTCTCTAGGCGTTTCAAGGCAGAGGGGTCGGCGAGCACGATGTTGCGCAGGGCGGCGCGGTTAAGCACGCCATTTTGCACGGTGCCCGGAAAGGCGGCGGCGATTGCCGGGATGGCCGCGCCGTTTGGTGCCTGCAGCGCGTGCACGGCTTCATCGGCGTTGAAGGACGGGACACCGAGGCGGGCAAACATTTTTGCGACGGTGGATTTGCCCATGCCGATGCCGCCGGTAAGGCCGATCACCAGCATCTACAATAAATCCGCTGCGACGATGCGGTAGAGTTCGGCATCCACTTCGGGCTGCACGCCGAACCAGGCGCGGAATCCCGGCACGGCCTGGTGCAGCAGCATGCCGAGGCCCTCGACCGGTTTGAGGCCGCGCGCCACGGCTTCTACCAGCAGAGATGTTTGCAGCGGGACATAGACGATGTCTGAAACTGCAAGATCGGGGCTGGCATTTTCAAGCGACATGGTAAGCGGGGGCTGGTGCGCCATGCCGAGCGAGGTGGTGTTGACGAGCAGCGCGAAATCCTTGAGCGCGGTTTCGCGTTGCTCCCAGGGCAGCACATTTGCGGGCGGAAAATCTTTTGCCAGCGCGATCGCGCGATCCGGCGTGCGGTTGCAGAAGGTGATGGCAGCACCTGCATCCTGCAAGGCGGCGCCGATGGCGCGGGCGGCACCGCCGGCGCCTAGGATCAGGGCCGGACCACGTGCGGGATCGACGCCATGGGCGCGCAGATTGGCGATGAAGCCGATGCCGTCGGTGTTGGAGCCGATGATTTTTCCGGAGGCGAATTCCAGCGTGTTGACGGCCTTGGCGCGCAGGGCGGTGGGGTGCAGGACGTCGCATAACGCGAGTGCAGCTTCCTTATGCGGGATGGTGAGGTTGGCGCCGACGAAGCCTTGGGCGGGTAGTGTGCGCAGGGCTGCGGGAAGGGCGGCGGGGGCAACCGGCAGCAGGCGGTATTCGCCGTTGATGCCGTAGCGGGCGAGCCAGGCGCCGTGCAGTTTCGGCGAGCGCGAATGCGCTACGGGCCAGCCGATGACACCGGCAAGAAGGGTTGGGCTGTCGTGGAGTCGCATGCAGGGAGTCGATCACGGCGAACAGCGCTTGCCAAGAGCAGTAGCAGGATGAGCGGGGTGAAATGGGCGATCTGCGGCAGCCAAGGCATGGCGCCAGGACCGGCCCAGGCGGCGGCGAACAGGATGGGCTCTCCGGAGGCAAAACCGCGGGTGAACCGGTCCCGCACCAGCAGGGCGGTGGCCAGGGTGACGCCCAGCAGGTCGTAGTCATGCAAATACGGGCATGCCAATGCGGAGAGGATCAACAGCACGGCCGGGTCTTTGCTGCGGGCGGCCAGCAGGATGGCGGCTGTGGAGGCAACTGCCTGGAGGGTCAAGGCCGAGGGGACGCCGAGCCGCCGGCAGGCGGCGAAAACGCTGATAAGGCCACCCGCAAAGGCAGCGGGCCGGCCAGTGAGGAGCACGTTGTTCATCGCCGGGCGGGTGACCTGCCAGAATTCCGCCCAGGCCCCGGCGCCGAGGGCAGCCAGGGATGCGGCGGCCAAGAGCAGTGCGGCCAGGACCGCGCATGCGAAGCCTGGACGAGAGCGCCGCCATAAATAAAACGGCAAAACCAGGCCGAGTTGCGGCTTGACGCTGGCCAGCCCAATCAACACTCCGGCAAGACGGGGGCGGGAGGCGACCAGCAGCAGGCCGCCGCCGATCAACGCGGTGAGCAAGGCGGCGTTCTGGCCTTCGAGGATGTTTTCCAGCGCGACCGGGCTGGCGGCCACGGCCAGAATGAGCAGCCAAGGCTGTTTCGCGAGGCGAAGCATGACGACCAGCAATGTAAGGCTTACCGCCTCGAAAGACAGGACTGCGTGCCATGGGGAAAGCCAGTCGAAGCCGGCGGCCAGTAGCAGATAATTGGGCGGATAGCTCCACATATGCGGGGGAAGCCTGCCATAGGTGCCGGCGAGAAATGCCTGGTAGGCGACGGGGTCGAAGAGCATCGCCAGCCGGTGGTGCAGCGCCAGAAAGCCGCCGGCCCAGAAATCCAGCCCGTCGCGCAGCGCCCTGCCGGTAAAGCCCTGGGCCTCACCCCAGATGACCGCGTAGCCTTCGCAGAGGCTGGGGATGACGGCGAGCACAGCGATGACCAGGACTAAGCGGCGTTGCCGCGCCACCGCTGTTTGACTTGTTGCGTCCATTTCCGCATAATTCCTTGCTTTCCGGACCTGAAAGCACTCTCATGATCTCTGCGTTAATGCCGAATTACAATCGGGCCGACCTTGCGTTTGAGCGGGGCGAAGGCGCCAATTTGTTCGACAGCGCCGGGCGACGCTTTCTGGATTTCGGCGCCGGGATCGCCACTTCCTCGCTCGGGCATGGGCATCCGCATCTGGTGGCGGCGATTGCCGAGCAAGCCGCACGCGTGATTCACGTCTCGAACCTGTATCATATCCCGCAGGCGGAACGGCTGGCGCAGCGTTTCGTCGATGCGAGCTTTGCCGACAGCGTGTTTTTCTGCAATTCAGGGGCTGAGGCGAATGAGGGCCTGGTGAAGGCCATGCGCAAGACGATGGCCGATGCGGGCAAGCCCGAACGTTACCGGGTGATCTGCTTTGACGGGGCTTTCCATGGGCGGACGCTGGCGATGCTGGCGGCGACCGGGAATGCGAAATATCTGGCCGGGTTTGGGCCCGAGGTGGATGGCTTTGACCATGTGCCGTTCAATAATCTGAATGCGCTCAGGGCCGCGATTACGCCGGAAACCGCCGGGATTTTGATCGAGCCGGTGCAGGGCGAAGGCGGGGTTCGTCCCGCGCAATTGCAGTTTTTGCGGGATCTGCGTGCCACTTGCGATGAATTCGGCATTTTTCTGGGAATGGACGAGGTGCAATGCGGCATGGGCCGGACCGGTAAGCTCTTTGCCCATGAATGGGCCGGGATTACGCCGGATATATTGTCGTCTGCCAAGGGCATTGCCGGGGGTTTTCCGATGGGCGCGGTCCTTGCCACGGAGCAGCTGGCGAAGGCTTTGGTGCCGGGCAGCCATGGCACCACCTTTGGCGGCGGCCCGCTTGCCTGTGCCGCGGCCAACGCCGTGCTGGATGTGGTGCTGGCGCCGGGATTTTTGGAAGATGTGGAGGCCACCGGCCGCTATCTGTGGGACGGGTTGGAGGCGCTGGTGCGGCGTTATCCTTCAGTGTTTACCGATGTGCGGGGGTCCGGGCTAATTGTCGGGCTGAAATGCGCGGTGCCGAATGCCGAAGCGCAATCCGCTGCCTTGGCCGAAGGCCTGCTCACGGTTGCCGCCGGGGAGAATGTGCTGCGGCTGGTGCCGCCCTTGATCGTGCGTCAGGCGGAATGCGACGCCGCTTTGGCCTTGCTTGACCGGACGGCGCGGCGTTGCCTGCCCGCAGTTTCGCTGGCGGCCGCGAAATGAGCGCGGCGCTGGAGTTGAAATTGCCCGGACCAAAACATTTTCTGGACCTCAAGGACTTTTCCGCCGTGCAATTGCGGGCGCTGATCACCGAGGCGGCGCGGCTGAAGCGCAGCCGGGGCCAGAGCAAAAAACCGCTAGCGGGCAAAACCCTGGCGCTGATTTTCGAAAAACCTTCGACCCGGACGCGGGTTTCATTCGAAGTGGCGATGCGCGAGTTGGGGGGCGATGTAACGATTCTCTCGCCGCGCGATATGCAGATCGGGCGTGGCGAAACGATTGCCGATACTGCCAGCGTGCTCTCCCGCTACGTGCACGGCATCATGCTGCGGACGGATTCTGCCGCCAAGCTGCATGAGTTGGCGGCCAATGCCAGTATTCCGGTGATCAACGGGCTGACCGAGCATTCGCATCCCTGCCAGATCATGGCGGATGTTCTGACTTTCGAGGAACATCGCGGACCGATTGCGGGCCAAAAAATCGCATGGGTGGGGGATGGCAATAATGTCGCGCATTCCTGGATCGAGGCGGCGGCGCGGTTTTCCTTCTCGCTGCGGCTCGCCTGCCCTTCCGGATTCAAGCCGAAGGCGGAAATTCTGGCCTGGGCGGCGGCGGAGAAAGCCGATGTTACCGTGACCGAGGATCCGGCGGCGGCGGTTGCCGGCGCCGCCTGCGTGGTGACGGATACCTGGATCAGCATGTCGGACCCGGAAGATGAAGCGAATGCGCGACTGAAAGCCTTCGCGCCCTATAAAGTGAACCCCGCATTGATGGGACAGGCGGAGAAGAATGCTATTTTCATGCATTGCCTGCCGGCGCACCGCGGCGAGGAAGTTGCCGCAGAGGTGATCGACGGGCCGGCTTCGGTGGTGTTCGACGAGGCGGAAAACCGGCTGCACGCGCAAAAGGCGATCCTGGCCTGGAGCCTGGGTTAATTTGCGCAAATAACCCTTGGAGCTATGTCGACCGGCCCCCATTTTGGGAGATTGCAACCGAAAGGGAACGGACCATGAGCAAGAAGCTCGCCGATGCCGAACTGAAAAATCTGCCGGGCAAGTGGAAGCTCGCCGAGGATCATAAGTCGATCAAGCAGAGCTACGAATTCAAAAGCTTTGCCGAAGCCTGGTCGTTCATGAGCCATGTGGCATTGCTGGCCGAGAAGATGGACCATCACCCGGATTGGTCGAATTCTTATAACAAGGTCGAAATCAGCCTGAGCAGCCATGATGCCGGCGGACTTACCTCAAGAGACCTTGAACTGGCCAAGGCCATTACCGAGTTCGTCTGGATCCCGGGCAAGGCGTAAGCCGCGCGTTAACCTCGACGGGCAAATTTTGTTACCTGGGCCGCCAAATTAGCTCTTGTGCCCAGGCGGCCGCTTGAATATGTCTGCCCACGTTATCCAAGGTTTTTAACCGGTGCTTCGGGCTGGTTAAATCCGCTGAAAGGGAGCTATTTCATGAGTAAAGTCATCGGTATCGATCTCGGTACCACCAATTCCTGCGTTGCGATCATGGAGGGCAAGGATGTCCGCGTGATCGAGAATTCCGAGGGCGCGCGTACCACGCCCTCAATGGTTGGGTTCAGCGATAGCGGTGAGCGGCTGGTTGGTCAGTCGGCGAAGCGCCAGGCGGTCACCAACCCGACCAATACGATCTATGCGGTGAAGCGCCTGATCGGCCGCCGCTACGAGGATCCGCTGGTTGAGAAGGACAAGAAGCTTGTTCCCTACGCCATCGTCAAAGGCGACAACGGCGATGCCTGGGTCGAATCCCGCGGCGAGAAGTATGCGCCGAGCCAGGTCAGCGCCTTCATTCTAACCAAGATGAAGGAGACCGCCGAGGCCTATCTCGGCGAGACCGTCTCCCAGGCCGTGATCACCGTTCCGGCCTACTTCAACGACGCCCAGCGTCAGGCAACCAAGGATGCGGGCAAGATTGCCGGCCTCGAGGTGCTGCGCATTATTAATGAACCGACCGCAGCTGC
>JAMFSE010000088.1 GCA_026225115.1 Rhodovastum atsumiense
AGTAGCTGATTTCCTGGGCGGCGGCTTCCGGGGAGTCGGAGCCGTGGACGGAGTTGGCTTCGATCGATTCAGCGAATTCGGCGCGGATGGTGCCGGCATCGGCTTTTTTCGGGTCGGTTGCGCCCATCACGTCACGGTTTTTCAGGATCGCGCCTTCGCCTTCCAGCACCTGAGCGACGACCGGGCCGGAGATCATGAAGTCCACCAGGTCGCGGAAGAAGGGGCGATGGGCGTGGACGGCGTAGAACGCCTCGGCGATCGCCGGGGTCAGCTGCAGGCGGCGGCTGGCGACGACGGCGAGGCCGGCTTCCTCGAACTTGGCGTTGATTTTGCCGGTGAGGTTGCGGCGGGTGGCGTCGGGCTTGATGATCGAGAGCGTGCGTTCGGTGGCCATTGGGGGAACCTTTGTATGTTTGGAAGGGTTTTTGAAGCTGGGCGGGGCATAGCGGGGGTTTGCGGGATGGGCAAGCCTACGGCTTGCCTGTAGGAAGCCGCGCATGAGCGCTTTAATTTTGGATGCGGTCTCGTACAGCATCGCCGGACGGAATTTGCTGGAGCGGGCGAGCCTGATGGTGGACCCGGGGCGGCGCATTGGGCTGATCGGCCGCAATGGCGCCGGCAAGTCGACCTTGTTGAAGCTGATTGCCGGGGAATTGCAGCCGGATGGTGGAACGATCCGGCTGGGGCAGCGGCTGCGGATGGGGTATGTGGCGCAGGAAGCGCCCAGCGGCGATGCGAGCCCGCTGGAGATTGTGCTGCTGGCCGATGCCGAGCGGACGGAGTTGCTGGCGGCGGCGGCGGACCATGCCACGCCGCATGACAGGATTGCGGAGATCCATGACCGTTTGTTGACGATTGGCGCGGATGCGGCGCCGGCGCGGGCGGCGTCGATTTTGTCCGGGTTGGGGTTCGCGACGGAGGCGCAGGCGCGGCCGATGAGCAGTTTTTCCGGCGGCTGGCGGATGCGCGTGGCGCTGGCGGCGGTGCTGTTTTCGGCGCCCGATCTGCTGCTGCTGGATGAGCCGACCAACCATCTCGACCTTGAAGCCACGCTATGGTTGGAGGGCTATCTGCAGAAATTTCCGGGGGCGATTCTGCTGGTCTCGCATGACCGGCAGTTGCTGGACCGGGCGGTGGAGGCGATTGCGCATCTGGATCAGGGCAAGCTTACGCTGACGCCCGGTGGCTTTGCCGAATATATCCGGATCAAGACCGAGAAGGCGCTGCAGCAGGGGCGGGCGGCGGAAAAGGCGGCCGAGCAGCGGGCGCATATGCAGAGTTTTGTGGACCGCTTCCGGGCCAAGGCTTCCAAGGCCAGGCAGGCGCAGAGCCGGTTGAAGGCACTGGAGAAGATGCCGCAAATCGAATCCGTGGTGGAGGATAAAGCGACACGGTTTTCCTTCCCCGAGCCGAACAAGCTGGCGCCGCCGATGTTGAGCCTGGATGATGTGGATATCGGCTATGACGGCAAGGCGGTGTTGAGCGGGGTTTCGCTCAGGGTTGATATGGAAGACCGGATTGCCTTGCTCGGCACCAACGGCAATGGCAAATCGACGCTGGCGAAATTGCTGGCGGGAAGGCTGGCGCCGCTCCGGGGGCGGCAGTTTCGGACCGGCAATCTGCGGGTTGGGTATTTCGCGCAGCATCAGGAAGAGGATCTGGTGGCGGACGAGACGCCGTATCAGCATCTGTCCCGGGCCTTACCCAAGGCGACACCGCCGCAGGTGCGGGCGCAGGCGGCGCGATTTGGGCTGGATGCGGACCGGGTGAACACCAAGGTCTCGGCCATGTCCGGCGGGGAGCGGGCGCGGCTGCTGCTGGCGCTGGCGACGCGCGATGCGCCGCATCTGCTGATTTTGGATGAGCCGACCAACCATCTCGACATTGATGCGCGGGATGCGCTGGTGCGGGCGCTGGCCGAGTTCGAGGGCGCGGTGCTGCTGATTTCGCATGATCCGCATCTGGTGGGGCTGGTGGCGGATCGGCTGCTGCTGGTGGCCGGCGGCAAGGTGACCGCTTATGACGGCGATCTGGAATCCTATTCCGCCAGCGTGACGGAGAGTTCTGCGCCGCGCGAGCGGGGGGAGAATTCGCGGAAAAACGCCGAGAAGAACAATAAAAAGGCCAAGGCCAAGGCCGAGGCCCGCAGCGCCACCGCGCCGCTGCGGCAGGCGGTGAAGGAGGCGGAGTTGCGGCTGGCGAAGCTGGCGGCCGAGCGGAAAATGCTGGAGGGCAAACTGGCGGAGCCGGGCATTTATAGCGCCGGCCGGTCCAAGGACCTCACATACATCAACCAGCGCATTGCCGCGATTAAGCGGGAAACCGATGCCGCCGAACGCGACTGGCTGGCGGCGGAGGCGGCGCTGGAGGCGGCGGCCTAAATTTTTGCGGGTGAGGGCTGAAACCTTCCCAAAAAGCGGTGCTTCTGCCTACCTTAGGTTATGGGATTTGGAAGCGATGATGGGTACGCGACCCACGAAGTGCATAATCAGGCCGCTGTGCTTGCCGATTATAACGCGTTTACAGGGGATTTGGCCTTGCAGCAGGCCATTGCGCTGTTTGACGGGGGCTGGGCCGAGGCCGGGCTGATCAAATGCGGGGCGCTTACCGGCTCGGCCCATGTGCAGGGGCTGGCGCGGATGGCCGACCGCAATAGACCGGAATTGCGGAGCCATGACCGCTTTGGCAATCGCGTTGATGAGATCGAGTATCATCCGGCCTGGCATGAGTTGATGGCGGGGCTGCGCGGCTCCGGCTATCATTCGCTGGCGTGGAAAGGCCAGCAGCCGGGCGCGCAGGTGGCGCGCGCCGGCGTATCCTATTTATGGAACCAGGCCGAGAACGGCGTTTGCTGCCCGGGCGCCATGACCTTTGCCAGCATCGGCGCGCTGAAAATCGATGCCGATTTGCTGGCGCGGTATCAAGAGAAGATTCTCAGCAACGGCTACGACCCGCGGCCGGTGCCGGCGGAGGAGAAGGAGTCGCTCGGCGTCGGCATGGCGATGACCGAGAAGCAGGGCGGGTCGGATTTGCGGCAGACCCAGACCAGCGCGCGGCCGGCCGGGCCAAATTCCGGCCCTGGGGCGGCCTATCTGCTGACCGGGCATAAATGGTTTTTCTCGGTGCCGGCCAGCGATCTTTTCCTCACTCTGGCGCGGACGGATAAAGGTGTTTCCTGCTTTCTGGCGCGCGGCTGGCTGGAGAATGGCGAGCGCAACCATCTGCTCATCCAGCGGCTGAAGGATAAATGCGGCAATCGCGCCAATGCTTCATCGGAAGTCGAGTTTCGCGATCTGCATGCGGTCATGCTCGGCGAGGAAGGCCGGGGCATTCCGACGATTTTGGAAATGGCGCATCTGACGCGGCTGGAATGCGCGATCGCCTCGGCCGGGATTATCCGCCAGGCTACGAGCCAGGCGATCAACCATGCGCGGACGCGCAGCGCCTTTCAGCGCCGGCTGGTGGACCAGCCGATCATGGAGAATGTGCTCGCCGACCTGGCGGTGGAGGCCGAGGCGCATCTATGGCTGGCGATGCGTGCGGCGGCGGCATTGGATAATGCGGAGGAGAAGGCGCTGAACCGGATCATCACGCCGGTGGCGAAATACTGGATCTGCAAGCGGGCACCTTTGGCGGTGGCCGAAGCGCTGGAATGCCACGGCGGCAACGGGTTTATCGAGGAGCATTTGATGGCGCGGCTGTACCGGGAGGCGCCATTGAATGGGGTGTGGGAAGGTGCGGGGAACGTAATATGTCTGGATGTGATCCGGGCGCTGCAGAAGCCCGAGGCCGCCGGCGCCGTGCTTGATGAAATCGCGCTGGCGCGCGGGGCGCATCCTGCGTTGGATGCGAGTCTGGGGGTGCTTTCGGATAGGCTTGCCAGGCCAGGGGAGCTGGAGGCGGATGCGCGGCGGACGGTCGAGCAGCTGGCGAATGCGTTGTCGGCTAGTTTATTGCTTCGGCACGCGCCCAACGCGGTGAGTGAGGCGTTTTGTGCGACGAGGCTTGGCAATGGGGCGATGGCGTTGGGGACGCTGCCCAAAGGGTCCGCATGCGCGGCAATTATTGAGCGGGCGGCGGTTGCGGCCGGATAGGAAGATCGATTGCCGCGCTTCGCTCGCAATGACGGCGTTTTGATGACTGGGGCTATGTGACGCCAGCGCCCATGTTCTAGTTTATAGAGTCTTTTTGGTTCTTTTTCTTCAGAAAAAGAACTGTTTACCTTGAATGGCTTGACCTTTCGCCCCATCTGGCGCATTACGCGCTCGCTGGCCATTCGTGCCTGCGATTCCCCTATCCCTCGGCCCTTCCTAAGTAAAAATTCCGGGCTGCCAGCGGACCTCCTCCTAGATTGGACTAAAATGCATCTTGCCGAATTAAAGGCTAAAACCCCTACGGACCTGCTGAGCCTCGCTGAAGAGCTCGAGGTTGAGAATGCTTCTTCCCTGCGCAAGCAGGACATCATGTTCGCGATTCTGAAAGCTTTCGCGGAAAACGACCAGGCCATTCATGGCGATGGCACGCTGGAGATTTTGCCGGATGGCTTCGGCTTCCTGCGCAATCCGGAAGCGAATTATTTGCCCGGGCCGGAAGATATTTACGTCTCCCCCGCCCAGGTTCGCCGCTTTGGCTTGCGGACCGGCGATACGGTTGAAGGCGAGATCCGGGCGCCGAAGGAAGGCGAGCGGTATTTTGCCCTCGTCAAAGTCGACAAAATCAATTTCGAGGATCCGGACGCCGTTAAACACCGGATTAATTTCGATAATCTGACGCCGCTGTATCCGACCTCGCGCCTGCGCATGGAGGTTGAGGTGCCGGAGCCCAGCGTGCCCGCGGCCAAGGGCGGCATGCCGAAGGATAATACCTCGCGCGTGATCGACCTGATTTCGCCGATCGGCAAGGGGCAGCGGGCGCTGATCGTGGCGCCGCCGAGGACCGGCAAGACCGTGATGCTGCAGAATATTGCGGCGGCGATTTCGGCCAATCATCCGGAAGTTTTCCTGATCGTGCTGCTGATCGACGAGCGGCCTGAGGAAGTTACCGACATGTCGCGCAGCGTGAAGGGCGAGGTTGTTGCCTCGACCTTCGACGAGCCGGCGACCCGCCACGTGCAGGTGACGGAAATGGTGCTGGAGAAGGCCAAGCGGCTGGTCGAGCATAAGCGCGATGTGGTGATTCTGCTGGACAGCGTCACCCGTCTGGCGCGCGCCTATAACACCGTTGTGCCGTCGTCCGGCAAGGTGCTTACCGGCGGTGTGGACGCCAATGCGTTGCAGCGGCCAAAGCGGTTTTTCGGTGCGGCGCGTAATATCGAGGAAGGCGGCTCGCTGACCATTATCGCGACCGCGCTGATCGATACCGGCAGCCGCATGGATGAGGTGATTTTCGAAGAGTTCAAGGGCACGGGTAATTCCGAAATCATCCTGGACCGTAAGCTTTCCGACAAACGGACCTTCCCGGCCATCGACATCACCAAGTCGGGCACGCGCAAGGAAGAATTGCTGGTCGAGAAATCGGTGCTGTCGAAGATGTGGGTGCTACGCCGGATTCTGAACCCGATGGGCACCATCGATGCGATGGAGTTCCTGTTGGACAAGCTGAAATACAGCAAGACCAACAACGACTTCTTCGAAGCAATGAACACTTAACTATTGGATTGCAAAGGCTCAGCCTTTGCTGGGGTTTGGGGCGAAGCCCCAACCTTACTTTCTTAAGGATGTGAATATGCCCGACGTAAGTGTTGCCGAAGACTTCAAAGTAAAAGACATCTCCCTGGCCGGCTGGGGCCGCCAGGAGATCGAGATGGCGCAGGATGAGATGCCTGGCCTGATGGCGCTGCGCGCCGAGTTCGGAGGCGAACAGATCCTGAAGGGCGCGCGTATAGTCGGCTGCCTGCACATGACCATCCAGACCGCGGTGCTGATCGAGACGCTGACCGCGCTTGGCGCGTCGGTGCGCTGGTCGTCCTGCAATATTTTCTCGACGCAGGATCATGCGGCGGCTGCGATCGCCGCCACCGGCGTTCCGGTTTTTGCCTGGAAGGGCATGAATGAAGAGGAATTCTGGTGGTGCATCGAGCAGACGGTTCGCGGCCCGGATGGCTGGGAACCGAATATGATCCTCGATGATGGCGGCGATGTTACCAAGCTGATGCACGACAAGTACCCGGAAATGTTCGAGCATATTCGCGGCATTTCCGAGGAGACCACCACTGGCGTGCACCGGCTGTGGGAAATGGCGAAAGCCGGGCAGCTGCTGACGCCGGCGATCAACGTCAATGACAGTGTCACCAAATCAAAATTCGATAATCTGTATGGCTGCCGCGAAAGCCTGGTCGACGGCATTCGCCGCGGCACCGATGTGATGATGGCCGGCAAGGTCGCCGTGGTCGCCGGCTTCGGCGATGTCGGCAAGGGTTCATCCGCTTCGCTGCGCAATGCGGGCTGCCGCGTGCTGGTGACCGAGATCGATCCGATCTGCGCGCTGCAGGCAGCGATGGAAGGTTACGAGGTCGTGACGATGGACGAGGCTGCGTCACGCGGCGATATTTTCGTCACCGCGACCGGCAATGTCGATGTTATCACCATCGACCATTTGCGGGTGATGAAACATCGCGCCATTGTTTGCAACATTGGGCATTTCGACAGCGAGATTCAGATTGAGTCGCTGCGGAATTACAAATGGGAAAACGTCAAGCCGCAGGTCGATGAAGTGGTTTTTCCGGATGGCAAGCGTCTGATCGTGCTGTCCGAAGGGCGGCTGGTTAATCTCGGCAACGCCACCGGTCATCCGAGCTTCGTGATGTCTGCGAGCTTCACCAATCAGGTGCTGGCGCAGATTGAATTGTGGACGGCGCCCGCAGGCAAATACGAAAACAAGGTTTATGTGCTGCCGCGCCATCTCGATGAGAAAGTCGCGGCGCTGCATCTTGCCAAGGTCGGCGCCAAGCTGACGCAGCTCACCAACAAGCAGGCGGATTATCTTGGCCTATCGCAAAGCGGACCGTTCAAGCACGAGCTTTACCGCTACTGATCGGCCGTGCTGCAAACGGGTAACATTCTAGCCGGCCTTGGTCTCGCGGCCTTGGCCGGCGGCATGTTGTTTTTTGGCGCTGTGATGGCGCCGCTGGTTTTTACCA
>JAMFSE010000011.1 GCA_026225115.1 Rhodovastum atsumiense
CCCGATATAACCGTATTCAAAACGAACGGAGCCGAGCTGCCGGAGCGAGGATGCCTTAGATCAGGATTCAAAAAATTCTGAATAAAAACAACGATTTACATAAACCATAATAATCACGAAACCGATCAGAAAGGGCAAAATTTACACATTTTCTTACACATAAACTTTCAAAAGTCTAAATATCCCTTTTATATCAATTATTTATAATAGTCCGCACCGGACTTAAAATCCGTTGGGCCCTAGGCCCGTGGGGGTTCAACTCCCCCCACCCGCACCAGACGCATGAAAAAGGCGGAGGGCTTTCGCACCTCCGCCTCAATCATATTCATTCGGCCGCGACCTATTGCTTCCGGGCTGCGTCCTTCAGACCGCCGACAGCATTTTGCACTTTGCCGGCAGCTTTGTCGGCCTTGCCCTCGGCTTGCAGCTTTGCATCGCCGGTTAGCTTGCCCGCTGCTTCCTTGATGCTGCCCTTGACTTTGGTGGCGGCACCTTCAACGCGATCCTTATCCATCATACTGTCCTTTCTGCTCGAGGTAGACAGCGATAAAGGTTGAAAGCTTTCCGGAGGTTTTCAACCGCCAATTCGAATTCTGTCCAAAGGTTCAGGCGGAAATCATCAGCCTGAAAATTTAATGCGATCCGCCGCGTTAATGCGCAGTAACAGCGCCGGTACCGGCGCCAACGCCAGCGCCGATCAAGGCCCCGGTACCCGCGCCAAGACCCGTGGCGCTGCCAAGAATCGCACCGCCGCCGGCGCCGATGGCGCCCCCCGAAAGTGCGCGGCTGCCAGCGGTATCACCGCAGGCGGCAAGGCTGAGCAGCATAATTGCGGCGACGGCAGAAGATGTGAGACGACGAACCATGATACAAACTCCCCGTTAAACCTCCCCTTCATTTCGGTTCCCCCAACCGATTTTCAACCCTCATTCTGCCGGGCTCGCCCGGCCTAAACGCGGGATGACTTCGTTTTAACAATATCGGGGGTTTTGGATCGCCGGCCGGTTCACAATGTTTACCAAGCCCAACGAGGCAAGATCGCTTTAATCTCATTGTCTGATCCGCTGGCGCAATAAGACCGCACGGCTTCGAAGGATTAGACAGGAATTAACAGGAGAAACCACGCTATGATCCGATCCGCATCGCTCAGTGCCGCTACGTTAGTATTTCTGACAGGAGCCGTTTTGGCGCAAACCACAACCACGCAGAGTACGGCCGTGACCGCACCATCGGCGACGAGCGCCCCGCTTGCCCCGGCACCAGCAATACCGCTGCCGGCCGGCGCCGCCAGCAGCACGGAATCGCAACGGACCATCGACAGTAACGGTAATGAATATGATTCCACCACGACGACGACGCAAGCAGCGCCGCAACCGGCCGTTCCGGAAGTCGTGACAACGACGAAGAAGACGACAACCGTTTCCACAAGCAATTAACTGAGGAGAGATAAATTGACCTATAAAACCACGCCTGCCAAATCTTTAAAACGCTATGCCATCCAGGCCGGCATGATCGGCGGGCTCGCATTGCTGGCAGCCTGTTCCGCACCGCCGCCGACGGTGACGACGACTTCGCAAGAAACCACGACGGCGCCGACGCCGCCTTCGCCAATGGCACCGCCCTCATTGGTGCCCGGGGCGCCAGCCACAACGACCACCACGACCACCAACTCGCAGACTTCGGGACCGGCGCAATAACCTGATCTACGGCGTTTGGATTCATAAGTTGGACTTGAGGATTGCTTCGAAAGGCGAGGCAATCCTCAAATTTTTTGAATTAGCTGATGCGTTTGAACTTGCCGGATGCCGGATCGACCGCAAAGGTAGCAATCACGTCGCCATGCTGCGTGGTGAAAGAAAACTGGATTGATTTGTCCGGCTCAGTCACAGTGTTGGATACCGCCCAGCTGTGATTGCCGTGCTCCAGCAGCATGGCCGTCGCAATGATCTTCACATCGGCGCCGGTGAGATTTCTGTTGGGGATCGGCGCGAACAGACTGAACTTATTGTCCCGGTCCCGCCCACCGGGGCCGCCTTTGCCGCCAGGTCCCCAGCCTTGTCCCCAGAAATGTCCGGGACCGCCCCAGGGCCCGCGGCCCGGGGCGCCGGGCTGACCATCGGGGCCGGGAGGTCCGGGGGGTTGCGACATGTCCGGCCCCGGCGGTCCGGTGTCGGCGGCAGCTTTATAGGCAGCGCCGCCGGTGGCGGTAAGCGCCAGAACAACGGCGGTAGAGAGAAGAAAGCGTTTCATCATTTATACCCCTGGAAGCAGCAAACGGAGAAATTACCGTAAGCCGCAAATTAGGCGCGGCTTGTTACAATGGCTGTGCCATAGTGTTACGGCGCATTACGTGAGGGTCCGCTATGGCGGAAGCAGTCTGATCGGATTAGCTTTGGAAAAATTCATTCCCAAGGGAGTTTCCTTAAATGCAGTACCGCAAGCTGGGCGATAGCGACCTCATCGTTTCGGAAATCGCCTTCGGCTCCTGGCTGACGACATCCGGCGGGGTTGAGAAAGATCGGGCAATTGCCTGCGTGCATCGGGCGCTGAACCTGGGGATCACGCTGATCGACACTGCCAACGCCTATGGCCGGGGCATTGCCGAAACCGTGCTGGGCGAGGCTTTGGCCGGAATACCGCGCAAGGATTATGTGCTGGCGACCAAAGTATATTTTCCGATGAGCAAAACCGATCGCGGGCTTTCAGCTGCGCAGATCACCAAACAGCTGGATGCATCGCTGGAGCGGCTGCGCGTGGATCATGTCGATCTCTATCAATGCCATCGCTACGATAATGAAACGCCGCTTGAGGAAACCATGACGGCGTTGAGCGACGCCGTGCGCGCCGGCAAGACGCGGTATATTGGGTTTTCGGAATGGCCGGCCGATAAAATTGAGGCGGCGCGGGCAATGCCGGATGTCGAAAAATTCGTCTCCAGCCAGCCGCAATATTCACTGCTGCATCAAACGCCGGATCAGGCCGTCATTCCGCTTTGCGCCCGGTCCGGAATTTCGCAGATCGTATGGTCGCCGCTGGCGCAAGGGGTTCTGACCGGAAAATATCTACCTGGCGCCGAGGTTCCGGCGGATAGCCGCGCGGCCGATCCGACGATGGGCAGTGCCTTCAATAAATCCTGGCTGCAGCCAAATGTCCTCGCAGCCGTGCAATCTCTGAAACCGCTGGCGGCGCAAGTGAATTTGACGCTGGCGCAGTTTGCGCTGGCCTGGGTGCTGCGCGAGCCCAATGTTGCGGCGGCCATTATCGGCGCCTCAAAGCCCGGGCAGGTGGATGAAAACGCGACCGCTTCCGGCGCCAATGTGCCGGCGGAATTATTTGCCGAGGCCGAGCGGATTATCGGCGCGGCCTGAACAGTGTTTTATCGGTCCCAGCTTTGCGGCGGCAGCGGCAGGTTGTTCAGGACGTCTCTGAGCCCATCCGCGTAGCGATCCCGAAGTTCGCGCCAATAGGCATTGTCTTCATCCAGCGTTGCGTAATCATGAAACGCAAAGCTATCGGTTTGATAGCGCAGAAGATCGATGGGCATGCCAACCGAAAGATTGCTGCGAATGGTTGCGTCGAATGAGAGCAGCGCCAATTTGGTGGCGCCGTCGAGCGGGAGCCGCATGTTGAGCGCGCGATCCAGGATGGGCTTGCCGTATTTGGTTTCGCCGATTTGCAGGAAGCATTTACGATCCGAGGCTTCGATGAAATTGCCGGCGGAATAAATTTCAAACAGCCGCGGGCTCTCACCGGCAATCTGGCCGCCTAACAGAAAGCTCGCGGACGCATCACCATAAGGCTGCACATAGCGGCCATCATGGTCGATGACGTCGCGCAATTTGCCGCCGAGGATGTTGGCGGCGTCGAACATGGTGCGGGCCGCGTAGAGATCGTGCTGCAAATCGCCGGAACCCAGCGATTCCTTGAGCGAAGTAACGACCGACTGGGTGGTGGCGAGGTTGCCGGCGGAGCATATCGCCAGAACGCGCTCACCCGGCTTGCTGATCAGCGCCAGCTTATGGACGCGGGTAACCTGGTCGACGCCGGCGTTGGACCGGGAGTCGGCGGCAAGGACGAGACCGCCGGGAAGTAGGATTCCGAGACAATAGGTCATGATGTGACGCCTCCGTTGATGTGCCGTTCTGCGGCTTCTGGTTTGTTGTTTGTTTCGTTGCTAGCCTGCGATGACTGATGGGGAGTCGGCGTTGGAACATTTAAAGAATCTGGATGAGATTGTCGGCACGGTTTGCCGCGAGATGCAAGCGCATCTGGGCCATGGCCGGGTTGCAGATTATATTCCGGCATTGGCCAAAATCGATCCCCGGCATTTTGGCATCGCCATCGCCATCCAACCCGAGCGTGAGGCCGAGGAGGTAGCGATATTCGCCGCCGGCGATGCCGAAGTGCCGTTTTCGGTCCAGAGCATTTCCAAAGTCTTTACTTTGACGATGGCACTGGAAAAACTCGGCGGGGCGCTGTGGAAACGCGTCGGCAAGGAGCCTTCCGGTTCGCCGTTCAATTCGATTGTGCAATTGGAAAACGAGCGGGGGATTCCGCGCAACCCGCTGATCAATGCCGGGGCCCTGGTGGTGACGGATGCGCTGCTGGCGGGCGGCGATCCTGCCCAGCTGATCGCCGGTATTCTCGATTTCATCCGCGGCCTCGCGCATGATCCGGCGGTGACGATCGATCCGGAGGTGGCGACATCGGAGGGCGATACCGGCTTTCGCAACGCCAGCCTGGCGAATTTTCTGCGGGCATTCGGAAATATCGAAAACAATATACAAGACGTGCTGGAGGTTTATTTCCACCAATGCGCGCTTCGGATGAATTGCCGGCAACTGGCACGCGCCGGGCTCTACCTCGCCCATGGAGGGGTGGACCCGGGCAGTGCGGCGCGGGTGACCAGCGTGCAGCGCACGCGGCGCATCAACGCGCTCATGATGACCTGCGGGCATTATGACGCCTCGGGCGATTTTGCCTTCAGGGTCGGGCTGTCCGGCAAAAGCGGCGTCGGCGGCGGCATTCTGGCAATCGCCCCCCGCCGCGCCTCGATCGCCGTCTGGTCACCGGGGCTGAACGCCTGGGGTAACTCGCATGTCGGCGTGCTGGCGCTGGAGAAGCTATCGAGTTTGGCGGGGTGGTCGGTTTTTTGAGTCTTTTTTCAGCGCGGTCCGGTCTTCGGCATTACGGAATCCGGGCTCATCCATAGCGCCTTCGGACGGCGCGACTTGATCAGCCATTCATCCCCGACTTGCACGAAAACATCGTCGTAATAGCCGCAATGGTCCGGGCCGACCGAGGTGGTGACGAAAAAATAGGTTTTGACATCCGCGGTCGTCTCCGAGGTGAGATCGATCCGGCAGGTGGTGAGATTATGGCAGACAAATGTGGGTGGCGCCGAGGCGGTTGCCTGTTCGGCCGCCCCGGCACCCGGGCGCTGCCCCATCCAGCCGCGGATGGCTTCCCGCCCCTGATAGGCCTTGTCGAGAACGAGTTCGCCGTCTTCAGCAAAACAGGCAGCATATGCGTCGGCTTTCCGGCGGTCACCCATCTGAGCGCAGATGGCCATGGTTTTTTGAATCGCGGCCCGTGCCAGAACTTCTTTCTCGGTCATGATTTTCTCCCTTTTGTTGAACTATTAGAGCAGATTCTTGCCGCCAGGGAAGGCATCCCGGTCAAAGGGTGAAAACGCGCCCGGCGGCCGCCATATCAAAGCTGCCGGCGCCAAGGCCGGCAAAACAACCGGGAGACGACCCATCACTGACACGGCTATGATCGAGACGGATATTCCGGCGCGGCTGGACCGGCTGCCCTGGAGCCGGTTTCACGTCCTGCTCATCGCGGCACTCGGCATCACCTGGATGCTGGATGGGCTGGAAGTAACCATCGTCGGCGCCATGAGCGGCGTGCTGGGCGATGCGCGGACCCTGCATCTATCCGCCGCTGACGTCGGCGCCGTCGCCTCCTGCTATGTCACCGGCGCGGTGATCGGCGCGCTGGTGTTTGGCTGGCTGACCGACCGCTTCGGCCGCAAGCGGATGTTCTACATCACCCTGGGCCTTTATCTGCTGGGGGTCAGCCTTTCCGCATTCTCATGGAATTTTTTGAGCTTTGCGGTCTTCCGCTTCATCACCGGCGCCGGCATCGGCGGTGAGTATTCCGCGGTAAATTCGGCAATCGACGAGTTAATGCCGGCGCGGCTGCGCGGCCGGCTGGCGCTGGCAATCAACGGCACCTTCTGGCTGGGCGCCGCACTTGGCGCCGGCTCGACCATTTTGCTGCTGAACCCGGCAATATTTCCGATCGATCTCGGCTGGCGGCTGGGCTTTGGCATCGGCGCGGTGTTAAGCGCCGGTATTTTGCTCCTGCGCAGCCTGGTGCCGGAAAGCCCGCGCTGGCTCATCACCCATGGACGTCCGGACGATGCGCAGACCGCAATGGCGGAAATCGAGCGGCGCGTCATCGGCGACAGCAATATGCGGCTACAGCCGGTCACCGAAAAATTGACCGTCCATCCGAAAAAATCTTTCGGGCTTGGCCCTGTAATGAAGGTAATGTTCGGAGAATACTGGCTGCGCTCGGTGCTCGTACTGGTGCTGATGGCGGCGCAGGCGTTTTTGTATAACGCGCTGTTTTTCACCTACGCGCTGGTGTTGATCCGTTTCTACGGCGTCGCCCAGCAATCCGCCGGTTATTTTCTGCTGCCGCTGGCGGCGGGGAATTTTCTGGGACCGCTGATCCTCGGCCGGCTGTTCGACACGATCGGGCGGCGGGTGATGATTGCCCTCACCTATGCGCTGGCCGGCATCCTGCTGGCTGGCACCGGCTATCTGTTCGCCCATAATGCATTCACCGCTTTGGGTCAGACGATCGCCTGGTCGGTAATATTTTTCGCCGCCTCGGCGGCGGCGAGCTCAGCCTATCTCACGGCCTCCGAAGTGTTCCCTTTGGAAATGCGGGCCCTGGCGATTGCGGTGTTTTACGCTTTGGGAACCGGCGCCGGCGGCATTGTCGCACCCTGGATTTTCGGCGACCTGATCGGCACGGGTTCACGGCAGTATATTTTTTACGGCTATCTGGCGGCCGCCGCACTGATGCTGGTTGCGGCCGGCGTGGCGGCAAAGTTCGGGGTTGACGCCGAGCGAAAATCACTAGAATCCATCGCCGCGCCGCTATCCGCGAAATAGCATTTTATCATGCAATAACAATGGTTTGCCGGACCGATGGCTTGCATGACCAATTAGCATTTGCAGAGCCTGGCGAAGTTCAATATCCGATATCCCCAAAGGAATTCGAATCATATGACTGTTAAGGACACCCCGCATCCTGGGATGGGGTTCAAAGAATTCGTCGGCTTGATCGCGGCGCTGATGGCAACCAACGGATTGGGCGTCGATTCCATGCTGCCGGCGCTGCAGCAAATCGGTGCGTCGCTGGGGGTCGCGGATCCGAACGAGCGGCAATGGATCGTGACCGCTTACTTCCTGGGGTTCGGCGCCGCCACCATCGTCTATGGCACGCTGGCGGACCGTTTCGGCCGCAAGCCCGTATTGCTTGTGGGCCTTGGCGGCTATGTGCTGTTCAACCTGATGCTGGTCGGCTCGAAATCCTTCGAGATGGTTCTGGTCGCGCGCGCGCTGCAGGGCGTGGCGGCAGCGGCCTCACGCGTGGTGGCGGTCTCCATCGTCCGCGATTGCTATGCCGGGCGCATGATGGCGCGTGTGATGTCGCTGACATTGGTGGTCTTCATGGGCGTGCCGATCCTCGCCCCATCGCTTGGCCAGGCGATCATATTCTACGCGCCCTGGCGCTGGATTTTTGTGGTGCTGGCCTGGTTCGGGCTGGCGGTGATGATCTGGGTGGCATTGCGGCTGCCGGAGACCCTGCGCGAGGAAGACCGCGCGCCGATTGCGGTACTCAGCGTGGTGCGCGCCTTCCGGCTGGTCTGCACCAACCGGATCTGGCTTGGCTATACCTTGGCCATGACCTCGATTTTCGGCAGCCTGATCGGCTTCATAAATTCGTCGGAACAGGTGTTCACCGACGTGTTCAAAAAGCCATCGCTGTTCACAACCATCTTCGCCTTCATCGCGGCGTTCATGGCGATTGCCTCGCTGCTGAATGCACGGCTGGTGGATAAATGGGGCATGCGCGTGCTCGCGCATGGCGCCTTGCTGGGATATATCGTCATTGCGGCGGTACACGCGGCGGTCGCGCTGCTCGGCTATGAGACGATTTGGACGTTCACCGCGCTGCAGGCAATGATGATGTTCTGCTTTGGCCTGATCGCCGGGAATTTCGGCGCAATCGCAATGGAGCCGGTCGGGCATGTGGCGGGAACCGCGGCCTCCGCCCAGGGCTTCATCTCGACCGTCGGTGCCGCCATCATCGGGTTTCTGCTCGGCCAGAGTTTCAACGGCTCGGATCTGCCGCTTTGCCTCGGCTTCATCGGCTGCGGCCTGGTCACGCTGGTGATCGTGCTGTTCGCGGAGAACGGAAAATTATTCACCCGGCAACCCGCGCTGCTGGAAGACGCAGTGCCGGTCTAGAGCCGGATGACGTTAGATCGAATCGCTTTGCGATCCGATCTAACGTCTGAATCCGCCTCTAGTTTATATCTAGAAAACCGCTCCGGTTACCTTCAGGCTGATCGCCGCGTAATGCAGCGAGGCGGCGCATAAAATAAGCGCGTGCCAGATTGGGTTGTGGAATTTTATCTTCGGCTGCGACTGGATGATCACGCCCAGCGTATAGACCAGCCCGCCGGCGATGATGAGTTCCATGATGGTGGTGGAGAGCAGCGCAAAGCAATCCCGCAACAGGATCAGCAGCATCCAGCCCATGGCCAGATAAACGCCGAGCATCAACCGTTCGAAGCGGCGCGGATAAACCAGCGAGACAAAAACGCCGATCGCTGCCAGCACCCAGAGCAGTCCGCATAGCCATCCGCCGCCATCCGCCCGCAGCGCGCTGACGCTAAACGGCGTGTAGGTGCCGGCGATCATCACAAAAATCATCGCCCGGTCGAGCCGCCGCAGCCGTTCCTTGGAAATGCCCGGGGAAGATAGTTGATAGGCGGCCGAAGACACCACCATGCCGACCAGCCCGAAAGCGTAGACCACAATCGCGGCCATGAAATAGGCGCTGGTCACGCCGGCACTGCGGTACAGCAGGATGAACGCCGCGATAATGCTCAACGGCACGCCGATAAAATGGATGACGCGGTCAGCCGCGCGTTCAGCATCGGTGTAGCTCGGAAAACTGAGCGCGCCGTGTTTCAGGTCCATACTGTCTTGCCCTGCTGAAAGGCCGCGGCTCGCGGCGGTTGGACTTGCTTAACTGTGCCGCGATCTGCGAAATGCGGCAATGCTCGAGCGCCCAGTGAGTTCCGTCAGTGCTGAATTGATCGCGGTGCTGGCGGCGGTAACCGCCGGCGTGCCGCGGGTGCTCACATTGGGCGGCGGCGCGGTATTGCCGTCCGGGCCGCTGTCGCCGGAGCACCGGAGCCTGCAGGCCGGCCTGCGGGCCTGGGTGGAGCGGCAGACGCATCATCCGTTGGGCTATGTGGAACAATTATACACCTTCGCCGATAACGACCGGAACGCCGAGCATGGCAGCTTCGGGCGGGCGATTTCCATTTCTTATCTGGGGCTCACGCGCGAGCAGCCCAACCAGCAGGACGCAGCCGCGACCTGGCAGGACTGGTACCAGTATTTCCCCTGGGAAGACCGGCGCACCCAGGAGGAAGAGAATCAGCCGGTGGCCCGCGCATTGCGCGGCTGGGCGCAGACGGCGGCATCGCCCGCCGAGCGCAAGGCCCGCCGGCAGCGCAGTGCCATCGCCTTCGGCCTGGAGGGCCGGCGCTGGAACGAGGAGATGGTGCTGCAACGCTATGAGCTGCTCTATGAGGCGGGACTGGTGGCCGAGGCGGCGCGGGACGGGATTGCGGGCCCAAGCGAATTGGCCGGGCTGCGGCTTGGACAGGCAATGCGCCAGGATCACCGTCGCATTCTGGCCACCGGCATCGCCCGGCTGCGGGCAAAGATCACCTACCGCCCGGTGGTATTCGAGTTGATGCCGCCGCAATTCACCTTGCTGGATTTGCAGCGCAGCGTTGAAGCGCTCGCAGGCCGCTTACTGCACAAGCAGAACTTCCGCCGGCTGGTGGAACAGCAGGAATTGGTTGAAGAAACCGGGCTTATGGCGGACGCGACCGGCGGCCGGCCGGCCAAGCTTTTCCGCTTCCGGGCCGATGTTTTGCAGGAACGGGCATACGCTGGAACCAAGCCGCCGTTGGGGCGCTCTTGACATGGTTATGCTCAGCCCCAGTATAAGGCGATGGAGATGGGCTCAAACGCCCTTTTTTCTGGGCCAAAGATATGCTCAGTATGAGTATTAGGAGGATGCATGCCGCTTGATCTGACCGCGCTTTACAACAATGTCTCGCGGGTGATCCCGGCTCCGGAATGGGAGCTGTTCCTGCCCGATATCGAAGCCATCCAGCGCCTGAAGCGCGAGCGGAACGCCGTGGTGCTGGCGCATAATTACCAGACGCCGGAAATTTTCCACGGGGTGGCGGATATTGTCGGCGACAGCCTGCTCCTGGCGCGCGAAGCGATGCATGTGGAAGCCGATGTCATCGTCCTCGCCGGCGTGCATTTCATGGCCGAGACCGCGAAACTGCTCAATCCTTCCAAGACGGTTCTGACGCCCGACATGAGGGCCGGTTGCTCGCTGGCCGACAGCATCACGCCGGCTGATGTGCGGCTGCTGCGGCAGCGCTATCCGGGCGTGCCGATCGTGACCTATGTGAACACCTCCGCGGCCGTGAAGGCGGAATCCGACATCTGCTGCACTTCCGGAAATGCCAAGAAGATCGTTGAGAGTCTGGGCGTCCCTGAGGTGATCATGCTGCCGGATGAATATCTGGCGCAGAATATCGCCGCCGAGACCAAGGTAAAGATCATCGCCTGGGCCGGGCACTGCGAAGTGCATGAACGCTTTACCCCGCAGGAGATTATCGCACTGCGCGAAGCGCATCCGGGCATCGTGGTTCTGGCGCATCCGGAATGCCCGCCGGAGGTGGTGGCACAGGCGGATTTCGCCGGCTCAACCGCGGCGATGAGCGATTATGTGGGACGCGAACAGCCCGCGCGTGTTGTGCTCATCACCGAATGTTCGATGAGCGATAACGTGGCAGTAAACCACCCCAGAACCGAATTCGTGCGGCCGTGCAATCTCTGCCCGCATATGAAGCGGATCACATTGCGCAATATCCGCGAGTGCCTCGAGACCCTGCAGACCGAGGTGCTGATCGATCCGCAGTTGCAGGCGCCGGCGCGGCTGGCAGTCGAGCGGATGCTCGCGGTACGATGACTGCGAATGCTCGGACTGCGAATGCTCGCGGTCAGATGAACGGCCAACCGGTCATTGTCGGGGCGGGCGCTGCCGGGTTGACGGCGGCACTGATCCTGGCCCCGCAGCCGGTGACGCTGCTATGCGCCGGAAAGTTTGAAACCGGAGCCGCGAGTGGCTGGGCGCAAGGCGGGATTGCCGCCGCGGTCGGCAGCGACGACTCCCCTGTCCTGCACGCGGCGGATACGATCGCGGCCGGCGCCGGGCTGTGCGATGCACATGCGGTCAAGCGGATTATCGATCAAGGCCCCTGGGCGATCGACTACCTGACAAAGCTTGGCGCCAAATTCGCGCGTTCCGGCGAAAGACTGGAACTCGGTCGGGAGGCCGCGCATCAGCGACGCCGGATCGTGCACGCGACGGATGCCACTGGCGCCGAGGTGATGCGGGTGTTGCAAAATGCGGTGCGCGCATGCCCCAGTATCTCGGTGATCGAAAACGCGAAGGTTGCCGCAATCGTCGCGCAGGACGGCGTGATGCGCGGCGTCCACGCCACATCTCCGCAAGGACCATTCAGCATCGCCACATCGCTCGTTATTCTGGCAACCGGCGGCGTCGGCGGGCTGTTTGCTGATACCACCAACCCGCTCGGCGCGCTGGGCAGCGGCCTGGCGCTGGCGGCGCGGGCTGGCGCCAATTTGCGGGACATGGAATTCGTGCAGTTCCACCCCACCGCGCTGGTCTGCGGGCTGGACCCGATGCCGCTGGTGAGCGAGGCGGTGCGCGGCGAAGGTGCGGTTTTCGTCGATGCGGATTTTACGCCCTTCATGCAGGGCGGCGACCTGGCGGCGCGCGATATCGTCTCACGCGCGGTGGCGGCGAAAATGGCGCAGGGCAGCGATGTATTCCTGGATGCGCGGAAACTCACCGCACAGCATTTTCCGAAAATGTTCGCGGCATGCCGGGCGAGCGGAATCGATCCCACAAAAGATCCCGTGCCGGTGCGGCCGGCGGCACATTACCACATGGGCGGAATAGCGGTGGATGCGAATTGCGAGAGCAATATTCGCGGCTTGTTTGCCGTGGGAGAGGTTGCTGCAACCGGCCTGCACGGCGCCAACCGGCTTGCCAGCAATTCGGTGCTGGAAGCGATGGTAACCGGTCGCATCGCAGCCGAGGCCTGTGCCGGGCGCAGCGTCGCCGCGGCCAGGCTGCCGGCGATTCCGGCATGTGCGGAAAACCCATCGCAGCTGCAATCGATACGGAAAATATGCAGCGAAAATCTCGGTATTTCACGCAATGCGCAGGGTTTGAGCGCGGCGATGGCGCAGCTCGCACCGATGGTCGCGGACTCGGATTCGGCTCTGGTCGCCTGGCTGATCGCGCATGCGGCACTACGCCGGCGCGAGAGCCGGGGCGCGCATTTCAGGACGGACTTCGCGGCGACGGAACCGGCACTGGCAAAATCTTCCAGCAGCCATATTTCGGAGATCTCCTCTTTGAGCCTTGCCGCATGACATTGCCTTTGCTTCTCGTCGAGCAGGCGGTGCGGGCCGGGCTGCTGGAAGACCTTGGCCGTGCCGGGGATATCACCTCCGATGCGGTAATACCGAAGGGGGCAAGGGCGGTTTGCGCCTTGGTGTCGCGCGAGCATGGCGTGGTCGCGGGGTTGGATTTCGCGCGGATCGCCTTCGCGCTGATTGATCCCACGATTCGATTCGACGTTGAAATTCATGATGCGACGCGGGTATCGCCCGGTGACGTCATTGCAAACATCGCTGGACCCGCCACGAGTATTTTGACGGCGGAACGCGTCGCGCTGAATTTCCTGGGGCCGCTATCGGGCATTGCCTCGGCCACCCGCGGCATTGCCGATGCGATCGCGCATACCAAGGCCCGGATAACCTGTACGAGGAAGACCACGCCCGGGCTGCGCTTTGCGCAAAAATACGCAGTACGCTGCGGCGGCGGCGCCAATCATCGGTTTGGGCTGGATGATGCGATTTTGATCAAGGATAATCATATCGTAATTGCGGGCGGCATCACCCCTGCCCTGCGTGCTGCGAAATCCGCCGCCGGGCATCTGGTAAAAATTGAAATCGAAGTCGACACGCTGGCCCAGCTCGCCGATGTACTGTCCGAAGGCACGGATGCCATACTGCTGGACAATATGGATTTGGCAACCCTGCGCGAAGCGGTGAACATGATCGGCGGCCGCGCGATCGCCGAGGCGTCCGGCAGAATTTCGCTTAAGACGGCGCCGGGAATCGCGGAGACCGGGGTGGATTTATTATCTGCAGGCTGGCTGACGCATAGCGCCAAAGTGCTCGATATCGGGCTGGACTTTCGCGCTTAAGGCAAGCAGCCGCTTTTTGAAAAAGCGGCGCAAAAACTTCTTTTAATCTGGAGCCGGGATTTCCAACGCCCCAGTCCCAGACCAAACAAAGTCTTTTTGGTTCTTTTTCTTCAGAAAAAGAACTGCTTTCCTTACCCAGCCCGATTATCGACCAGATCCGTCACCACCGCCGGATCCGCTAGCGTTGACGTATCGCCCAAGCTATCGGTTTCATTGGCGGCGATTTTGCGCAGAATGCGGCGCATGATCTTGCCGGAGCGGGTTTTCGGCAGACCTGGCGCCCATTGAATAACGTCCGGCGCCGCGATCGGGCCTATTTCTTTGCGTACCCAGTTCACCAATTCCTTGCGGAGTTCTTCCGAAGGCTCGGCGTCGGAGATCAACGTGACATAGGCGTAGATGCCCTGCCCCTTGATGTCATGCGGATAGCCGACAACAGCGGCTTCGGCGACTGAGGCGTGCAGGACGAGGGCGGATTCAACCTCGGCGGTCCCCATGCGGTGGCCGGAGACGTTGATGACGTCATCGACGCGGCCGGTGATCCAGTAATAACCGTCTTCATCCCGGCGTGCCCCGTCCCCGGTGAAGTAATAGCCTTTATAGGTGGAGAAATAGGTTTGCACGAAGCGGTCGTGGTCGCCGTAGACCGAGCGCATCTGGCCGGGCCAGCTATCGGTGATGCAGAGATTGCCGTTGGCGGCGCCTTGTAACTCCTTGCCCTCGGCATCGACCAGGATCGGTTTGACTCCCGGCAGCGGCAGCGTGGCGGAGCCGGGTTTCAGCGCGATCGCGCCGACCAGCGGGGTGATGAGAATGCCGCCGGTTTCCGTCTGCCACCAGGTATCGACGATCGGGCAGCGCTCCTCGCCGACGACGCGGTAATACCAGTTCCAGGCCTCCGGGTTGATGGGTTCCCCAACCGACCCTAAAATACGGAGCGATTTGCGCGAGGTTTTCTTCACCGGCGCATCGCCGTCGCGCATCAAGGCGCGGATCGCGGTTGGCGCGGTATAGAAAATATTCACCTTGTGCTTGTCGATCACCTGCCAGAAGCGCGAGGCATCCGGGTAGTTGGGAACGCCCTCGAACATGAGCGTGGTGGCGCCGTTGGCGAGCGGACCGTAAACGCTGTAGCTGTGGCCAGTGACCCAGCCGACATCGGCAGTGCACCAGAACACCTCGCCTGGGTGATAGTCGAAGACATATTGATGGGTGAAGCTTGCCCATACCAGATAACCGCCGGTGGTATGCAGCACGCCTTTCGGCTTGCCGGTGGAACCCGAGGTATAGAGGATGAACAGCGGGTCCTCGGCGTTCATCTCCACGGCTGCATGTTTGACGGATGCCTTGGCGGTGACATCCTCATACCAGACATCCCGCCCGGCTTGCATTTCGACCGCGCCGCCGGTGACTTTCACGACGATGACGGATTTCACCGTCGGGCATTCTTTAAGCGCCTCGTCGACATTGACCTTCAGCGCCACTTTGCGGCCGCCGCGGCGGCCTTCATCGGCGGTGATGACGGCATTGGAATTGCAATCCTGAATACGGTTGGCGAGGCTGTCCGGCGAGAAGCCGCCGAAGACCACCGAATGGATGGCGCCGATACGGGCGCAGGCCAGTAGCGCCACCGCGGCTTCCACGACCATAGGCAGATAGATGGTGACGACATCGCCCTTTTTGACGCCGCTATCGGTCAGCGCATTGGCGAGCCGGCAGACTTTTTCGTGCAGCTGCTTGTAGGTGACGTGTTCGGAGACATCTGGGTCATCGCCTTCCCAGATGATGGCGGTCTGCTCGCCGCGCTCGGCCAAATGCCGGTCCAGGCAGTTGGCTGCGACATTCAACGTGTCGTCTTCGAACCATTTGATCGATACATCGCCGGTAAAGGAGGTGTTCTTGATTTTGGTCGGCGGCTTGATCCAGCTGACGCGCTTGCATTCCTCGGCCCAGAACGAGTCCGGCTCGGCGGCGGCGCGCTTTACCATGTCCTGATATTGCGCCGTGCTGATCAGCGCATTCGCGGCAATTTCCGGCTTGATGGCGATAATATCGGCGTCCGACATAGAATTTCCTCCGTTGTGCCCTTTTGCGCCTGCCTGTCTGCAATTGCTGATCTGGATTACAGGGCAACAAGGACAGCCGGTCAGGCATTGGGAGGATTATGCCTGAGATTCGGCGGCTTCGGAAGATGCCGGGCGCGACGGTTGCGGCGATCAGCTCTGTGGAACGGCGGTGCCGGCCCGATAGGCGGCAAGCTGCTGGGCGCTGGGAATGGTAGAGGTGACGATGCCCTGCTCGTTCAGGAGCTGCAGGACGACCACGGTGAAGCCGGATGCAAGCTGCTGGCTGCCGGCGGCAACGGATGACGCCAAAACCGTTTCATTTGCCGTACTCGCTCCGGCGGCCGCAGCATCCGCTCCGCTGGCCGCAGGCGCGGCGATAAGCGAAGACGCTGCCGGTCCCACCGGTGACTGGCGAAGCGGCGCCGCAATATTCGCGATGACGATACCGAGCGACATTCTGCTTTATTAACAGTTGCCGGTTGCTGAAAGATTAATCGGAAAACCGCAGAAGCGGCACATGCTGGCGAATGCTCAATCTTTCCGCCAAATGCTTCCAGGTTGTCGTTGACAATACCGCACGTTTCTGCGTCAGTTTAAGAGCAATCGACTTGGCTTGACTTGGCTCGCGCTCGACCCCGGACGCTCTCAAGACTTCCATCCCGGTTGACCTCTTAGCCGCGCGGCGGGCGCACGGCGAGGGTGAAGTTTAAGGGGGCGACGACGCAGCAATGGCTACCGGCACGGTCAAATGGTTCAACACCACGAAGGGTTATGGGTTTATCGTCCCGCAGGACGGCGGCAAGGACGTGTTCGTGCACATCACGGCCGTGCAATCTGCGGGCCTTCGCGGATTGAACGAAGGCCAGAAAGTGACGTTTGATATTGCGATGGAACGTGGTAAAGCCGCAGCCATCAATCTGAAAGCCGTCTGAACCGGAGAATTCAGGTAATAAAAGGGATGAAACTCAACGGGGCCTATGGCCCCGTTCTTAATGGTACCCGTTCTTAATGGTACAACGGGGGGGCCTATGGCCCCGTTTTTTAATTCGGGGCCCTGTCGGCCCCTTTTTCATTTCCTGAAAAGCTTTAGCTGCTTTTTGATTTACCACAGGCCAGCCGCATATTGATTAAGCTGACGTTTGCGTTAATTAGATAACCAAAGTGATGGGTGCAATTAGCCGCTGCGCTGCCTACATCAGCTACTGACGTTCGTATGGCACCGGAAATTCGGGCTAGGAGGAAACAATGGACGGTCTCGCCGCCCCGCAGGTAACGAGGGCGTTTAACTTCACGCCATTCCCGGCGTATCAAATGCTGGATGTAACAGTCGCGCGTTTCGGCGACCGGCCAGCGATCGATTTTCTGGGCAAGCATTACGATTGGGCGGAGATCGGCCGGCTGGCCAACCGCGCCGCGGCCGGCCTGCAGAAGCTGGGGGTGACCAAGGGCGTGAAAGTCGGGCTCTGCCTGCTGAACACGCCCTATTCCGTCATCATGTATTACGCCATCCTGAAGGCCGGCGGCACAGTGGTGAATTTCAACCCGCTTTACACAACGCACGAGCTGGAAAAGCAGATCGCGGATTCCGGCACCACGATGATGGTCTCGCTGGATATTGCGATGATCCACGAAAAGATCGCCCAGCTGGCAGCGAAGAACATCCTCAAGCGAATCATCATCTGCTCGATGACCGCAGCCCTGCCGCGGCTCAAGGCCGTGTTGTATCGTGTGGCAAAGCGCAAGGATCTCGCAAAAATCCCCGACCAGTCGCCATATATCCGATTCGAGCGGCTGATTGCCGGCGCCGCGGCGCCGGCCCCGGTCAGCATCGACCCGGATCGGGATATCGCCGTATTCCAGTTCACCGGCGGCACCACAGGCCTGCCGAAGGCGGCGATGCTGAGCCATGCCAACATCACCGCCAACGTGACGCAGGTGCTGGAAGGCGGCACGCCGCTGGCCCTGGGCCAGGAGCGCATCATGGGCATCCTGCCGTTGTTCCATGTGTTCGCGATGACGGGGGTGATGAATCTCGGCATCGCCATCGGCGCCGAGTTGGTGCTGCTGCCGCGGATGGATCTGAAGCAGCTGATGGCGACGATCTTCAAGCGGCGGCCGACCGTGTTGCCGGGCGTACCGACGCTGTATTCAGCCGTCTCCACCGCCGCCGAAGCCGCGCATAAACACCTTACATTCATCAAATACTGCGTCTCCGGCGGCGCCCCCATCGCGGCTGAGGCCGCCTTGCATTTCGAACTGGTTTCGGGCTGCAAAATCGTCGAGGGCTACGGGCTCTCCGAAACCTCGCCGGTGGTCTGCCTCAACCCGCCGCATGCGGTAAAACTAGGCTCGGTGGGACTGGCGGTGCCCGGCACCATCGTTGAAATCCGCGATCCGGCGCAGCCCGAAGTTCTGCTCCCTCAGGGGCAGCGCGGCGAGATTTGCGTTCGGGGTCCGCAGGTGATGCAGGGCTATTACAACCGGCCGGAAGAAACTGCAGCCGTGTTCACGGATGGCGCCTTCCGCACCGGGGATATCGGCTATATCGATGAAGACGGCTATGTGTTTATCGTCGACCGGATCAAGGACCTCATCCTGTGCGGCGGCTATAACGTCTATCCCCGCACCATCGAAGAGGCCGCCTACCAGCACCCCGCGGTTTTGGACGCCATCGCGATCGGCGTGCCGGATGCCTATCGCGGCCAGGCGCCCAAGCTCTTCGTAACCCTGCGGCCGAATGCGCAAGCCACCCCGCAGGAGATCAAGACTTTTCTGAAGGACCTTCTGAACAAGATTGAAATGCCCCGCGAGGTCGAAATCCGCGGTAGCCTGCCGAAAACCATGGTCGGAAAATTATCGAAAAAGGAACTGGTCGCCGAGGAACTGGCCAAGGCTTCAGTCGCCGGGAGCCAATAAACCGGGCAAAACGCCGGTTTCTAAGGCATGTACCGTAATAGTTATTGACATAACGTATACGTTAACTTAGATTCTCTTCCAGGGACGCCCGCAGCGCCGATGAAAACGAGGATGAAGTGACAGCCGCAACCAAGGAAACGCTGCTTTTCTCCGTCAGCCAGCTGGCCCGCCAGCTAGGGGTGACTACGCGTACCATCCGTTTCTACGAGGATAAGCACCTGATCTCGCCGGAGCGCGCCGGCACCACGCGGGTCTATACCCACCGCGACCGCGCCCGGCTGATGCTCATCCTGCGCGGCAAGCGCCTGGGATTCTCGCTCCGTGAAATCAAGGAATTTCTGGATTTATACGACGTCGATCCGGAGCATCACACGCAGGTGCGGGTGTTGCTGAACAGCGTCGTCAACCGCATCGACAAACTGCATGCGCAACGCGCCGCGATCGATGAGAGCCTTACCGAACTCACCGAAATCGAACGGCAATGCGAAGCCGTGTTGCTCAGCCGAACAAGCTAGAACTGGAGTCTATAATATGGCCGATGGCATGATTGCGGGTTACGCCCGCCCGGTAGTGATCGCGGGCTACGCCCGCTCCCCTTTCGCGCCGGCGAACAAAGGCAGCCTGGCCCGGGTGCGCCCGGATGAGATGGCCGCCGAGGTCGTCCGCGCATTGATCGCCCGCACCGGCGTGAAGCCTGAAGATATCGAAGACGTTATTGTCGGCTGCGCCTTCCCCGAAGGCGAGCAGGGCTTGAACGTTGCCCGCATGATCAGCCTGCTGGCGGATCTGCCGATCAGCGCCGGCGGCCAGACCGTCAACCGGTTCTGCGGCTCTTCGATGTCCTCCATCCACATCGCCGCCGGTGCCATTCAAATGAATGCCGGCGAGGTCTTCATCTGCGCCGGTATCGAGAGCATGAGCCGCGTGCCGATGAGCGGCTTCAATCCCCTCCCCTCGCCGAAATTATATGCCGCCCGGCCCGGCGCCTATATGGGCATGGGCGACACCGCTGAGAACGTCGCCAACCAATGGCAGATCACCCGCGCCGAGCAGGATGAATTTGCATTAAAAAGCCACCAGAAGGCCGCCGCCGCGCAGAAAGCCGGCCGGCTTGCCGAAGAAATCGTGCCAATCTCGAACGGCAAAGCCACCGTGGAGTTGGATGAGTGCATCCGCCTTGATGCCTCGATCGAAGCCCTTAATGGACTGAAGCCGATTTTCGACAAGGAAGGCTCCGTCACCGCCGGCACATCTTCACCGCTGACCGACGGCGCCTCCGCGGTTCTGGTCTGCTCGGAAGAATATGCCGTGAAAAACGGACTGACGATGCTGGCGCGGATCAAATCCATCGCAGTCGCCGGCTGCGCGCCGGAGATCATGGGCATCGGCCCGGTCGGCGCTTCGAACAAAGCGCTGGCGCGTGCAGGCATCACTGCCAAGGACCTGAGCGTCGTTGAACTGAACGAGGCCTTTGCATCACAGTCGCTCGCCGTCATCCGTGACCTCGGGCTGGACCCGGCGATCGTCAATTTCGATGGCGGCGCCATCGCCCTCGGCCATCCGCTTGGCGCCACCGGCGCCCGCATCACCGGCAAGGCTGCCGCGTTGCTGAAGCGCGAAGGCGGCAAATATGCGCTGGCGACGCAATGCATCGGCGGCGGCCAGGGCATCGCCACCGTGCTCGAGGCCATCTGACAATGATCAAATCTGTCGCCGTGATCGGCGCCGGCGTGATGGGGGCGAGCATTGCCGCCCATATCGCCAATGCGGGCGTGAAAGTGCTGCTGCTGGATATCGTCAGACCCGGCAGCCCAGACCGCAACGCGATTGCAAAATCCGCAATCGACAAACTGCGCAAAATGGACCCCGCCCCCTTGATGGGCGGCAAGGCCGTCCGGCTGATCACCCCCGGCAATACCGAGGATGACCTGCCGGCGCTGAAAGATGTCGACTGGATCATCGAGGCCATCATTGAACGCCTCGACATCAAGCAGGACCTCTACAAAAAGCTTGAGGCCGTGCGGCGGCCGGATGCCATCATCTCGTCGAACACCTCGACCATCCCTCTGAAAGAATTGTGCAGCGGATTGTCGGAGAATTTCGCGCGCAACTTCTGTATCACGCATTTTTTCAACCCGCCCCGTTATATGCGGTTGCTGGAAGTGGTGGCCGGGCCGACAACCGATCCGGAACTGCTAAGCGGCCTGCAGAAATTTGCCGATCTTTCGCTCGGCAAATCGGTGGTGATGTGCAACGACACGCCCGGCTTCATTGCCAATCGCATCGGCACCTACTGGGCGCAGACGGCGATGGTGCTGGCCCGCGAACAGGGGCTGGAAATCGAGGAAGCCGATCTCATCATGGGCAAGGCCTTGGGCTTTCCCTCGACCGGCGTTTTCGGCCTGATCGATCTGGTCGGCATCGATCTGGCGCCGCATGTCAATGCTTCGCTCGCCCGCCTACTACCGGAATCCGACGCGTTTCACAGCATGAATCGCGATACCGAGATTCTCGAAAAACTGATTGCCGAAGGCTATACCGGCAATAAGGGCAAAGGCGGCTTCTACCGCAGCAGCCGCGGCGCCGACGGCAAGCGCGTAAAATCCGTGCTGAATCTTGCCGCCGCCGCCGAGGGCAAGCTCGAATGGCGCTTCGCCGAAAAACCGGAGATCCCGGAAGTCAAAGACGCCCGCAAGGATATGAAGAAGCTGCTGGCCGCCAACACCAAGGCCGGCAAATATGCCTGGAGCGTGGTCGGCCGCGTGCTTGCCTACGCTGCCTCGCTGCTGCCGGAAATTTCCGGCAATATCCACGATGTCGACGAGGCGATGCGGCTCGGCTTCACCTGGAAATTCGGCCCTTTCGAATTGATCGACAAGCTCGGCGCCGATTTTGTAGCAAAAAATCTTGCCCAGCTCGAGGTTCCGGTGCCGGCGCTGCTGCAAAAAATCGGCAGCGGCCGCTTCTACAAAACCGAAGGCGCCACCACGCTGCAATTCGGCCTCGACGGCAAATACACCCCGGTGCCGCGCCCAGATGGTGCGATTTTCCTCACCGACATCAAGCGCGTTTCCAAACCCGTGCTCAGCAACAAGAACGCTTCGGTCTGGGATATCGGCGACGGCGTGCTGTGCTTCGAAGTGCATGCCGAAGTGCGCGGCGCCATGCGCAACATGCTGGACGGCGACATCATCGGCCTGTTGGAAAAAGCCACCGCGTTGGTCGCCAAAAGCTATAAGGCTTTGGTGATCTATAATGACGATCTTCGCGAACAGCCGCAAAGCGTCAGCTTCAGCCAAGGTGCGAACATTGGTCTCGTGCAGTTTGCCGCCAACATCCGCATGTGGGGCACCATCGAGAAAGGCATCAAGCAAGGCCAGGCGGTCTATCTCGGCCTACGCTACGCCCCCTTCCCCGTCGTCGGCGCGCCGGTCGGCCTCGCACTCGGCGGCGGGTGTGAGATGCTGATGCATTGCGACGCCGTGCAGGCCTATGCGGAAAGCTATATCGGCCTGGTCGAAGTCGGCGTCGGCGTGGTTCCCGGCTGGGGCGGCTGCACCACATTGCTAAACCGCTGGCAGCACGCCAAGGGCGTACCCCAGGGCCCGCTGCCGGCTGTGGCAAAAGCATTCGAGACCATCTCCACCGCCACTACGTCGAAATCCGCCGCCGAAGCCAAGGAGTTGATGTTCCTGCGCCCAACCGACGGCGTCACCATGAACCGCTACCGCCTGCTGGCAGACGCCAAGGCCAAGGCGCTGGCGATGGTGGCCGATTACAAAGCGCCGGAACCGCAATCGCTTAAACTCCCGGGTGCTACCGGCCGCGTTGCCGTCAAACTCGTGGTCGACGGCTTCCACAAGCGCGGCATCGCCACCAACCATGACGTGACCGTGTTCGAACATCTGGCCAATGTTCTGACCGGCGGCGATACCGATTATCTGGACACGCTGCAGGAGAAGGATGTGATGGATCTGGAACGCCAGGCCTTCATGGCCCTGATCCGCACCAAGGAAAGCCAGGCCCGGATTAAAAGCATCATCGATACCGGCAGACCGCTACGCAATTAAATCCCGTTTCAAAATACCGCTCCAAAGGAGACCACAATGCCAAGTTATAAAGCGCCGCTCGCAGATATGCGTTTCGTGCTGCACGAATTGTTCGACTCCAAGACCATCGCCGAACTGCCGGGCTATCAGGATTTCTCCCCGGAACTGATCGACAGCGTGCTGGAAGAGGCCTCGAAACTCTGCGAGGAGGTGCTATTCCCGCTCAACCAATCCGGCGACCTTGAAGGCTGCCACTACGAGAACGGCGTCGTCCGCACCCCTTCCGGCTTCCCCGAGGCCTATAACGCCTTCCGCGACGGCGGCTGGACCGCCATGGCCTCCTCGCCGGAATACGGCGGCCAAGGCATGCCGATATCCTCCTCGACATTGGTGGAAGAAATGCTGTGTTCGGCCAACAACGCCTTCGGCCTCTACCCCGGCCTTTCGCACGGCGCCTATGTCGCCCTTTCGCATCATGGCAGCGAGGAACTGAAGAATACCTATCTGCCGAACATCGTCGCCGGCAAATGGTCCGGCACCATGTGCCTGACCGAACCGCATTGCGGCACCGACCTTGGACTGCTCCGCACCAAAGCAGTTCCCACGGACGACGGCGCCTATAAACTCTCCGGCAACAAAATCTTCATCTCCGCCGGCGAGCACGACCTCACCGAAAACATCATCCATCTTGTGCTGGCGCGGCTGCCGGATGCGCCGGCTGGCGTTAAAGGCATTTCGCTTTTCGTCGTACCGAAATTCCTGGTGAAGGAAGACGGCTCGCTTGGGTCCCGCAACGGGGTTACCTGCACCGGTATCGAGCATAAAATGGGCATCAAGGCCTCGGCCACCTGCGCGCTCAGCTTCGAGGACGCAAAAGGCTGGCTGGTCGGCACCGCCAACAAGGGCCTGGCCGCCATGTTCACCATGATGAACACCGAGCGCTTCTCCGTCGGCATCCAGGGCCTCGGCCTTGCCGAAGTCGCCTACCAGAACGCGGTCAATTATTCGCGCGAGCGCCTGCAGGGCCGCTCGCTCACCGGCGTCAAATACCCCGACAAACCCGCCGACCCGATCATCGTCCACCCGGACGTGCGCCGCATGCTGCTGACCATGCGCGCCTATATCGAAGGCTGCCGGGCGCTCGGCGGCTGGGTCGCCCGCGAGCTCGACGTGCAGTCGCATTCGGAAGATTCCGACGCCAAACAGGCGGCCGATGACTTCACCGCGCTTCTCACCCCCATCGTCAAAGCCATGTTCACCGATATCGGCTTCGAAGTCGCATCGCTCGCCGTGCAATGCTACGGCGGCCACGGCTACATCCGCGACAACGGCATGGAACAATATTTGCGCGATTCCCGCATCTCGATGCTCTACGAAGGCACCAACGGCGTGCAGGCGCTCGACCTCGTGGGCCGCAAACTGCCGCAGGACGGCGGCCGCCTGCTGTCGCGCTTCCTCGACCCGGTGCTGGAATTCATCGAAACCCATGCCGATGACGACGATCTGGAAGCTTACATAACGCCGCTGCAAACCGCGGTCGAACATCTGCAGGTCGCCACCGGCCATATCATGGAAGTCGCAATGGGGAATTTCGACGAGGTCGGCGCCGCTTCGGTCGACTACCTGCGGCTGTTCGGGCTCGTAGCGCTCGGCTTCATGTGGGCGAAAATGGCCGTCGTCTCGCTGCCGAAAACGGAATCCTTCTACCAGGCCAAGCTCGGCACCGCCAAATTCTTCATGCAGCGGATGCTGCCGCAAACCGGTGCACTACTGTCGGCAATCCAGTCGGGCTCGGAGACCATGATGGCATTTGAGGATGCGGCTTTTTAAGGGAAGGTAAGCGCTTCTTTTTGTGAACAAAAAGAAGCGAAAAAACTTTTTTTCTGGGTCATGGGCGTTGCTTCGGCAGCGCCCATTATCTTGAAATGATCAGCGTTCCTGCGTCGCTGCCACTGCCATGGGTGATGGAAAGCGACGACAAATTGCTCGTACTCAATCCGTTCAGCGTCACCAGTTCGCTCAACCCCGGCGCCGTCGTACTGGTTGCCTTCAGCGTCAGCGCCGGATTTGAGACCGAGCCGTAGGCGTTCGTCCATTGATAGGTCCAACCCGGCCCTGCCACGCCGGCAAGCGAGACTGAGTCACCGGCATGAAATTTGGTAACGCTGTCCCACACCGCCGCGCCGGTGAGATTGGCGTCGGGAATATCAAAAACATCATTGCCACTGCCGCCCATCATGTAGGAGCCGCCGGTGCTGGCAATGAAAACATTATTGCCAGATACCGCCGAGAGCTGTGTAAACGCCGAGCCGCCGCCGAATTCCCAATTGGCGCCCGGCGGTGCCATAAAGGCCATCGAACTTGTCCCTGTATAGATATATTGCGCATCGATGCCGGCGATCGTTGAAGCCGTGCTGACCGCACTGCCGGCCAAGCCGGATTGAAGATCCAAGCTTGAAATCTGCGGATTGGTGCGGGTAATCGTCAACCCGCCATCGCCGGCGGCATCTGGCCCAATGCTCAGCGAGGAAAGATCGTGCATCGACAATCCGGTCAGAGTGACCAGCGCATTCAGGCCCGGCGTGGTGGTGCTGGTCGCCAGCAAGGTAAGGCCGCTGCTGCCACCTGCGGTGCTGCCGTTATACCAGTCATAGCTCCAGCCGGGACCCGCCAGCCCAGCCAGCGAGATGCTGTCGCCGACATTGAAATTGGCGATCGAATCCCAGGTCCCCACCCCGGTCAGATTGGCATCCGGGATTACGAAACCATCCGTGCCGGACCCGCCGGTCATGGTCGAGCCGCCGGAGCTTGCGACCAGAACATTATCGCCGGAAACTGCGGTCAGCGTGGTTGCCCCGCTGCCGCCGCCGAACTCCCAATTCGTTCCGGTCGGCGCCGTCAGCTTGATATTATCGGCCCCGGTATAAATGTATTTGTTCTGAATGCCGGCGAGCGGCCCGCTATAGCTTGAACCATCCGCCGTGCCGCCGGCCTGAATGGTGTTGTCATAATAGGCAATCTGCGGATTGCTGTCGGCAGCGGCAACCGGAGACGCCGGGCTTGCCGGGTGGTAAGTCTTCGCCACGTTTTCTGTGACATTGATATCCGATACCTGAATGCCGGTGGTGATCTGCGCAACCTCACTCGTCAAACCGGAAGCGCTGGTCACCTGCGCGTCATTTGTCGCCGGACCGATATACAGGCTTCCCAGCGTCCAATTGGCAAGATTTAAAAGATAGCTCTGCTGTGACGCCGAGAAATTCGCAAATGCGGACTGCAGCGACGCGTAGACATATTGGTTGACGTTATAGCTCAGCCCAACCGGCGCGGCGCCGGCATCGGCGGAGAGCAATGAAAGCGAGGGATCGCCCGCCATCAGCAGCGAGGAAATAAATTGCGTATTACCGTCGCCGGGCGTCAGCGCGCCACTCTCGTAATTGGCAAGCGCAGGTGAATCGGAAGTCCAGGGCACGATCTGCACGAACCCCACATAGCCCGGCAGGCCATCGGCGCCGTTGAAATTAACGGTCATGCCGATGTCGAACGTGCCGAATACCGTGCCCGATTTTGCGTAGTCCGTTGCCAGTTGCGGACTGGCGAATTGCACGAGCGACTGCGTGATCTTCGCATCCAGCGAGAGCGTCAGCGGGTGCGAAAGACTGACGTTATTAAGCGGCGGCGATTGCAGAAACATGTCCGCTTCATCGGTCGCCCCGTCGGACGGCGCCAGCACCGTATTCGTATCGGTCAGTTGGTAAACATCGCCGCCGCCCAATGCCGCCGTATTCCGATAAATCGCGATCGCCGCGGTAGTGCGTGGCTCGGTCCAGGAATACAGCGCATTGCCATAATTCGGATCATAGGTCGCAGCATCGTTCTGACTATAATCGGCCGAATTAATGGCGACCGGCTGGTCCCATTGCGCGATATACCATTGCGACTGCGGCTGCGCTGCCAACGCAGTCGGCGGCGTGAACATCTCGGCGGCATAGTTTTGAACCAGGCCATCTCCGAATTCGTCGACCAGCCCGTCGCTGGCGCTCGGCAGGACAGAAATCGTTTGCGCCACACGCGCATCCTCGGGTCAGCCGGAACATGTTTGCTATTTTCCCGATTTTGTCAGTGTTTTTTCCGACGGGTCCGATACGGTCTTATCGGCGTAGAAAGCTAAGGAATCTTAAAGGACAACGGGGTGACCACAAGGCCAAAGTTCATAAGATATTAAGACTTTGACCTTCGCTTCCACGAATGCGCAGATCACACGTCACAAGATCGCACCAAAATCTGCCGGTCAGCTAACGGTTGTTGTTTCGCAACGATTTCGTTTCCGTTATGCTTGATCCGATGGGATCCCGCTTTCTTCAATTACTAAGCAGCACTCGATTCTGGGGCCGCAACCTATTTTTTCTGATTGTCGGCGTCATTATTGCCGGGCTGGCGCTTTAGCCCCGCAAGGCACGCTCCGCCGCACACTAACCGCGCAACAGAGAAATACCCTTCCAACCGCTGCCCCGCCGCAGCGCAGCAATTTTTGATTGCTGCATTCCATAACAAGTGTAAAAACTTAGGCGAGTTAAGACTGCGGGGGCACATTGGCTAAAACTAGGCATTTCATCGTGTTGGACGGTCTGCGGGGCGTGGCAGCGCTGGCGGTTGTTGCTTTTCACGCCAGCCTTATGGTCGGCTTTCAGCAGAACCTGCCCTATCACGGAACACTTGCGGTAGATTTCTTCTTCATGCTGAGCGGTCTGGTTGTCGCAAATGCTTATGAAGAGCGGCTCCGCACCCACCGGATACAATTTTTGGAATTTGTAAAGATACGGCTGATCCGGCTATACCCCATGATCGCGCTTGGTACCCTCCTCGGCGCCTTGAGTATGCTAGGGCATGTCCATCACCTCCGTGCCACCGGCGGATTAGACCCTCACACCAACGCAACATATCCCGCACTCGTCATCTCGTTGGTATTGGGGCTGCTGATATTACCTTTTGGACCGCTTGGTCCAACGCTGATGCCGCTCGATACCCCGCTATGGTCGATCTTCTACGAGTTGTTCATCAATTTCGTTTATGCGGGCATTGTACGGTTTTTGACCCGCTCAGTGCTCGGAATCGTGGTCATCTTCTCGTCGATCACCTTCATTGCTGTGGCAATCTACGCGGGAGATGCTGGCATAGGCATAATGGACTCGGAATTTTTCATGGGGTTCGCACGAGTCTCGGCTTCCTTTTTTATTGGCGTGACGCTGCACCGCCTTTATCGGCGCGGAGCTTTGGATGGGATGCCGGGGGTTCCATTTTTCGCGCTGACCATCGTCCTGCTCGCCAGCTTCTTTGTACCAAAATACCACGGCGATGTGATCTTCTGTCTGGCTTGCATCTTTCTGCTTTACCCGTTGATCATTATCGGCGGTCTTTCCGATACGGTCGCCGATAGGTGGCGCCCGGCAATTTCGATGTCGGGCCGCTTGTCGTACCCGGTTTACGCATTGCATAAACCGATCATCGATCATCTGACCTTCCTGCACCGCTTCCATGGCGTGGCACGCATAGGCGCACTGGCCGGCTCGGTGGCGATAGTGGTGATAATCAGCTACGCCGCCACGCTAGCCTATGACGAACCCGTCCGCCGGCGGTTGGGAACACGCATACGACGGACGGCCGCGCCAATTATATCATAAGTTACTCGGTAGCGAGCCCAGCGCAAAAGTAAATTCGCAACAGTTTTTGCCGCCCGGCTGAAGCTGAGCGCTGGCGTTTTGGCGTTGCATTCTAGGGAATGAATGCGCTACGCTATCTGTGGGAATTTCATAGAGGCTCCATTGGCGAATACCGCGGCCGGTCTGGAGCAGACACGTTGAGCGCCACGTCGCTCTCTAAGCGCGAAATGCGCCACAACGCTTCTTTGGACGGCTTGCGAGGCGTAGCGGCCTTGGCAGTTTGCATTTCGCATATGAGTTTGGCCATAAGTCCAGGCAAGCCAACACCCTTTCACGGTAACCTGGCCGTTGACTTTTTCTTTATCCTGTCGGGCTTCGTAATAGACAGGGCCTATACCGATAAATTGCGAACCAGTATGTCGGTCGCCCGCTTCACGGCCCTTCGAATAATTCGTCTGTTTCCGCTGATCCTGCTTGGGATGGCGTTAGGCATTGTTGTATTCGGGCCGCAATTTTCCCCTGGGCAATTAGCGGCGATCGTGGCGACCGGCCTGTTGATGCTGCCAATCTCGATTGCAGGAAACGGCTTCTTTCCGTTGGATAACCCGCTTTGGTCATTGCTCTACGAATTTTGGGCGAACCTGCTTTACGCCTTTCTTGCCAGATTTCGTTGGACCGCAAACGCTTTTGCAGCCCTTGGCGCGCTGATCCTGATATTTATTACCCTTCGAGGCCATCATATCTCAGGCGGATTTGGATATAATACGCTAATCGCCGGCGTGGGCCGAATTCTATGGGGATTTTTCATCGGCATCGTTCTGAGCCGGTATTTAACAGCGGGACGCGTTCAGTCGCTACCAACAGTGCCATTTCCATTGCTGGCCGGGGGACTGTGGCTGATTTTAATTAACCTGCGGACCGGCCCGTGGTACGACGATCTTTGCGTATTTGCATTATTCCCTGGATTGGTGGCGTTGGCGGTCAAGGATGCTGCGGACGGCCTGACCCGAAGGATCGCATTACTGGCGGGTGCGTTGTCATATCCGCTCTATGTGCTGCATCAGCCACTCGCAAGTGAGTTGGCGAATTTCAAAGCTCATGCGCTCGAGGCTTCGGCTGTGTTGCTGGCATTGATCTTGGCGGTTAGCTACGGTGCATTGAAATATTACGACGAACCAGTGCGTGACTGGTTCGGTCGAAAGATGCGCCGGCCTATAAGTTTGCCGATTACCACTGATTAGTGAGCTAAGAAACCGGTCAGACTTTTGTCGCTCCGATTTGACTCGCTTCCTACTGCCGCCTCCGGTAGCAGATGCGCGGCACCGACTATCCAAGCTAACTGATTCGCCAGGCGAATACCGGTTGAGTGTCCGTGCTAAACTATATTAGATATTGACTTTTCTGGTATTTGGTGGGCGCGACAGGGATTGAACCTGTGACCCCCACCATGTCAAGGTGGTGCTCTACCGCTGCGCTACGCGCCCATACCGGGGCCGGTTCTTAGCCGCGTTGGGTATTGGAGGCAAGTCTTGGCTGCGTCACGGTTTCGTCTCCTCCGCCGATCCCGCTGGCTAACCTTGCGCATCTGGCGGCAAAGGCTGGTTTTCTGGGGCGGCGCTATCGCAATCGGCTGTGTCAGCGTGGCCTTCACCGCCGCGGCGGATGGCGCGCAAGCCGTATTTCTGCATGGCATCGCCCGATTCTGGCTGCTCCCCCTCATTGTCACGCCCATTGGCTTCGTCATCTGCGCGGCGCTCACGCAAAAATTCTTCCCCGGCGCCGAGGGCAGCGGGATTCCGCAGGCCATCGCCGCCCGCCATCTGGCCCGCGGACCGGACCGCTTCCGGCTACTCGCACCCAGACTGATCATCGGCAAAATCGGCGCGACGCTGATCGGCCTGCTATGCGGCGCTTCCGTCGGCCGCGAGGGCCCGACCGTCCAGGTTGGCGCCATCATCATGCTGCAGGTCGCCCGTTTTGGCGGGCTGAAGAATGAGCGTGGGCTGATCCTGGCCGGCTCAGCCGCCGGCATCGCCGCCGCCTTCAATGCGCCACTCGCGGGCATCGTTTTCGCGATCGAGGAGATGAGCCGCAGTTTTGAGACCCGCACCAACGGCCTGGTCCTGTACGCAGTTATTTTCGCCGGCCTCACATCGCTTGGCCTGGTCGGCAATTACACCTATTTCGGCGTCACCTCGGCAACCGCTACAAATGGGCGGGATTGGCTGATGGTCATTGCTTGCGGGGTGATCGGCGGCCTTGCAGGGGGTCTTTTCGGCCGGCTGATGCTGGAAATCACGGCTTTTGCGCGGCGCTGGATTGCAGGGCTCCCCCGCCGCAATCTGCAATTTGCCTTGGGCTGCGGCATCGTCGTCGCCGTCATCGGAATTTTGACCCATGGCGCCACCTTCGGCACCGGCTACGCCCAGGCGCGTAACGCCATCGAGGGCCAGCCGGTTTCATGGTTTTTCGGGCCGGCCAAGTTTCTGGCCTCGCTGGCCACCGCCGTATCCGGCATCCCAGGCGGCATCTTCGCGCCCTCGCTGGCGGTCGGCGCCGGGCTGGGCCGGACCATCGGCGCGTTTTGCGGCGCCGGCGCCTTCAGCCTGGTCGCGGTGCTGGGCATGGCCGGATATTTCGCCGGTGTCGTGCAGGCACCGCTGACCGCCTTCGTCATCATCATGGAAATGACCGGCAATCATGGGAACGTTATCCCGCTCATGCTGGCGTCGGTGATCGGCTTCGGCGCCTCTAAGCTGCTCATGCCAACCTCACTCTACCATGCGCTCGCCAAAAACTTCATGCCTGCCAAAACCGCATCTCCGCCCGTAACCATGGATTAACCTGAAACCCCCATAACCGGGCGGCATGGATAGCAATAAGGCAAGCCTGCTGCTGGTGGACCGTCGGCTACTGCACCGCGAGCGCATCAAGATGCGGCTGGAAACCGTTTACAATGTTATGGATTTTGCCGTCCTCGCCGATGCGCTGCGCTACGCGCGGTTGCGCCCGCCCGGTGCGATAGTGATCTGCGAGGACCACGCCCGCGGCGAGGATTTTCATTTCCTGCAAAGCCTGCGGCTTGAACCGGCTTTCGGTTCGCTGCCCATCATCATCATTCTTGCGGAGGAAAACCCTGCGCAAACTGCCCGCGCCATGCGCGCGGGCGCCACCACCTGCCTCGCGAAACCGTATTTGCCGAGCGTCCTGGTTTCGCTGATCTCGGCCGCGATGAACCAGGTCTGTGAACGCAGTTGGGAAGCGCTTCCCGAACTGGCGGCCGCGGCGCTGAAAAGCAGCGTGAAGATGTTTCACGCCGTAGCGGACGGGATCGCTTCCGGCCAACCGGTCCTCTATGCCGATATCAACGCCGGGTGCCTGCCGTTGCTCGAAGCGGTGAATGGCGATGGTGTCGGAAATATCCTGCAAGGCGTGCGCCAGCATGATGACTATACCTACGCGCATTCGCTGCGTGTGGCGGTATTCCTTTCGGTTTTCGGCCGCAACATTGGACTTTCCGCAAACGAGCAGGGGGTGCTCACGGCCGGCGGATTGCTGCATGATATCGGCAAAACCAGCATCGCTGCCCTGCTGCTCAATAAGCCCGGCCGCCTGACCGATTCCGAATATGCGGTGATGAAGAGCCATGTAACCGCCTCGGTGCACATGCTGAAAGAATTCCCAGGCCTGCCGGAAGGCGTGCTGGTGATCGCCGGCCAGCACCACGAAAAGCTGGACGGCTCTGGCTATCCGAACGCCCTACCCGGTTCCAAACTGAACGAGCTGGCCCGCATGGCCGCAATTGTCGATATTTTCAGCGCCTTGACCGATCGCCGGGTCTATAAGCCGACCATGACACCCGAAGAGTCCTTCGCGCTGATGACCAATGAAATGTCGACCCAACTCGACATGCCCCTGCTGCGCTACTTCCGTCAGATCCTGTATGACACGCACATCGCCCAGCCGCAGCCGGTGCTATTGGACGGGTAAGCTTCCCGGCAAAAGTTCAACGCCATTATTGTTGCCAAACATGCCGCCGTCTGTAACACTACCTGTTCAATAGGCTTTAAGACCGATGGAAACAGGAAACTTATAAATGGCAATAAAATCACGACACCCCGAAACGCTTGCCCTGCACGCCGGCTGGCGTGCCGATGAAAGCACCGGCGCGGTGGCGGTGCCGATTTACCAGACCACCTCCTACCAGTTCAAAAGCCCGGAACATGCGGCAAATTTATTCGCGCTGAAGGAATTCGGGAATATCTACACCCGCATCATGAACCCGACCAACGCCGTGCTGGAAGAACGCCTCGCGGCAATCGAAGGCGGGGTCGGGGCGTTAACGGTCGGATCCGGCCAGGCGGCATCGGCCTTTTCCATCCAGAACCTGGCGCGGGCCGGCGATAACATCGTCTCATCGACCGATCTTTACGGGGGCACCTGGAACCTGTTCGCCAACACCTTGAAGGACCAGGGCATCGAGGTCCGGTTCGTCGATCCCGCGGATCCGGAAAATTTCCGCCGCGCGACCGATGATAAAACCCGCGCCTATTACGCCGAAACCCTGCCCAACCCAAAGCTCACCGTCTTCCCGATCGCCGAGGTCGCCGCCATCGGCCGCCCGCTCGGCATTCCCTTGATCGTCGACAATACCGCGGCGCCATTGCTGGCGCGGCCGTTCGACCATGGCGCCGCGATCGTCGTCTATTCCACCACCAAATACATCGGCGGCCACGGCACCAGCATCGGCGGCGTCATCATCGATGGCGGCAATTTCGACTGGGCCGCTAACCCTGCCCGCCAGCCGCTTCTGAACACGCCCGACAACAGCTACCACGGCGCCATCTGGACTGAGGCGGTAAAGCCGCTCGGGCCCATCGCCTACATCATCCGCGCCCGCGTCGTCCTGCTGCGCGACCTCGGCGCACCGCTCGCCCCCTTCAACGCTTTCCAGATCATCCAGGGCCTGGAAACCCTGCCGCTCCGCATCGCCCAACACTGCCGCAATGCCGAGGCGGTCGCCAAATTCCTCTCCGAACGCCCCGAGGTCACGAAAGTCATCCACCCCAGCTTCGCCACAGGGGCTGCCAAAGCACGTGCCGAGAAATACCTCACAGGCAACGGCGGCCTCGTCGGCTTCGAACTCGCCGGCGGCCGCGAAGCCGGCGCCAAATTCATCGGCGCTTTGCAACTATTCTACCACGTCGCCAACATCGGCGACGCCCGCAGCCTCGCCATCCACCCAGCCAGCACCACGCATTCGCAACTCTCGGCCGAAGACCAAATCGCCACCGGCGTGTCCGAAGGCTATGTCCGCCTATCCGTAGGCCTGGAGCATATCGAGGATATTCTGGAAGACCTCGCCCAGGCGCTTTCAGCATAAGCTAAGCAAGCAGCCGCTTTTTGAAAAAAGCGGCGCAAAAACTTTTACTACTCTGCGGCATTGGCGTGGGCAACGACCCCGCCCTGCCGCGATTACGGCAGCGCCACGCTGCCATCCGGTTGCCGAACGAGTGGGATGGCGGCGATAACGTTTACCGCATCAAGCCGGCCATAAAGATGCGGAAATAGCGCATTGTCACGCGACACTTCCCAGCGAATCTTTTCGCCCAAAGCCTGCAAATCAATCGCCGCAATAATCAAATCCGTGCGTCCGCCAAAATGCTTTTCCACGGTCCCGGGAACCTGCACAGCGGTGGAAAGGTGAATATATCCATCTGCAATGTCGACCGGCGCGCCATCAAAATGTCCGGCCTGCAGGTCCGCGAATTCGCCAGCGGATAGGATCTTATACGCGACATCATCCATGGTCGATTCCCTTGAGCGGCAGTTTACCACGGCCCTCAACGGCTGGACAACAACAACTGGGTCTAGTTTTGGCCGGAAGCGGACGGTCCGCTCTGGAGCTGAGACCGCCAGTAAGCTGACATAGACTGCGTTCTTATTTGAGCGACAACTACTATTGAAACCTGCGCATTCCGGTAGCCGGTTGGCCAGCAGGTTTTTTTCTATCATGTCAATTGCCCGGTCCCCAAGCTTGCAGTTTTCCAACCCATTCGCTGAAAGCTGGGCACTTTGCCCTGATGGCATCAAGGCCGATAGATTCGGCAATCAGCGGACCATGCTCAGTTTTCGAATAGGAACCTTCAGGAAAGATATCCAAAATTCGTTTGGACGGTGCCGTCTCGCGGCTGTTGTTTATATCTTCGGGGGTAGCAAATGCCGAGGTAACCGCTTCCAATGCATGCCTAGCTTCGTCGGTCCAACCGTCTTCCACCCATTCGAACGCCTGAGGGTCCGTAAACAGCAGCCCCTCGAACTCATACATCTGGACGTAGGGCAAGACAAACCTTTGGTCATACCCTGTTGTCTTGGCGGCAACATTATTGCGAATGTCGGTTTCCAATTGAGCTCGGCTACGTCCATTACGATCTTGAAAACCGTAGAAGTCCACCAGCGTGGTGATTCGATCCGCCTGATGGTACTGGTGGGAGATGAACCTGACCAAACGCTCCACCGTTACACGGCCTCCGCGATGGTTTCCCGATGGTGACTGGAGCAAAGAAGGGAACACGTGCACTTCGTTGTTTAACAAGTAGGGGGCTAGGCACGTTTTCACAAATTCGACCTCAGTCTGTCCCTCGCAAACAACGCAGATTCGGATCATTCCATTCCACCAACTGCCTGCTTTAACCAGATGTCAGACAGCTGGTATTCATCGTCTAGCCATTCCTGGTACTGCGCGCGCGCCA
>JAMFSE010000089.1 GCA_026225115.1 Rhodovastum atsumiense
GAGCGGCGGGAAGGCGCGGGAGCGGCAGTCCTGGCGGTCGCATAGGCGGCAGGAAAGGCCGATACCGACGGCTGCTTTTTCAACGTCGATGCCGTCACTATAGGCGAGGTTGTCGCGTTGCGCGACGTCGCAGCCCATGGCGACGACGTGGATGGGTGGCGGGTCGCCCCAGCGCGCCGGGCGGCCAGTGATGGCACGCGCGAAGCACAGAAAGGTTTGGCCGTCCGGCAGTTGCGCGATCTGCACGCGGGTGGTGCCCGGGGTGGCGAAGGCGGTATGGACGATCCAGCGCGGACAGGTGCCGCCGAAGCGCATGAAGGGAAAGCCGGCGGCGGAAAAACGTTTGCTGACATTACCGGCGGGATCGACGCGCAGAAAGAAGAACGGCACGCCGCGGGCGCCGGAGCGTTGCAAAGATGACAGGCGCTGGCAGGCTTGTTCGTAACTCACCCCAAATCTGGCGGCGATGAAGTCGACATCGTAACGCACCTCGGCGGCGCAGGCGAGAAATGGCGCATAGGGCATGATGATGGCGCCGGCGATATAGTTGAGCAGTCCGACGCGCAGCAATTCCGCCGCATCGGGTGAGGTCGGCACCGCCATTCTTACCAGCGCCTCAACGGTGTCGCGGGATTCCAGCAGGGCCAGCTGGAAGGCCATTTGAAAGCCGCGGCTTTCCCGCGAAAGTGTCTCCGAGAGCGTGAGTAATCGGGCGGCTGGATCGTAGGCGCGGCGGTTGCCCGGCATCGGCCGTACATTCACCACCAGCCCGTGTTTCTGGCGCAGGCGCTCGGCCAGCGCGTGATTGGTGCCCAGCGTGACGGATTGCAGAGTTGAGCTGATTACTTCCGCTGCCTGCTCGAGGCTCGGAAAATGATTCGCATGGGCGTGGAAATATTCGCGCACTTCTTCGTTCGGCAGCATAATTTTTCGCCCCGAGGGAAGCGTGATGCCGTCGGAATCGTCGCGCGCGCCGGCCCAGGCGGTATGCAGCGCCAGAATGGCCCGGACCGCGTTTGGCGCCGCGGCGGCAATGGCCTGCAATTCGGTTTCCGGCACGGCTTCGATTCCAAGCATCGGATCGGCGAAAACCTCCCGCAGCTTGACCTCGAAATCGCGCTCCTGGTCGCCGGACAGAGTCTCGAGATCGACATCGAGAATTTTGGTCAGCTTGAACAAAAGATTGGCTGTGACGCCGCGCTGGTCGTGTTCGATGAGGTTGAGGTAGCTGGTGGAGATGCCGAGTTTTTGCGCGAGCGCCTGCTGGCTGAGGCCTTGAGCGGCGCGCAGACGGCGCAAGGTGGGGCCAATAATGGGCTTGGACATAGCCAGAATGTAGTAAATTATTTACAAAAAGCAATCGACTTACGTAAAGCCATTTACAGATTTCCGGAATTCCGTGCCGAAATAAGGCTGGCGCGCGAGCATTCTGGTGTAAATTCTTTACATCGTTATACGCCAGCCCAAAGGAGACCACCATGAACTTCCGTCTGAATGCAAACTTCACCCCCGATGGCTTTTCCAGCGCGCCGGCTGCCCCGCGCGGCAAGGATCGGGCATTTTTCGCGAATGTAACGGCCGCGGCTTCCACGCATGCGCAAGCGCCCGCGACACATCAGAGCCGGCGTTCGACGGATGTTGCGACCATCCACCATAACCAGGACGGTTATGACGAGGGCCTCGTGCACAGCCATGGCTGGGCTGCCTCAGATCGCTAAAGCGTGATCGTTAAAGCGAGAGCCTGTCGATAAGCGTATCGGCAGGCTCTTTTGCGACTCAGCCATTCGTGCGACGTTCCCGGCATGTCTTCGCGGTCCTTTGTCCTAACGGCTGACCTGCTGCTTCGGGCGTATCGGCTGGGAATGTTCCCAATGGCCGAATCGCGCGACAGCAAGGCGCTGCATTGGCTGGACCCGGAAAATCGCGGGATTTTGCCGCTGGATAAATTCCATCTGCCGCGCAGCCTGTTGAAAACCGTGCGCGGCAATAAATTCAACGTCACCGCCGATGCAGATTTTGCCGCGACCATTGCGGCTTGTGCGCAATCGCGGTCGAACCGGCCGGAGACCTGGATCAACAAGGAGCTTGAACGGCTGTTCATCGAACTGCACCAGCTGGGCTTCGCGCATAGCGTCGAGACCTGGAAGGATGGGCAGCTGGTAGGCGGGCTGTACGGCGCCTGCATGGGCGGCGCATTTTTCGGCGAAAGCATGTTTTCGACCGAGACCGATGCTTCCAAGGTGGCGCTGGTGCATCTGGTGGCGCGGCTGCGGCTTGGCGGCTTCGTGCTACTTGATACGCAGTTCATCACCAGCCATCTCAGCCGCTTCGGCGCCAGCGAGATCCCGCGGGCGGAATACCACAGCCTGCTGGCGGATGCCGTAGAGGTGCCCGCACGTTTTAACGCCAACCCTGATTTGGCTGCGTTGCAAGCGGAAATTACCGCCATGCGCATCCAGGAGCATCGTATTGTCCCTGATTAATCTGCCAACTGTCGCGCTGCTGCTTTTTGGTCTTAGCCCTGCCATTGCCGATACCACACCTTTAATCCTGCCGGATCGCGACGTTGCGGTGTCGTATCAGGTTTCCTCGCCGGGCCGCGCCGCGCAGGGCTATCAATTTGAATATGACGCGGCCGGACAGCGCGCGCGCATCAACAACCCGGCGCAGGGGACGTATTTTCTCGTCAACCTGCCGGCGAAGACCGCACAGATGGTGGTGCCGCAATTGAACAGCGTGGTAAATGCACCGGATTTCTCCAACCTGACCCAACAGATCACCAACGCCCAGGGCGCCCGCTTCACGCTGCTTGGCAAATCTGAATATGCCGGCATGACCTGCCAGAATTGGCTGGTGCTGAGCAGCCAGGGCACCGCCACCGCCTGCCTGACCACGGACGGCGTGGCGCTGCACTTCACCGGCAAAAACGCCCACGGCTCCGGCGAGGTCACCGCCACCTCGGTTGCCTTCGGCCCGCAGCCCGCGGCGGATTTTAGTCCACCCACCGGTCTCAACGCCGTAACACTGCCGCCAGGCGTGTTGCAGCAGCTGATGAACGGCGGGCAGGCTCCCTAAAAGGCAAGTAAAAGCAGTTCTTTTTTGAAAAAAAGAACCAAAAAACTTCTGTTGCTCGGGGACATGGGCTGTGGCGGCGCCAACGCCCATGCCCCAACATAAAAGAGTTTTTTGCTTCTTTTTGTTCACAAAAAGAAGTTCTTCTTTAAGCGTCTTACGGCGCGAGGGCGCGTTTGCTAGCTTGCTAGGGTGAACTGGACTCTGGCGTTGATGGTTGGGTTGCCGGGGCGGGGGATGCATTTGGGCATCGACCCGCTGTCGGCGCTTTTTCTATGTTTGCTGGCGCCGCAGGTTGTGGCCGCCGCGGTTGCGGTTGAGCGGAAATCGGTTACCTTCTGGGTGTTTGTGCTGGGCATGGTTCTGGCGTTGGTGGCAGCGGATTCATTTGCGCTGATTCTGGGTTTTGAGCTGATGAGCGCGGCGTCCTGGCTGCTGGTGCTGCGCGGCGACCGGCGGCCGGACGGCCGGCCCCCGGCGACGCTTTATGCGGGGGTTGCACTGTTTTCGGCTGCGTGTCTGATCCCCGCGGTGTTTTTGCCGGCCGGCGGGATCGCTTTTGTATTGCTGTTGCTGGGTGCCGGCGCCAAGGCCGGTCTGGCGCCGCTGCATTCCTGGTTGCCGCGGGCGCATCCAGCGCCCTCGGCCGGCGTGTCGGCGGTCATGTCCGGCGGCATGGTGAGTGTCGCGCTTTATGTAATCATTCGTTACGCCTTCATCGTCTTTGGCAACGCCGCCGAGCCCTGGTGGGGCACTGTGTTGATGGCCGTGGGTGCTGCGTCGGTGTTGATCGGTGCGTTGCGTTGCCTGCTGGAAGTTGAGCTGAAGACGGTGCTGGCCTGTTCGACGGTCGAGCATATGGGGCTGATCGCTGTGGGGCTGGGCGTCGCCTTGCGCGCCCGGGCCATGGATGATCCGGCTTTGGCCAGCCTGGCGCTGCAGGCGGCGTTGCTTTGCGCGGTGGCGCATGCGTTGTTCAAGCCGCTGCTGTTTCTGGGTGCGGGCGCGGTGCATCATGCCACCGGCACGACCTCGCTGGACTGGCTGGGAGGGTTGATGCGCTGCATGCCGCGGTTGGGCGTGTTGATGCTGGTCGGAGCGGCGGGAATGGCGGCGCTGCCGTTGGGGCCGGGTTTCGCACCGGAGTTTTTGCTGCTGCACGCGGTGATCGCGGCGGCGGGTTCGGGCGGGGTGATGGCCTGGATCGGCTTTGCCGCCTTGTTCGGTATTCTGGGGTTGAGTGCGGCATTGGCATTGGCAGCCGGAGTGCGCGTGATCGGCTTCGGGTTTCTGGGCCGGCCGCGCAGTTTGCACGCAGCGGCAGCCGAGGAGGCTGACAGGCTGACGCTGATCGGCATGGGCATACTCGCAGTTTGTTGCGTGCTGGTGGCGCTGACGCCGGGCCTGTTGCTGCGCGCCATGGCGCCGGTGATCTCAGAGGCGGTGCCGGGCGCGTTGCCGCAGGCTTTGGCCTATGCGCCGCTGCCGCTGGCGCTGTTGATGGCGGTGTTGGCGGCAGTTGCGTTTGTCGCGCTGCGGCGTTTTGGGGCCCGGGGCGAGCGTGAAGTGCCGGCCTGGAATGGCGGGTTTGGCAAACCGCCGGTCTGGTTGCCGTTTGGCGACCCAGCGACCCAGCCGATCGCTTCCGGATTTGCTGAACCGGTGCGCCGGGTGTTGGGTCCGGCCTTGCTGGGGCGGGCTGGTCTGGATCCCGGTGAGCGGTATATTCTGGCGCCGCTGAGCCGGCTGCATTTGCGGCTGACGCGGCTGGCCGAATTGGTGCGGCGGGCGACCATTCGTCAGCGGCTGGCATTTGTGTTTGGCGCGCTGGTGATGTTTTTGCTCGCCCTCGGGCTTGGGCAGAACGGGTGATGGTGGTGCTACTGCTCCGCTGTTTTGCCACGCTATTGCATGCAATGCTGATGCTGGCGCTGGCGCCGCTGCTGATGGGCGTGGTAACGAAAATTCGCGCCCGGCTGCTGGGACGGCGCGGGCCGGTGCTGTTGCAGCCGTACCGGGATTTGTGGAAGCTGATTCATAAAATACCGCTGATCCCGGATACCGCGACCGAGCTTTATAAAATCTGGCCGTTTGTTAGTTTTGCCGCTATCGGCGCAGTCGCTTTGCTGGTGCCGGGATTTGCGTTGAACCTGGCCAGCGCCCGCTTCAGCGATTTCATCACGATCATCGGGCTGTTTGCCGTTTCGCGCGCGGCGATCATGCTGGCGGGGCTGGAAACCGGTTTTGGGTTCGGCGCCGCAGGCGCTGCGCGCGAGGCGTTGTTCGGTCTTTTTTCCGAGGCCGCTCTTTTGGTCGTGGTGCTGGTTTTCGGGTTGATCTCGGGCGACCCGACGGTTGACGGTATCGCGACCTATTTCAGTTTCGGGCAGCTTGGCATCTCCGTCTCCCTCGGCTTTGCGCTGGTCGCGACGCTGGCGGTGGCCTTGACTGAAACCGGGCGGATACCGGCGGATAATCCGGCCGGGCATTTGGAACTGGCCATGGTGCATGAGGCGATGCTGCTGGAATATTCCGGGCGCTATCTTGCCTTGTTTCAGTACACTGCCTGCTTACGCCTGATGATCTGGTTCTCGCTCATTGCCACGGTGTTTTTTCCGTTCGGCATGGCGCAGGCGGGGAATATTCTGTCCTGGCCGATGGGCTTGATCTCCTGGCTGGCAAAGCTTGGCGCTCTGGCTGCGGCCCTTGCCTTGTTTGAGGTTTCCACCGCCAAAATGCGGGTTTTCCGGGTGCCGGAATTTCTCGGCGTGGCGCTGTTGCTCGGCCTGCTCGCGGTCATTTTTCTGTTTGTCGCGGGGCGTCTCAGCGCATGATGGGGTTGCAGATTTTTACCAATTCCCTGGCGCATTTTCTGGCCGGCGTGCTGCTGCTCTGCGCCTTTGCACTGCTCTCGCAACGCCGGCTGGCGGCGATGATTACGCTGGTCCAGGCAGAGGCCCTGGTGTTGAGCGCGGCGGCGTTCTGGCAAGGCTTGGTGCAGGGCTCGGACGGGCTTTTTCTCACCGGTATCATCACGCTTTGCATCAAGGGATTTTTGCTCCCCATAGCGCTGCGCCGGATCACCCGCCAGTTCAATCTGATCAGGGCGGTGGAGACCGTGATGCCGGTGGGCCTGTCGATGATCATCGGGGTGGGGTTGATCGGCATTGCGGTGATGGTGGTGCTGCCCGGCAGTGCCGGCACGGTGACGCTGACGCATGAGGATCTTGCCATCGCGCTGTCGGTCGTGCTGCTGGGATTGCTGGTGATGACGACGCGGCGCAATGCATTGAGCCAGGTGATCGGCTTTCTCTCGACGGAGAACGGGCTGGTGCTGGCGGCGATCGGCATGCCGGGAATGCCGTTTGTGGTGGAGCTGTCGGTGGCGCTGCTGGTGTTGCTGGCATTGCTCGTCGTCGGCGTGTTCGTGTTTCAGCTGCGAGAACATTTCGAGACGCTGGATTTGAGCGGGATTGAAGCCATTGAGAGGCGGGGCAGATGAGCGTCACCGCCATCGCCGTGCTGCTGCCGTTTCTGGCGGCGATCGGCTTGGGGTTCGCCGGCTCGCCCTTGCAAGGCGCGCTACTCAACCTGGTGGTTTGCAGCCTTGTTTTCGTGCTGACGGTTTTGGTTTTTCTGGCGCCCGGCGCAGGGTTTTTGCACGGACTGCTGCAGGCCGATCCGCTGGGGATGATTTTTGGCGCTTTGAGCGGTTTCGTCGCGCTGACGACCGCGATCAGCAATATCGATTTCGTCCGCGGCGAGATTGAGCACATGAGCGCCCGCCGCTGGCGGGTGTATCACGCGATGTGCCAGGTCATGCTCGGCGCGTCGCTGCTCGGATTATACGCCGATAATATCGGGCTGCTGTGGGCGGCGGTTGAAGTGGCGACGGTTGCGGCGACTTTGGGGGTGAGCCTGCCGCGCAGCGCATCGGCGCTGGAGGCGGCGTGGAAGTATTTTATCCTGGGCGGGGTGGGCATTGCGCTGGCGCTGTTCGGTACCATGGTGCTCTATCTGGCGGCGCAGCCGGCGGTGGGACCCGGTTTATCGGCGATGAGTTTCTCCGTGCTGGCAACCCATGCAACGCAACTGGATGGCAGGTTGCTGACGCTGGCTTTTGTGTTTCTGCTGTTCGGTTATGGCACCAAGGCGGCGCTGGTGCCGCTGCATGGCTGGTTGCCGGATGCCTATGCCGAGGGGCCGGCGCCGTTGACCACGATGCTGAGCGGATTGCTTTTGAACGTGGCGTTGATTGCGGTATTGCGATTTGCGCATCTGATGCAGGCGAATTTTTCCGCCGGCGGCGGCGCCGTGCGGCCGGGTCCGTTTTTGCTCAGCCTGGGTCTGGCCTCGCTGTTATTGACCGCCTTCAGCCTGTGGGGACGGCGGGATGCAAGGCGGTTTTTCGGATTTTCCTCGATCGAGCATACCGGCATCGCCGCCTTCGCATTCGGTATCGGCGGCGCCGCGGCGATCTTCGCCGGACTGCTGCATATGCTGCTGCACACGCTGATCAAATCGGCGCTGTTTCAGGCACTCACGCGGGCCGCCGCATCGCGCGGGAGAGCGTCGCCGGGCAATTTTGCGTTCAGTCATTTGCGCGGCATGCTGGCGACCAGCAAGCCTTTGGCATGGATGCTGGGCGCTTGCGTTTTCGCCTTGACTGGGCTGCCGCCTTCCGGATTGTTTAGCAGCGAGTTTTTGATCGTCAGCCAGACCATCCAGCGCCAGCCGCTGCTGTCGCTGCCGCTGGGAATTGGGCTGGTGGTGTGCGCCATTGCGATTATCCGCCTGATCGGCCCGTTAATTTTTAATCCGCCACCGCCCGCAGCCGTCCCGGTTAAGGCGGGTGCGGGTATCTGCACCGTCGGTGTGCATTTATTGCTGGTGCTGGTATTGGCTTTCGCGATGCCGCTGGGGCTGGTGCGCATGCTCTCCAGCATTGCCGGAGCGCTGCAATGACGCCGGTGAAATGCTCAGAATCGGAATGGCGGAACCTCTCCGGCGAGTTCGTGGCATTATGGACCAGTGCAGGCCAGGCCTATGCTTTATTCGATAAGGGTCTGTTCAGCACGGCAGTGCTGGACGGCGGTTACCCGGCGCTTTCGCCGCGTTACCCCGGCGCCGATTGGTTCGAGCGTCTGGCGCGGGATCTAAACGGCCATACCGCGCATGGTCTGAGCCCGGCGCGCACCGCCATCGAGCATTTTCGCGCCCCCGACGGCAGCGCGCCTTGGCCGGAATTTTCGGTGCCGCCGGGTGAGGAGGTGCATCAGATTGCGGTGGGACCCATTCATGCCGGCATCATCGAACCGGGTCATTTCCGGTTCTCGGTTCATGGCGAGCGGGTCTTAAGTTTGCAGGCCCGGCTGGGCTATTCTCACAAGGGCACATTGGCGTTGATGCGCGGCAAGTCGCCGCGGCTGGCGGCGCGGTTCGCTGCCCGGATCTCCGGCGACGCCACGGTGGCGCACGGCATTGCTTTCGCGCGCGCGGCCGAAGCGGCGCTTGAGCTGCCGGTGCCCCCGCGCGCGGCCTATCTGCGCGCCGTGATGGCGGAGATCGAGCGCATCGCCAACCATGCCGGAGACATCGGTGCGATTGCCGGCGACGCCGGATTTGCCTTTCTTGATGCGCGTATGGCCCGGCACCGGGAGAATTTTTGCAATGCCGCCTATGCCGCGTTTGGGCACCGGCTGATGATGGATAACGTGATCCCCGGCGGCGTCGCCGGCGATATCAAGACTGCCGGGGCGGATGAGATATTGCGGGCGCTGGACGCGCTGGAAACGGAGCTGCCGGCGCTGACGCGAATATTCGAGGATTACGCCAGCCTGCAGGACCGGTTGGTGGGAACGGGAATCATTCCGCATGCTTTGGCCGAGCAATACGCTGCCGGCGGCTTTGTCGGCCGGGCATCAGGGCGCGCTAACGACGCGCGAAAAAGCCCCGGCTACGCGCCGTATGATGCGCTGGAAGTTGCCGTTCCGATCGAGACGGACGGCGACGTTGCCGCCAGAATTCGCATCCGCCTCGCCGAGTTGATTGAAAGCAACCGGCTCATACGCCAGAGTCTCGCGCAAATGCCGGAGGGGCAAATTGCCGCGGCGCCGCCTTCCGGATCCGGCATGGGCCTGGGTGTTGCCGAGAGTTTTCGCGGGCCGGTCTGGCATTGGCTCACACTGGAGGCCGGCATGATCACGGATATTTTCATCGCCGATGCCAGCACGCTACATTGGCCGCTGCTGGAACACGCCGCCGCCACCGGCATTGTTGCGGATTTTCCGCTGGTCAATAAATCGATTAACGCGTCCTATTCCGGGGTGGATTTATAATGGTGTGGGCGACTCTGGCCAGGCATTTGCTGATGCGGCCACCGGCGGCGCAAGCTGCGGAACCGGCGATGGCGGCGGCGATGGCGGCCAGGCTGCAGCAAGCCGGCCAGCACCGGCTGGGGCGCAGCCTGGCCATTCGCCACGTCGCCGCCGGCAGTTGCAATGGCTGCGAACTGGAACTGCGGGCCATCCAGAACATGATTTACGACCTGACCCAATACGGCCTCAGCTTCACCGCCAGTCCACGGCATGCGGACATATTGCTGATCACCGGGGTTGCCGCCCGCAACATGGCCGAGGCGGTACGCCAGGCGCGCGAGGCGATGCCCGACCCGGTGCTGGTCATCGCAATCGGCGATTGCGCGGTGGACGGCGGCGTATTCAAGGGATCGCCGGCGATTACCGGCGGCGCTGAGTCGATTTTGCCGGTGGATTTATTGATCTCCGGCTGTCCGCCGGCGCCCGCGCAGATCATCGAAGGCCTATTGGCGCTGGTTGAAGCGCATGGGGTGGAAAGCCTAGCAAAAGATTAACCGAAGAAGTCGCTGTTCTGAAAAAGGCGACCCAAAACTTTTATTTTTCCGGTGCCGGGATGTTTTAGCGCCTGTGGCCTAAATTAATAAAGTTTTTTTTGCTGCTTTTGTTCACAAAAAGAAGTGCTTCTTCTTTGTCTTCGCTTGTTAAATCTATTTTAACACTAGGTCCTTTAGAGTCGGAACACTGCGTCCGTTCGTTCAGAGGATTTGCTAGACTGTGGAAACCGTTTCGGACTTAGAGCTTGAAAGCGGTGAGCCGCTGCAACTGCCCGCAATCCTCGACCTGAAGGCGGCGGCGCCACTGGCATCGGCGTTGATGGCGCGGCGCGGCGCGGATATCACGATCGGCGCCGGTGAGGTGCAGCGGCTGGGCGGTCAATGTCTACAGGTGCTGCTGTCGGCCGCGGCAAGCTGGCGCGAAGATCAGCAGGTTATGCGATTTGAGTCGGCTTCGGCGGAATTCCGAACGGCATTGGAATTGTTTGGCGTTTCATCCGATTTATTATTTCAGGAAGAATCCGTTGCATGATTAAAACGATACTGACGGTTGATGATTCCAGGACGATGCGGGACATGCTGCGGCTGTCGCTGGAAAATGCCGGTTTTCGCGTCGTTCAGGCGGAAGATGGCTTGCATGGGTTGGAGGTTCTGGCGGGAGAGACGCCGGATGTCATCGTTACCGACATCAATATGCCGAGGATGGACGGTTTTGGATTCATCGAAGCCGTGCGCAAGGACGAAAGCAAGCGCTCGACACCGATGCTGGTGCTGACGACCGAGGTGGATGCGGAGAAGAAAAGCCGGGCCAAGGCCGCGGGCGCCACCGGTTGGATTGTAAAGCCTTTCGACCCCGTTAAGCTGGTGGATGCCATCCGCCGCGTCGCCAGCTAAGGCCGCGGCGATGGCTTTGGACCCCATGGCGGCCATTCGGGCGACATTTTTCGTCGAATGCGAGGAGCAGCTTGGCGAGCTTGAGTCCGGGTTGATGGCTATGGAGAGCGGTGCGGCCGATGCCGAGACGGTGAATGCCGTGTTCCGGGCGGTCCACTCCATCAAAGGGGGCGCCGGTGCTTTCGCGCTGGATGAGCTGGTGCGGTTTGCGCATGTGTTCGAGACCACGCTGGACGGGGTAAGGGCCGGACGTCTGCAGGCAGCGCCTGCCATGTTGCAAATCATGCTGCGCGCGGCGGATGCGCTTTCCGACCTGGTGCGGGTGGCGCGCGACGGCGGCACTTCCGATGCGGAACGCGTCAAGGCGCTGGCGGCGGAGCTGGCGGCGCTCATAAATCCTGGTTCCAGTGTTGCCGGATGCCGCGGCCGAGATGGATGATTTCGACTTTGAGCCTGTGGCCGTCGCGCCGGAGGCCCCTGCGGCGCGACTTTGGAAAATCCGCTTCAAACCACGTGCCGAGCTCTACGCCAAAGGTAATGAGGCCGGGCTATTGCTGCGCGAAGTTGGCCGGCTCGGCGAGATGACCGTCGAGGTGGACCGCACAGCTTTGCCGGACCTCTCCGACCTCGATTCCGAGGCCGCGTACTTAACCTGGACAATCAGCCTGATTGCCAATTGCGAGGAAAGCGCAATCCGCGATGTATTCGACTTCGTCGAAGACGAATGCGAACTGGAAATTTCCGAAGCGGCCTCCGAGGCAGCCTCCAAGGCAGCGGATGGGGCGCCGGCGAGCGCGGCCGTGGCCGCGCCGGAATTTGATGTGATGGCGTTGATCGGCAAGGCGCAGGAGGCGTTACGGCAGGAGGAGCAACCGCCGGCGCCGCGTCAGTCGGCACAGCGTCAGGCGGCACCTCCAGCCATCCAAGCGGCACCGCCGCCTTTCCCTGCCGATGCGCCGGCAGGCGGCGAGCCGGCTATTGGGGCGACGATCCGGGTTGACCTCGACCGGGTCGACCGGCTGATCGATCTGGTTGGCGAATTGGTGATCACCGAGGCCATGTTGTACCAGCGCTCGATTGAAGCGGGGCTGACCCGTGCCTCGGCCGTCGGCATCGCGCTTGAGGAGCTGGAACGGCTGACGCATGAAATCCAGGACGGGGTGATGGCAATCCGTGCCCAGCCCGTGCGCTCGGTGTTTCAGCGCATGCCGCGGCTGGTGCGGCAGGTGGCGGCACAAACCGGCAAGCAGGTGCGGCTGCTGACCGAAGGTGAGGGGACCGAGGTCGATAAGACCGTGATTGAGCGCCTGGCTGACCCGCTGACGCATATGATCCGCAACGCGATCGATCATGGGCTGGAATCGTCCGAACAGCGCCTTGCCGCCGGCAAACCGGCAGAGGGCACGGTGCGGCTGCACGCGCTGCACCGCTCCGGGCGCATCGTGATTGAGGTGGCGGACGACGGCGGCGGCATCAATCGCGCCAGGGTGCGGGACAAGGCCATTCAGAACGGGCTGATTGCGGCCGATGCGCAGCTGAGCGACGAGGAGACCGACAACCTGATTTTCCTTCCCGGATTTTCGACCGCCGATGCGATTTCGGATATTTCGGGGCGCGGCGTCGGCATGGATGTGGTGCGGCGCTCAGTGCAGGCGCTGGGCGGGCGTATCGTCATCGCCTCAAAGCCCGGGCTTGGCTCGACCTTCACACTCAGCCTGCCGCTGACCCTGGCGGTGCTGGACGGCATGGTGGTGACCGCCGCCGGCCATACGCTGATTATCCCGCTCGGCGCCATATTGGAAACCCTGCAGCCGCGCGCGGCGTCGATGCATGCGTTGGGGCGGGATCTGAAGCTGATCTTCATGCGCGGCAGCTACGTGCCGCTGGCCGATGTCGGCGCCGTGCTGGGCTTCCGCTCGCAACCCCTGCAGAATGACGGCGTGGCGGTCCTGGTGGAAGGCGAGGGCGGGGAGCGATCGGTGCTGCTGGTCGACGCAATTCTCGGCCAGCGTCAGGTTGTCATCAAAAGCCTGGAAGCAAACTACCGGGCGGTGCCGGGCATCGCGGGTGCGACCGTGATGGGCGACGGCCGGGTGGCGCTGATCCTGGACGTCGATGTGATGGTCAACCGGGCCAATTGCGCGATCGGCGAGACCCCCATGCCGGATGCGCCGGCACCAGAGCGAACCCTTGCGGAAGTGAGTTGATTTATGTCTGAAGTAAAAAATGCTGATGCCATCACGCATGAATTGATCGCCTTTCGCGTTGGCGCACAAGAATTCTGCGTCAATATCATGGCGGTATGTGAAATTCGCGGTTGGACTGAAGCGACCGTTTTGCCGCAGGCGCCGCGCTATGTCCGCGGCGTCATTAATCTGCGCGGGGCGGTGCTGCCCATTGTGGATTTCGCGATGCGCCTCGGCCTGCCATCCACCGAGCCGACGGCCCGCCATGTGGTGATCGTCACGCAGATCAACCACCAGCAGGTTGGGCTGCTGGTGGATGCGGTCTCGGATATTCTCACCATTAACGACGAATCCATTCAGCCGACGCCTGATATCGCCTCGGAGCTGGTGAAGGAATTCGTGCAGGGCTTGCTGCCGATCGATAGCCGGATGATCAGCCTCATCTCGCTTGCCAATGTGTTGCAGACCGAAGAAGTGCTGGCGGCGTGACGGAAGTTGCACAAACCGAGGTAACCGGCGAGTTTCATTTGTCGGCCGGAGACTTCCGGCAGATCAGCGCGATCATGCATGCGGAGACTGGCGTTCTGCTGGATGAAAGCAAGAACAATCTGGTCTATTCGCGGCTCGCGAAACGTCTGCGGCTGTTGCGGCTGAAAAATTTCTCGGAATATTGCGCCTTTATCGAGAGCGAGGATGGCGCCGGCGAGCGCGACGCGATGATCGCGGCGTTAACCACCAATGTGACGCGATTTTTCCGCGAATCGCATCATTTCGAGCATTTGAAAAAAACGATTTTGCCGCCGCTGATCGAACAGGCCAAGCAAGGCGGTAAAATCCGCTTCTGGTCGGCGGCTTGCTCCAGCGGCCAGGAGCCGTATTCTATGGCGCTGACGGTGCTGTCGCTATTGCCGGACGCGGCGAAATACGACGTCAAAATCCTGGCAACGGATATCGATCCGAACATGCTCGCTTTCGGCGAGGCCGGAATTTACGATGCCGCGCTGATGGCGGATATTCCCGCCGAGCTTGGCCGGCGCTGGTTTGCGCCGGCGAAAGACCAGCCCGGGTTTTTTGCCGCCGGCGAGGAGCTGCGCCGGTTGGTTACCTTCCGCAAACTTAACCTGATTGGCGATTGGCCGATGCAAGGAAAATTCCACGCGATATTTTGCCGCAACGTCGTGATCTATTTTGACGATCCCACTAAAACAAAAATATGGGATCGCATGGTCCGCGTCATGGATGCAAAAGCGGCGCTGTATATCGGGCATTCAGAACGGCTCGGCGGGAAGGCGGAGCAATTGCTGCGCAGCGACGGTATCACCACCTACCGGCACAAGAGCAGCATGACGGTGCCGGCATGATCCGGGTGCTGGTTGTGGATGACAGCGCCACGATGCGTGGGCTGATCACGGCCACGCTGCAGCGCGACCCGGAGATCATCGTCATCGGACAGGCCTGCGATCCGATCGAGGCGCGGCAGGCGATCAAGGATCTCAACCCGGATGTCGTCACGCTGGACATCGAGATGCCGAATATGAACGGGCTGGATTTTCTCGAGAAAATCATGCGGCTGCGGCCAACACCGGTCATCATGGTCTCGACGCTGACGCATGAAGGGGCCGAAGCGAATCTGCGCGCGCTCGAAATCGGCGCCGTCGACTGTATTGGGAAGTCCTTCGATAATGACGGCTTCGAATTGCTCGCCGAAAAGGTGCGGATGGCGGCAAAATCGCGTGTGCGTGCCAATGTTGTGTCGGTCAAGCCGGAGGTTGGCGGCTTTGCCCCAGGTGACCGGCTGGTGGCTATCGGCTCTTCCACCGGCGGCGTCGAGGCGCTGCTGACGATCCTCTCGCGCTTTCCGGCCAATTGTCCGCCGACGCTGATCACCCAGCATATGCCTCCGGCTTTTACGACTCGCTTTGCCGACCGGCTGAACCGGCAATGCGCACCGGAGATTGCCGAGGCAAGTGACGACGCGGAGATTCTGCCCGGTCATGTCTATCTTGCACCAGGAAACGCCCATCTCGAACTCGTCCGCCAGGGCGGGTTGCGCTGCCGGCTGACCGATGCGGAGAAAGTAAACGGCCATCGGCCATCGGTCGACGTGCTGTTCAAATCGATGGCGCGCGTGACGGGGGCAAAGTCGCTGGGCGTGATCCTCACCGGTATGGGGCGCGATGGAGCGCAAGGCCTGCTTGCCATGCGCAAGGCGGGCGCCACGACGCTGGGTCAGGATGAAAACAGCTGCGTGGTATACGGCATGCCGAAAGCCGCCTTCGAGGCCGGCGCCGTGGGGCAGCAGCTTGGGTTGGAAAAAATAGCAGACCGGATTCTGCAGCATACCAGCGTGCAACCTAAAGAGAGAGCCTGATGCCAAATGCAGATTCGCTCGTCGTAATGATCGTCGATGACCAGCAGACCATTCGCAGCATGGCCCGCATGCATCTTCAGCTTCTGGGCGTCGGCGGCATTCTGGAAGCCAGTGATGGCGAGGAGGCGCTGAAATTATTGCTGGCGCCGCGCAATATGCCGATCAATCTGATTATATCGGATTATAATATGCCGAAGCTCTCCGGGCTCAGCCTGTTGCGCGCAGTACGCGGTTACCCGCCGACCGCCAATCTCGCCTTCATCATGCTGACGGGGAGTGCCGATAAGGAATTGGTGATGAGCGCCAAGGAGCACGGCGTGAACAATTATCTCATCAAACCGTTTACGATGGCGACGTTGAAGCAAAAGATCGAGGCTGTGCTTGGTGCCTTGAAATGAGCAATACCGTCACCAGCCCCGCACGAAGGCGGAAGATCAATATTGTGCAGGGCGAGCATCATGTCGCCAACGACCCGGACGTGATGCTGACGACGATTCTCGGCTCATGCGTCGCGGCCTGTTTGTACGATCCGGTAGCAGCGCTTGGCGGCATGAATCATTTTCTGCTGCCGGGCGACCGTCCCGGCACCGACCTTGGCCAGGGCGGCGGCGCGATGCGCTATGGCGCCTATTCGATGGAACTGCTCGTCAACGGGTTGTTGCGCGAAGGCGCGCAGCGCCACCGCCTGCGTGCCAAATTATTCGGCGGCGCCAGAATGCTGAAAGGGCTGACCGATGTCGGTGATGCCAATGCGGCGTTTGCCGAGCGTTTTCTGCGCGAGGAGGGGATCAGCGTCGTCGGCGGCAGCCTGCGGGGTGACCGTGGCCGGCGTATCCAGTTCTGGCCGACCACCGGCCGGGCCCAGCAAATCGAATTCGGCACGGGTGAAGACGCGATCTTCAATGCGGAAAGCCGCATCGCTCCGGTGGCCCTGCCGGCCTCCGGCAGTCTGGAATTGTTTTGAAATGGGCGGTGAAGTCGTGAGCGCGGATGCAGCGACACACGACCCGCAAAAAATGCGGGTCGCCGATCTGATGCTGGCGGTCGAGGCGGAATTGCTCGACCTTGGCCGGCTTGCTGAACGCGCGCAGACCACGCTCAGCAGTGTTTTGGCGCATGCGGCACTTGATCCTAAATGCCATCACGATGCGCAGGTGCTCGATCTTTTGACCCAGCGGCTGTTCGGCATGTCCGGGTTTCTCACCATCCTGAACCCGCTGATCCCCACGGTCTGGGAGGTGGACGCTGACGAAGCCGCCAGCTCGGTCAGCCTGGGCGATCTGGCCGACCGCTTGAGCGGCGTTGCGGTTATCGCCGACGCCGCACAGGATTTTGGCGAGCTGGAGCTGTTTTAGGGGCGCAGGAAGCTGTTCGCACTTCGAACCCTCTTACAACTCCGCCGGCCGCTCGATGCGCAGGTCTAACCGCTCGTCATCTATGCCTGCCGGCTCTGCATGAACGAGGACTTCCGTGTTGCTTCCAAACAAGGCGCGAACCGAATCTGCGGCGCGCTCACAAATATCGTGCCCCGCTCGGACGGTTAGCTCGCCATCGACTTCAAGATGAAATTCAATGAACTTCCTGTCGCCGGCGTTTCGCGTTCGCAAATCATGCAGGTTCACCACGCCAGGGCATTCGCGGACGGTCCGCTCGATACCGGCGCGCTCGGAGACAGATAATTCCTCGTCGAGCAACGCCTGGAGCGCATCACGCACCATTACCCAGGCGCAGCCGATCATGTAAACGGAAAGGCCGAGACCAACGATGGGATCAACGCGCTGCCAGCCGGTCAGCCAGGTCGACCCGAGCGAGAACAGGACTCCGATGTTAACGATGATATCGGCGACATAATGTTGGCGGTCCGCGATAATGGCGGTCGATTGCGTGCGGCGGATGACCCAGCTCTGCAGCGCCACCAGGCCGCCCACAGCGGCCAGACTGCCCGCCGTCAGCAGCAGGCCTGCTTTCAGGGCGGCCAAGGCTTTGGGGTGAAAGAACTGCTCGACCGCGTGATACACCAGCACGCAGCCGGCACCGGCGAGCAGAAGCGCCTGCAGAAAGGCGGCGAGCGTCTCACCCTTGCCATGCCCAAAGCGGTGGTTATGGTCTTCCGGCCGCTCTGCAAACCGGACGCCGACGAGGGTGACCAGGGAGGTGCAGACGTCGAGTACCCCGTCAACCGCAGCGGCGAGCAACGCCATCGACCCGGTGAGCGCCCAGGCGACAACTTTAACGCCGACCAGGCTCAAGGCCAGGATGAAGCTGGTATTGGAAGCCAGTCGCCTCAGGCGCTGATTGTTTTCAGTAACTGGCATGGTCGCGCTCCAACAGCTTCTAGCCGCGGCCGCGGAACGCGGCGACGCCCTGGTCGGGAATCCAGGCGCCCGCCGGCGGGGCTCCGGTTTGCCAGAACACGTCAATCGGGATGCCGCCGCGGGGATACCAGTAGCCGCCGACCCGGAGCCATTGGGGCGCCAGCGTTTCGACCAGCCGGGCCGCGATCATCATCGTGCAGGCCTCATGAAAAATGCCGTGGTTGCGGAAGCTGTGCAGGAATAATTTCACGGACTTGCTTTCGACCAGCCAGTCGCCCGGAATATAGTCGATCACGAAATGGGCGAAATCCGGCTGCCCGGTAATCGGGCAGAGCGAGGTGAACTCAGGGCAGGTGAAGCGTATTAATGGCGCGATGCCCTGGATTTCCGCCGGCACGCGTTCTAGCCGCGCGGCCTCTGGCGAGGCCGGCGCCTGAACCTCGTGTCCCAGTTGTTCCAGTCCCGCATACCGTGCTTCCACCATCTTATCGCTCCAAAAAACTCGACTTCACTACAGGAGATGGTGACGCACCGATACTACTGCACGGAACCGGGCACGGAATGTGTCCCGCAACTTACCGGGGACAGGAGAGGTCACCATCCTCGCAGGTTTTGACCGTCTCCAGGTATTTGGCGCGTTGATAGATCAATTCCGCCTGACATTGCAGGTCGACCATGACTGCCGCCGAGCCGCCGTCATCGCCGCTTGAGCGGAACATGCACTCCGCGTCCCGGTATGAAATCCAGGCGCGTTCGGCGTCTCGCAGGCGCTTCTGGCCGGCTTTGGAGAGGCGCGCATGCACAACGGCGTAGGCAGCGTTCAGTTCGGTATCGGCCTTTTTGAAATCGGCACTGGCGCAGGCGTTGAGGTCATCCTGGACCGGACTGTCATAGCAGTCCGCCTTTGCAATTCCCGGTGCAGCGGCGGCCAGCATGATGATAATCCCGTATCGATATAGCCGCGTCCCCATCTGGCGCTCCTCTGATCGTTATGCCTTTTCCACCATTCGCACACCGGGATGGAAATGCGCGTAAATCTGCCGGGCCGTTGCCTGGTTTATCCCGCTCACCGACTCCAGTTCCTTCAAGCCCGCTGCCTTGACGCCGCGTGCTGAGCCGAAATGCATGAGCAGCGCGCGCTTGCGGGCAGCGCCGATCCCGGGAACCTCATCGAGCTCGCTGATGGTGATTTTTTTGCTGCGGCGGTTGCGATGGGTGGTGATGGCGAAGCGATGGGCTTCATCGCGCAGGCGCTGCAGAAAATATAACACCGGGTCCCGCGGCGGCAGCTGGAAGGGCTCAAAGCCGGCGGAAAAAAACCATTCCCGTCCGGCATCGCGGTCCGGACCTTTGGCAATCGCCACCAGCGCGATGTCCGACAGTCCGAGTTCCGCCATCACCGCGGTTGCGGCACTCAGCTGTCCGGCGCCGCCGTCGATCAACACCAGATCCGGCCAGCTATCGCCAGCGCGATCCGGGTCTTCCGTCAGCGCGCGTGAAAACCGCCGCAGCAACACTTCGCGCATCATCGCGAAATCATCCCCGGGCGCCATCGGCCCCTTGATTGCGAATTTGCGGTAGGCGGATTTGGTCAGCCCCTCGGCGCCGGCCACCACCATCACCCCATAGGCGGAGGTGCCCATGATGTGGGAGTTGTCGTAGATTTCGATGCGCGCAGGCGTGTCCGGCAGGTTGAAGAGTGTGCCTGTTGCCGCCAGCAGTTTTCCCTGGCCCGCGGTCTCGGCGAGCTTGCGCTCCAGCGCCTCGCGCGCATTGGTCTGGGCGTGCAGCACCACGTCACGCTTCTCGCCGCGGGCGGGCACCAGCAGGGTAATTTTGCGTTTGGCGTTCAGGGTCAGCGCTTCCGCCAGCAGGTTTTGCTCTTCCGGCGCGTGGCTCAGCAGAATGCAGGGGGGCGCCGGCTTGTCATCGTAGAATTGCGCGATGAAGGCGCTCATCACCTCGGCTGCGTCCTCGCCTTTGCTGTGCACCGGAAAGAAGCTGCGATTGCCGTTATTGCGGCCGCCGCGGATGAAGAAAACCTGCACGCAGCTCATTCCGGCTTCCTGATGCAGTGCAATAACATCGGCATCGGTGAGGCTGGCGGGGTTGATGACGTCGCCGCCCTGGATATAGGCGAGGCCGCGCAGACGATCGCGGAGTGCCGCGGCGCGCTCGAATTCCATGCCTTCGGATGCGGCCGCCATTTCGGCCGCCAGGTCCTTCTGCACCGAGCCGGATTTTCCTGACAGGAATGATTTCGCCTGCCCAACGAGCGTCGCATATTCCGCATCCGTCACCCGGCCGACGCAGGGCGCGGAGCAGCGTTTGATCTGAAACAGCAGGCAAGGGCGGGTACGGTTGACGAAAACGGTGTCGGCGCAGGTGCGAATCAAGAATACCCGCTGGATCGCCTGCACCGTCTGGTTGACGGACCAGACCGAGGCAAACGGGCCCCAATAGCTGGCTTTGCGGGTCTGCGCGCCGCGATGCTTGGCAATCTGCGGGTAGGGATGATCCTCGGTGATCATCAGCCAGGGATAGGATTTGTCGTCGCGGAGCAGAATATTGAATCGCGGCTTCAACCGCTTGATCAAATTGGCTTCCAGCAGCAAGGCTTCAGCCTCGGTATGGGTGGTGAGAATTTCCATGCTGACGGTGTCGTTCACCATCCGGCGCAAACGCTCGGACAGGCGGCTCAGCAAGGTGTACGAGGTAACCCGCTTCTTAAGGTTGCGGGCCTTGCCAACGTAAAGCGCGTCGCCCTTGGCATCCAGCATGCGGTAGACGCCGGGGTTTGCTGGCATCGTCTCCAGCGCCGTCTCAATCACGGAGACGCCCGCCGGGGCGCCGATGTTATCCCGATTCATCGGGTACAAGCCTGTGGATAAGTTTGTGGAGTACGGGAAATTGGCGAGGTTAGGGCAGCAGGTCTGCCAAAGGCCTTCTGGGAACCCAAATTTCGGTGCCTAAGAGTTAACATATTGATATTGTTAGATATGAAATTAAAATTCGCGTCATAAATTTGTTATATTATGAGCCGGAACCCATTGGGTGCATTGGTTTTTTCAGGAGTGGACAACTAGCTATTGCGCCGCTCGACCTCAACCCCCGCGGATGCTGCGTCTGCGAAGACATCCAGCTTTTCAACCCGCACGCGGATGATGCGGATACGCGGGTCCGTGAGGCATGCGTCGGCTAGGCGCTCGGCCAGGGTTTCCACAAGCTGCACATGGCCGGTAGCTACCAGGTCACGCGCCCGATTGACGATTGTCTCGTAATCCACAACCCGCGCCAGGTCGTCATGACCCACCGCGGGGCGTGAAAGATTGCCCGAAACACCCTCGTCGGTTATCGCCAGATCGATGTTGATCCGCACCCGCTGGCGCGCCTGATGTTCATGCAGATGCACGCCGATGGAAGCGTCAAGCTCCAGATCGCGGATGAACATGTGCCGGGTAGCGCGCGCGGTGTCAGCAAAGCGGGCTTGTTCCATGCCGGTATTTCTGCGCCGGCCGGGGCATTGGCGCAACCACCAACTATGCGTGGCAGGAATTCTGGCGATCAACCTTCCGGGTGGGCAATGCTGGGCGTAAGAGGTTCATGGTGAAGGATGGAGGATGATCGTGCGGCACAAGGTTTTGACGCTGTCCGTTGTGGGCGCGCTTGCAATGCTGCCGCTGCCGGGCCAGGCGGCAAACCCCGCCGTTACGGTTACAAAACCCTGGATGCGCTATTTGCTGCCCAGCCTGCCCGCCGCCGGCTACATGACCCTGCATAATTCCGGGAATGCCGATGCGGTGCTGACGGCGGCCGTATCGCCCGGCTGCGGCATGCTGATGCTGCATAAGAGCCAGGATGACAGCGGCATGGCGATGATGATGGATATGCAAACCATCTCCATCCCGGCAAAGGGCAGCATTACCTTCGCACCCGGCGGCTATCACCTGATGTGCATGCAGCCGAAAATGAAAATCGGCGAAGCACTGCCGGTCACGCTGACGTTCCAGGACGGCTCAACGCTCGCCGCGACCCTGCCGGTTTACGGCGCACAGACCGCACCATGAGGCGGCTGGCGCTGGCGCTTTGCCTTCTACCAACGACCGCCCTGGCCGCCGCGCCGGACGGCCGGCAAATTTTTCTGCATGGCAATACCAACGGCGCGTTGCCCTGTGCCGCCTGTCACGGACAAAACGCCGAGGGCAACAGCGCGACCGGCGCGCCAAAGCTGGCCGGGCTGCCGGCGACCGCAATCGAAACCTATCTGGCGCTGTTCGCCAGCGGGCAGGGCGGAAACGCAACCATGCAATTTATTGCCCAGGCTTTGAGCAAGCCGGAAACGCTGGCGGTTGCCGCCTATCTGTCTAGTCTGCCGACAACAAATTCCCCAGCCAGTTCCACCAACTAACCGGACCCTGGTGGTTGATCACATTGCGTAAATCCTCGGTGATGCCGGGAATATCCGGTGACGCCGTGTCCATGCCGGCGATAAGAAACTGTGCCTGGCCCTTCGCATCGAACACATAAATCGCCGCCGAATGCGTTACCTCGTAAGGCGCCGTCCCGCTCGGCTTGGTGACGGAGAACACCACCCGATAGCGGCGCGCCAATGTGAAAAGCTGGTCGGCCGACCCGCGCAGCCCGGTGATATTCGCCCCGAACAGCCTGACATATTGCGCCAGCGCGGACGCCGTGTCCCGGTCCGGATCAACCGTCACGAACAGGAGATTAGCCTGGGCGCCGAGTGGTCCCAGCCGCCGTAAAATTCGGTCGACATTGTACAGCGTCGCCGGACAGACATCCGGACAGTTGGTGTAGCCAAAATAAAGCAGCGTCACCTTGCCGCGAAAATCCGCCGCCGTGACCGGCTGGCCGGTGTTCACATCCGTCATGCTGAACTCAAGCGGCGGCACCAACCCCGCAATGCTCACATCCTGCGGCGAAAGATCGTGGCCACATCCGGCAAGCAACAGCAGAATCGCCAGAACAAAACCTCGAACCATGCCGCGTTGTGCCCCCCATGAGAAGATTAGGCAAGGAAAGCACTTCTTTTTTGAAAAAAAGAAGCAAAAAACTTCTTTTATTCTGGGCCAGGGGGCGTTATCGGCATCGAGCCCATGCCCCAGAGCAACAAAAGTTTTTTGCGCCGCTTTTTTTTCAAAAAAGCGGCTGCTTGGCCTTAAATAGCTTCGTCTTCCTCGGAAGTTTCAATGCCCAATAGTTCCTGCGCTGTGTTGTTCTCTACCATTTCCACGGTGCGCAATACGCGGCTGACCGCGCGGGTTCGGATGCGAACTTTTTCGATGTTGTTGGTCATGGCGGAGGCGTTGGCAGCGAGTTTGCCAAGCACGTCGTCCATTTTGGTCATTTCGTTTCGGGTTGCGCCGAGCAGCTTGCCGATTTCCGCGGCGCGTTTTTCGAGGTCCAGCGTGATGTGGCCGAGGTGGATGGTTTGCAGCAAGGCGGGCAGCAGGGTTGGGCCGAGGATGATTACTTTTTCACGGACTCTGATTTCGTCGATAAGATTAGGGATTCGTGCGACCTCCGCGAACAGGCCGTCGCTTGGCAGGTACATCACGCCGAAATCCACCGTATCCGGCGGGCAGATATATTTTTCGCGAATTTTTTTGGCTTCCAGCCGCACGCGAATCGCAACCCCGTCGCGCGCCAACCGTTCCGCTTCCAGATCGGCTGCTTCCGCGGCGTTCAGCAGGCGTTCGTAATCCTCGGTGGGGAATTTGGAATCGACGGCCAGCCAGAGCGGCGTGCGGGAGGGCATGCGGATTGCGAAATCCACCCGTTCCTTCGAGTCTTCCCGCAGCACAAAATTTTTCTCGAACGAGCCGGGCGGCAGCACCTGCTCCAGCATTGCGCCGAGCTGCGCTTCGCCCCAGCCGCCGCGGGTCTTTACATTGGCGAATATGCGTTTCAGATCGCCGATCTGGGCGGCGGCGGATTGTACCTCGCCCATCGCCTGCTGGACCTGGGCGAATTGTTCAAGGACGCGGGCGAAGCTGGTGGTCATTTGCTTCTCGACCGCCTCGTGCAGCTTTTCGTTCACCGAGTTCTGAATCGCGGCCAGCCTGGTTTCCAGAACCGCCACGGTTTTTTGCGATTCCTCGGCGGCCTGGCGCCGGAGGCCATCCAGCGTGGTTTGCACGTTTTGGGTGACCGCGCTCATTTGCGCGAAGGCCTTGGAGAGCGCGTCCGTGGTGCCGCTTTGAATGGCTTCGCGCAGTCTACCCTCGGTGGCGGCCAGGACCGCCCTGGTGGTTTCCGCCTCGGCCCGGGAGCCCGCCAGGGATTGTTCAAGCAGCAGCCGGAAAATCTGCGCCCCGCCGGCCGCGCGGCGCCAGGCCAGAATTGCGAACACGGCGGCCAAAGCCGCGGCGGCCGCCGTCACGCCAAGCATTACAAACTGAATATTCATCCCCATATCCTAGACCGGTTATGCGAGTCGGAAGCAGCCGCCCGCGGCGTGCTATTTTGCCCCGCAAGGCGTAGGCTAGGCGCAAAGGCCAAGGGAACAAAAATATGAACAGTGCCGTATTGGTTATCGCCGTCATCGTTATCGCCTTGGGTGCTGCCGTGGTGCAGCTGTTTGGGCAGCCGGTCATTGGCGGGCTGCTTATTCTGCTGGGGATTATTTTTGCGCTGACCTTGCGGACCGCCGCGGAATGGGAGCGGGCGGTGGTGCTGCGGCTTGGCCGGTTCGCCGGCATTCGCGGGCCGGGGCTGTATTTTCTTATCCCCGCCTTCGAGACGGTTTACGCCACCGTCGATACCCGCCGCCAGAGCACCCGTATTTCGGCCGAGGATACGCTGACCGCGGATGCCGTTTCCGTCACCATGGACTCCATCATGTTCTGGCGTGTTTCCGACGTGAAACGCGCCGCCACCGAGCTTACCGATTATCAGAGCATGATCGCGCAGGTGGCGCAGACGTCGTTGCGGGAAGTCATCAGCGCGACGACGCTGAACGATATTCTTTCCGAACGCGAGGCGATGGATGCCAAATTGCGTGAGTACATCACCCGAAAATCCGAAGGCTGGGGCATCGGCGATATTGCGGTCGAGATACGCGACGTTAAAATCCCACCCGAGTTGAATGACGCGATGAGCCGCAATGCGCAGGCCGAGAAGGAAAAACAGGCGCGGGTGACGCTGGCCAGTGCTGAGATCGCCATTGCCCAGCAGATCGCGGCCGCATCGCAAATCTACCAGGAAAATCCGGTGGCGCTGCAGATCCGCCAGATGGGTCTGATTTACGACATGAACAAGGACCGCGGCGTGACGATCCTGGTGCCCACCGACATGGCGAACGCGCTCGGCGCTTCCATCGCCCTTAACGTCAACAATCCCAATGCAACGCCGCCCAAGCCGTTTACGCCGTTTGCGCAGAATGTCGGGTCGGTGCCGCGTAGCTAAGACAGGCTTGCATCATGAAGCTGCTCAAGGCGGATATAACCAAGCTCGATGTCGGCGCGATCGTGAACGCCGCGAACAGCTCGCTCCTTGGCGGCGGCGGGGTTGACGGGGCGATCCATCGGGCAGCGGGGCCTGAGCTTTTGGAGGTATGCCGGAAACTGAACGGTTGCAAAACCGGCGATGCCAAGGCCACGCCCGGGTTTCGATTATCCGCGCATTATGTTTTTCATGCGGTCGGCCCGGTGTGGAATGGCGGCGGGCGAGACGAAGCAACAAAACTCGAATCCTGTTACCGGCGTTGCATGGAACTGGCCGCCGAACATGATGTGAAGTCGATCGCTTTCCCCGCTATCAGCTGTGGGGTTTACCGATATCCGCTGGATCAGGCGGCCAAAATTGCAATCGACACGATCAGCAATGAGATTAAACAAACTTCCGATTTGGAGGTCGTTTTCGCTTTATACGATCCGGCCGCATACGAGGCTTATGAAAGCGCTTTGGCTGTCTGGAACTTACAAAAATAGGTGGCGTTGGCCAGTTTGAATTCCGCTTTGCCGTAATTTGCTTGGAGCTTCAGGGTATTCCGCGGTTTCCACAGGGCTACGGCATATTCCGGGGCCGGTACGGACCCGTTACGGGAGGAAGTGGCGTCGATCGGTCGCCGGTACCGGCATCGAACACGACGCTGGAGGCTGCCATCCGGGTTGAAATTGAGGGGTCTACCAGAATATCGGCACGACCCAGATAGTTACGCTGTCCAAAGGTAAAGAACCCGTTCGTCCAAGGCGAATACCGCCATTGCTGGTGCCCGATTCCGACCGGATTGGGCGAGGTATGGAACGCCTGCGTCGGAAACACGCGCAAGCCTTCGCTGATCAACTTACCCGTCAGCCATGCCAGTGGAATATCTGACAATTGCGCCTCGCCGGTCGCCATTGAATAACCGCCGCCGACATTCGCGTGGCCGCCCGCGAAGACTGTTTGCGACACGTTGGCTGCCTTATCCCAAAAAATAGGCGTAAAGACATTTCGAAGCTCATCCAGCGAAAGCGCCTGATAGCCGTTGAGAACTCTCGGGTTCAGTTGCGTATCGGCAAAGGGAAAGATCTGAGCCCTGCTGCCGTCATTGGTTGCCAATGCGTCGAACAGATAGGAACCAACGGTGTCCCAAACGCCAATCGCTCGGATACTGGGCACCTGCACGTAGTGGATCGCGGCGGGTGCGCGGAAAAATGCCGGTAAATTATTTAAGAGACCCGCAACCTTGGCGATCCAGTTGCCGACACTGGCTGTTGCCGCCGCGTATTGATACCAGACTGCGGCTCCGAGCATGTATGCGGCTTCGGGGTCAGATGGATAGCCGGGGCTGCCATAGGGTATCGCGTTCAGATTATAGGCGGTTTTGTCGAGCAGTCCGTATTTCAGGATCATGCCGGCCAAAGCGCGCACCGTATACGCGCCACGGCTGAACCCTACGAGATAGATATTATCGCCAGGATCATATGCGCGCGAAAGAAACGTATAACCCCGGACAATCCTGGCAACGAGGCCGACACCTACGGCGCTACCGAACAGATTGACGATTGGACCGTCGCCGATCCCAACGCCATCAAGATATTTTGACCATTGGATGATTGCCCCGCTCTCAACCTCCTGCGTCTCCTGTTCCGGGGCGTTGCCGTCCACCAGGGGGGCTCGGTTCAATTGAACGAAAAGTTTGAATACGTTGGTTTCATCCGGCAGCAACTGCGCTGGAGACCGGCCGGGAGCGCATAGTCGATGCCCGGCCCGTTATCTGTCCCATCCGCGCAAAATACGATGTTTTTTGGCATTTAAACCCCGTTTTTTGTTGCCTTTCCGGTTTAATCTTTAAGTGGCCGGTTTGGCAAGCAATTGCTGATTGATTTCTGGGGCAGGTACGACACCGGCTGCCCAGGTCGATCGCGCGGAGCTGAGGCCGGAATTATTTTCACATCACGGCAAAGCCCATCGATTATTTGGGTCAGATCAGCTATGTGCGGCCTGAAGCCTTTTACTTGTCGACTTGATGGGAAGGTCAGCCAGATGAAGACGCAAAATCGAGTTTACGCTGCTGTTCCAAGACGGTTTTTTTGGGTTCTTTGTTTGATTTTCCTGGTCATCGGCGTTCAGGCTGAGGCTGCTTCGATACCGATCCTTGGCGTTGGCGCAAACACGCCTTGCAGCTCCTGGACGTGGGCCCGTACCCACCAGTCTTCCGCGAATGACCTTGAGAGCTGGGCGCTTGGCTATTTCTCCGGCCAGGAAATGGCGACGTCCAGCAATTATCTGGTCGGAACCAGTGCTGACGATCTGTTCCTGGGGCTCGACACGCAATGCCGGATTCAGCCCAATAACAGTATTGCCGATGCGGTTAACGTGCTCGTCATACGCTTCAAAGAGGGCTTGTAAGCTCAATTGGGCGGATGAGCGGAATTGCCGCTTATTTTGTTCCGAACAATCGGTCTCCGGCGTCTCCAAGTCCCGGCCGTATATACGCGTGGTCGTCCAGTTGGCGGTCGATTGCGGCCGCGAAGATGGGGATGGTGGGATGCACCGCGTGAAATGCCGCGATGCCTTCCGGCGCCGCCAGCAGACAGACGAGCTTTACCTGCGTTGCTCCGGCTTTTTGTAGCCGGCTGACGGCGGCGGCGGCGGAATGGCCGGTTGCCAGCATCGGGTCCACGACGATGCAAAGCCGGGACTCGATCAGGTCTGGCACCTTGAAATAATATTCGACCGGCTCTTTGGTCACCGGGTCGCGGTACAATCCGATGTAGCCGATGCGCGCGGAGGGTACGAGGTCCAGAATGCCGTCCAATATTCCGGCGCCGGCGCGCAGGACGGAGATGAAACAGAGTTTCTTGCCCCGGATCCGGTAGGCCGTCATTTTCTCAAGCGGTGTTTCGACTTCGATCGGTTCCAACGGCAGGTCGCGCAGGACTTCATAGCCAAGCAGCAGGCTGATCTCTCGGCAGACCCTGCGGAATTCGCCGGTGGTGGTTTCGCGTTTACGCAGCAGCGTGAGCTTATGCTGAACCAGCGGATGATCGATCACCGTAACAAGACTCATTTTTGTCGTTCCCATTGGGCGTTCAGATGCCGCCACCTCAGTCCCAGCATAAAAGTCCTTTTGCTTCTTTTTCTTCAGAAAAAGAAGTGCTTGTTTCCTAATAAGCCGCCTTAGGCAGCCGGATGACGAAACGGGCGCCGATGATGTTGCCTTCGGGGTCGCGGCGGTTCTCCGCGCTGATGCGTCCCTGGTGGGCTTCGACGATTTGCCGGGAGATCGAGAGGCCGAGGCCGGAATGGCTGCCGAATTGTTCGCTGGTCGGCCGTTCGGAGTAGAAACGGTCGAAGATATCGTCGAGTTTGCCGTCCGGGATGCCTGGGCCCTCATCCTCGATGGCCAGTTCGATGATGCCGCCGGTCTCGCGGCCGCGCAGCCAGATATGGCCGTTTTCCGGGCTGAAGGAGATGGCGTTGC
>JAMFSE010000090.1 GCA_026225115.1 Rhodovastum atsumiense
AAGCCAGCCGCGTTTGACCGCGCCGGTCGTTTTAAGCGATTGCGTGACCGGTTGGACCATCGCCGAGGGGATGGCGAAGCCGATGCCGACGGAGCCGCCGGAGGGGGAGTAGATGGCCGAGTTGATGCCCACGACATGGCCGGCGAGGTCGAAGAGCGGGCCGCCGGAATTGCCGCGGTTGATGGTGGCGTCGGTCTGGATGAAATCGTCGTATTTGTTTTCGCCGATATCGCGGTGCAAGGCGCTGACGATGCCGGCCGATGAGCTTTCGTCCAGCCCGTAGGGATTGCCGATGGCGAGCACCCAGTCGCCGACGCGCAGTTTGGAGCTGTCGCCGAATTGCACGGCGGGGAGCGGATGGCCGGCGTTCACTTTCAGGACCGCGAGGTCGCCGCGCTTGTCCTGGCCGATGATGCTGGCCGGCAGGATGGTGCCGTCGTTCAGGGTGACGGTGACGCTGGTGGCGCCGTCAATGACATGGTTGTTGGTGACGATATAGCCGGTGGGATCGATGATGAAGCCGGAGCCTAGCGCTTCCTCGGCTTTCGGCGGCGGGATGACGGTGCCGGCGGTCTTGATGTCCTTGATCGGCGTGGGGCGCAGGCCGCCGCGGGCCCGGGCGCCGTCATCGCCGGGGCTGTCGGTATTGAGGCTGTTCATCGGGTCGGTGCTGGCGACGCTGACGACCGAGGGCAGGCAGCGGGCGGCAAGGGCGGCCAGGTCCGGCGACACCGGTATGGCGGCTTGCGCCAGACCGGCGGCGAACAGGCCGGAGAGGAGGATCGCGTGGTGGGCGAGGATGGCAATTCTCATCCGGCAAATCTGCGTTGCAGTGCGAGATAGTGCAAGTCCAATTGGGGTGGTAGGGAATCGCCATGATGGAAGATGATATTCGGGCGGCTTTGGCGCCATTCAATTTGGGCAAAATGCTGGAGGGCGTGCACGCCCATGACGGGCTGGTGCATGTGACGCTGGCGATCCGCCGCGAGGATGCCGAGGCGCTGGAGCCGGTGCGGACCAAGATGGAGGCAGTGCTGGCTGCTGTTCCGGGGGTTAAGAACGCTGCCGTTGTGTTTACCGCGCATCGGGCGGGGCCGCCGGCGGCGGGGCCGCCGGCCGCAGCCGGCCCGCGCGCCGCGGGCCCTGGGGCTGCCGCCAAGCCGGCAGCGCCGGCGCTGGTGGACATAAAAAACATTATCGCCGTGGCTTCGGGTAAGGGCGGCGTCGGGAAATCTACCGTGGCGGTCAACCTGGCGGTGGCGCTGGCACAGGGGGGCTTGCGGGTCGGGCTGCTGGATGCGGATATTTATGGGCCGTCGTTGCCGCGCATGCTGGGGCTCAGCGAGAAGCCTGAGGTGAAGGACGGGTTGATCCAGCCGCTGCATGCCTGGGGCGTGAGCTGCATGTCGATCGGTTTTCTGGTGGCCGAGGAAACCGCGATGATCTGGCGCGGGCCGATGGTGACCGGGGCGTTGAACCAGCTGATGACGCAGGTGGCTTGGGGGGCACTGGACGTGCTGGTGGTGGATCTGCCGCCGGGGACCGGCGATACCCAGTTGAGCCTGGCGCAGAAGACCAAATTGCGCGGCGCGGTGGTGGTATCGACGCCGCAGGATATCGCGCTGCTGGATGCCAGGCGCGGGGTCAAAATGTTCGAGCAGTTGAAGGTGCCGGTGCTGGGGATTGTGGAAAACATGTCTTATTTTTCCTGCCCGAATTGCAATCACCGCAGTGAGATTTTCGGCCATGGCGGGGCGCGCGATGAGGCGGCGCGGATCGGCGTGCCGTATCTGGGCGGGGTGCCGCTGCTGCTCGCAATCCGGGAAACCGGCGATGCCGGGACGCCGGTCGTGGCGTCCGATCCTGAGGGCGAGGCGGCGGTTGTGTATCGGGCGATTACGGAAAATCTGCTGGCCAGCATTGCAACCGTGGCGTCGCCGCGCGGCGCGGAATAATTGGCGGATATCGGTTTTTACCATCTGACACGGACCGGCCTGCTGGCGGCTTTGCCGCCGTTGCTGGGGCGCACGCTGGCGGCAGGCGAAAAGGCACTGGTATTATGCACGGCCGAACAGATGGAGGCGATCGACGATGCACTCTGGCAAACGCCAAATCCAGATTGGCTGCCGCATGGCACTGCCGCCACGCCGCATACGGAATGGCAGCCGATTTTTATTTCGCCGGTGGAGATTAATCCGGCCGGCGCCAGGTTTTTGTTTGTAACGGCCGGTGCTGCGGCGGATGTCGCATCTTATGCGCGCGTGTTCGATCTGTTCGATGGCAATGACGAGGCGCAGGTGATTGCCGCGCGGCAGCGCTGGAAGCAACGCAAAGATGGTGGCCACAGCCTGACCTATTGGAAACAAGGTGACGCGGGCTGGGAAAAATCGGACTGACTGATTGGCGCTAATTTGGTTGCATTGCCTAAAAATGGAATGTAACAAAATCAAACGTCCAAGAATCAAGACCAGCAACGCGGCACAGGAGGCAATCAGGCATGATTCCGGGGTCAACCCCTGAGCTGCCGTTTGAGATCGTCGAATTTTTTGCAGGCGACGGCATGCGACTCAACCTCGTCCATTATCAGACGAAAGGGGATGCGCGGCGGGGGCCGATATTGCTGGTGCATGGCGCCGGCGCGCGGGCCAATTTGTTCAGCCCGCCGGTTGCAAGCTCGCTGGTGGCGGTGCTGCTGGCGGCGGGGTATGATGTGTGGCTCGAAAACTGGCGCGCGAGCACCGATGTGACGCCGAACCAATGGACGCTGGACCAGGCTGCGGTTTACGACCATCCGCGGGCGGTGGAGACGGTGCTGCGGCAGACCGGGGTC
>JAMFSE010000091.1 GCA_026225115.1 Rhodovastum atsumiense
CCGGGGCCGCGGCCAAGCCGGATGCCTGGACAATAGCTGTGGCATCCTCGATCAAAGCAGTTGCTGTTGCTGGCGCGGCATTGAAAACGACAAACCCTGGGGTTTTGCTGGATTTGAACAGGTTTCCCGTCTTCTTAATTGCGTCGAGATCGATAAGGCTTGGCCTGCAGGGCACCAGCACAAGATCAGCGGCTTCCAGGGCAGCAATAGCCTCTGTGCCTGCGGCCGGCGGCGTATCGATGATTGCGAAATCGAACCCCTGCCCTTTCGCGGCCGCTAGGGTTGCCGGAAGCTTGCGCTCGTTGAGAAATTCGACATGGATGTCCTGGGCCTCACGCCGCTCAAACCAAATCGAGGCGGAATCCTGCTTATCAAGATCCAGCACGGCTACTTTGAAGCCGGCCTTCTGCAGGGCGACTGCCAGGTTGATCGAAATCGTGGTTTTACCGACTCCGCCTTTTTGGGCGACAAGCGCGATGACCCTCATGAAAATACTCCGCCATGCGTCGGTTTTGACATTGTGCACATCTGCACATCTGAGTTAATGCTAGGATGCATTGTTGGTATTATGAATGCCTGGGATTTCGAATTTTTGTCAACATGAAATCCTGATATTTTGATGACCATCATATTAATACATCGCGCATACCTGATAATGTTCAGTGTGTCATTAGATCATAATTGATAACCTGCAATAATTCAGTAATTCAACCCGGCAGATATGAAGATATTCAGCATATCATTTTGTCAATCCGTCAGAAGATCTAACGATGAAGTCTTGAATTTGTGATATTATGCAGGACTGATAGTTTGAATCTTTGACCAAGTGATATCTCGGGGTAATTCAGCATAGAACTTTGTCAATCATGCACGCTATCAGAGCTTCATATATGACATGCTGAAGCTATCCGGCGGGCAGTTGTTCAAATGGTCATTTGTGCAGGATTTCAGGATTTCAATTTGCCATTTGTGGTTAATTGATAGATATCAGGGGGTCAGGGAAGGGCAGGAGGCCAGGCTGGAGCCAATAGTCGTTAGATTACAATAACCTGAAAACTTCAGAAGATCAGGTGTGCAGAATTTCAGATCTTGAGAGGACTATTTTAAAACGAAGGCTCGCCAGGAATCGCGCCTAGTGACTTCAACGATTAGGGCGAGCCTCAGCATCTGCCGGATCAACACAGAGGCCGCCTGGGGCGTCACGACAATACCATTAGCCAGACTGGAGGCTGTGAAGACCGGCGTTCTTAGGGTTCACGTACTCATAAAATTACGACTGCCGTGAAAGGGCAGGGGGCCAAATCATCCCTGCGGCTCCCCCCACTCGAATACCAGCCTCGGGGGAACAACGACCAGCCTTAGAGTACACCGCCGAGCGGATGCCGCTCGAACAAATCCCCGAATTCGAGATACTCGCCGAGCACGTCAAAACTCTTATGCCGGCCGAGCCGTTTGAGATCCGCCGGATGGACGCCGCGCTCCATGCCGGTGGTGAGCGCGCCGCGCTTGAGGCTATGCCCGCCAAAATCCCCGCCGCCGAATCCCGCTGCCGTGGCCCGGGCTTGCACGATCGCGGCGACGGTCCAGGGCGTGATCGGCTGGGTGCCGATGCGGGGCAGGGCAGGGGGCTCCCCTCCGGTCGGACTTCCACCAGGTACGCTGGCGGAACCTTGCCGACCTCCCCCCAGCCGCGTCAGTTTTGGCAGCCAGATGCGCCGGAACACCGGCCCGGCGGTGATCCCGGCCGCGTCCAGCCATGCGGTCAGCGCGCGCACCGGGCACAATTCGGTCTGGCCATAGGGCAGGGGCACGATCACAGCGTCGGTCTGCGAGCCTTTCGTTTGGTACAGTGTGAGCCGCAGCCCGCGTTCGGTTTTCTCCAGCTGCTCGACCCGGATCGCCGCCAGTTCCGAGCGCCGTAACGCGCCGGCGAAGCCGGTGAGGAGTAGCGCACGATCGCGCAGCCCGCGCAGATCGCCGGGGATGGGGGCGAGAATCTGCCGCAGGATTCCGGCGGTGGCGGCAACTTTTTTGCGCGGAGTTTGGCCCAGGCGGGCGGCTTGCCGAGAAATGCCGGCCAGTGTCTCGGACACAGCGACGTCGTCGGTCGGCACGGCACAGCCGGCGGCGCGGTGCAGATAGCGGATCGCGGCGCGGCGCAATTTCAACGTCTCGGGCGACAGGCCGCGGCCGCGCTCGCTGGCGAGGAAAGCAGCGACATCGGCGCCGGTGCCGGGCAGGGGGGGCAGGTTGCGTTTCAGGCACCAGGCGCACCAGGCGCGCACCGCGGCGCGATAGGCCTGCGCGTATTCTCGGCTTTCGCCATACGGGCAAAAATCTCGGCGGCCACGCCCACGGCCGCCAGCGAGCCGTCGAACAGCGGGGCCTCGACCTCGACCACCTCGTCGAACCATTTTTGCACCGCGCCGGCATCCTGACCCAGCGGCGCCGGTGTGCGGGTTAGCGCCCCGGGCCCCGCAACCGTGCCGTCCTCATCAGCGCCCGGGTCTCCCGGAAGCCCGAAGGCATCAAGCTGAATGTCCGCGGTCAAGGATTCGCGCCGGCAGCGGCGGCCCAGGATGGGGCAGGGGGCTGACGGCCGGACTCAGCCACGGCCAGATTTGTCCGGCGCGACCAGCTGCGGCCGCCAGTCTTTGACGAGCTGCTCGAATTGTTCGCGCAAACCATAGGCGTCAGGGTAGCTTTGCCGCAGCGCGATCAGGCGCAGGACGGCTAAAATATCGTCGGAAATCGCCTTGTCGACCATCCAGAGATCGCGAAAATCGAACCTTCCGCAGTCGTCGGCGTTCCACCAGGCCAGCAGGAAGTCGGCCACGCGCTTTGATTGGCCGGTATCGCTCTGGGCGATGGCGAGGAGGCGGTTGAGGGCGGCGAGCGGTGGATCGATGTCGAGCACGGTCATTGCGGGGCTTTCGGCGTCGAAAATCGGCGGTCAAGCCCGCCTTGAGCGCTAGTTTTCCACGTTGTGCGCCGTTTCGCAAGCTACCTTCGACAACTACACTTATCGTAAGTAGGTTGCACCAAGGCGGCGGGGCAGGGGGCAGACCAGGTCGAAAAATCGATATTTTAGCTATTTTACGCTAATGCCAATTTAAGGTAGTTTTTCGTATAATCATATGATATGAATAGAATATGTGAGGGCTGATGGTTTTCCTTGCAAATTTGCAGTAATCGTGCTATTTACTGCGAATCAGGAGAGAGCAATGCTGCAAACCCACACCGCGCCACCGCCCGCCCCAAAAAACATCGACCCGGCCGCCGCCCTGCGCGGCTTCTTCGCCATCGTCGAGGCCTGGGGCGTCGGGATGGAGGATGCGCGCGCGCTGCTCGGCAGTCCAGCGGAGCGGACCTTTTACGCCTGGCGCGCCGGCAACGCCGTGCGCATGCCGCAAGATACGCTGCGCCGCATCGGCTATGTCGCCGGCATCTATAAAGCCCTTGAGCTGCTCTATACGGATGGGGCTCTGGCCGATGGCTGGGTCAAGCGGCCGAACCAGGCTTTTGGCGGCCAGACCCCCCTGCAGCGCATGCGCGCCGGCGACGTCACCGACCTCGCCGCGGTGCGCTTCTATCTCGACGCGGCACGGGCGCCGTGGAGCTGAACCATGGCATCGCGGTTTGTCGACTGGCGTCAAGCCTGGCGCGTGATCTCCACGCGCTATCCGCCGATCAACCTGTTCGAGCGGCTGACCCCCGATCCCGCGGTTTGGGAGGCGCTGATCGCCCTTGAACAGCTCACCAATCCGCGCCTGCGCGATGAGCTGGGCGAGATTGCCCTCGTGCCACCGGCAGAGCGGGTCAGCGGTCCCGGGGCCAGCTACGTAATGGCCGCCTTCACCCATCTCAATCCGAAAGGCTCTCGGTTTTCCGACGGCAGTTTTGGCGTCTATTACGCCGCCGCTGCCCTGGAGACGGCGATCGCCGAGACGGTGTACCATTTTGAGGCCTTCGCGCGCGACAGCGGCGATCCGCCGCGTGCGGAGGATTTTCGGGTGCTCGTCGGCGCGGTCGGCGCCGATTTCGAGGATGTCGCCGGGCTGCCGGAAGAGGAGCGGCACGCGGTCCTCGATCCCCTCTCCTACGTGGCCAGCCAAGCCTTGGCGCGAAACCTTCGCGCGGCCGGGGCGAACGGGATCACCTATCCGAGCGTTCGCCACGCCGGCGGGCAATGCGTTGGCGCCTTCCGGCCGCGCGCGGTTGGGATTCCCCGGCAGGAGCGGCATTTGCAATATCGGTGGAATGGCGCACGGGTCGATCGCTATTTTGACTATCAGCGCGACGAATGGATCACCCTCTAATGGCAACCGCGGGAGGCGCGCTCGATCGGCTGCTGGTCCTCCCGGAGGATGCCGCCGGCGACTCGCTCGCGATGGCGGCGGCACTTGCCGATGCTTCTGCCGCAATCGCGCGCCTCGACCAGGCTTTGGCGAGCCATCCTTTGCGCCACGCCTTTCTGTACCGGGTACGGCTCGACGCGGTGCGCCGGCAGGCAGCGGTGGATGGCGAGCTGATCGATCCCTGGCACCTCGCAGCACTGCTCGAAGGTCTCCGTCTGCGCATGGACCCGTATTTGAGGATCATCGATCGCGGCCGCATCGTCGATGCGGCCCGCACCGCGCTTGCACTGCACCAATGGCTGGTCGAACC
>JAMFSE010000092.1 GCA_026225115.1 Rhodovastum atsumiense
AGACAGCGCCGGCGCCGACCGGCGCCACCGCGCCGGCCACCACCGCGCTCGAAACCACGCTGGTTGATAATCTGCCGACCGCAACGCCGATCAAGCATCTCGTTATCATTTATGACGAGAACGTTTCATTTGACCATTATTTCGCGACCTATCCGCACGCCGCCAATCCCGCGGGCGAGCCGGTGTTCACGCGCGCTTCCAACACCCCGCCGGTCAATAATCTAAGCTCCGCCAACCTGCTGACCAAGAACCCGAACGATACCAACACGCTGAACGGCGCAAATGCCGCCAACCCTTTCCGCCTGGACATCACCCAGGCTGCCAGCGCCGATCAGAATCACAATTATACGCCTGAGCAGCAAGCCGAAGACGGCGGCAAGATGGATCTGTTCCCGCTCTATACCGGTACTGCCAGCTCCGGCGGCACTGGTGCGTTTGGTACCAAGGGCCAGGTGATGGGCTATTATGACGGCAACACCGTTACCGCATTGTGGCAATATGCGAGCCATTTCGCGATGAACGATAACGCCTATACCGACACGTTCGGTCCCTCGACCCCGGGAGCGCTGGAAGTGGTTGACGGCCAGACCAACGGTTACCAGCCCATTAAATCCAGCAACTCCTCCTACTATACTCCCGACGGTATCGGCGGCCTGACGCTGATCAACGATGTTGATCCCGGCTACGATGTCTGCTCCAGCTCGACCGATCAGGGCATGATCAACGCCAAGAATATCGGCGACCTGCTGAATGCCGCCAATGTTCCCTGGGGCGGCTTCATGGGCGGCTTCAACCTGGGCGCCACCAATACCAATGGTAGCACCGGCTGCAACCGCACAACTACTTCAGCCGTCACCAATACGACGAAGGTCGATTATGTTGCGCACCATAACTGGTTCCAATATTTCTATTCCACCGCTAACCCCACCCACGCCCGGCCGACGACGCTGTCCGATATCGGTTATACCTTCGCTTCGAACAGCGCGGTTGATCCGGCAAACCATGAGTATGATTTGACGGATTTCACCAGCGCGGTGGCAGCCGGCGATTTTCCAGCGGTTTCCTATATCAAATTGCCGGCCTATCAGGACGGTCACGCCGGCTACTCCGATCCGTTGGATGAGCAGACCGGTGCGGTCCAGCTGATCAACTTTATCGAAAGCCAGCCGGATTGGAACAATACCGCGATCATCGTCACCTATGATGACTCCGATGGCTGGTACGATCATGCATACGCCACCCCGACCAACCCGTCCTTCTCCACGGCCGACGCGCTTACCGGTACGAACGCTTGCGGCACCGGTACGCCGCTGCATGGCGTTGCCTACCAGAACAAGCCGGTCGGTGCTCCAGTGCAAGGCCGTTGCGGCCCCGGCACCCGCATTCCCTTCCTGGTTATTTCTCCCTGGGCGCGTCCGAATTTTGTGGACGATTTCCAGATCACGCAGGCTTCCGTCGTGAAGTTTATCGAGAATAACTGGCTCGGGAACAGCCGCCTCGGCGGTGGTGCCTTCGATGCGGGCGCCGGCGTGATCACCCGCATGTTCAATTTCAACAAAAACCCGAACACCCCGGCTCTGGTGCTCGATCCCACCACCGGCGAGCCGAGCGGCACTTAATCCTACCGTTGGTTACCCCGCATAAGGACCGGGAGTATGATTGCCGAAAGGCGGTCATGCTCCCGTTCCGATTTTATCGGTCGTCAACTTTACTTTTTTAAATTGCGCATTCGGTTCAATTTAAATGGGTATTGGTCTGGGAATTCCGTTTCATGCGCGTTTTCGCCTTGGTTTCGCTTGTTACCGTGTTCGCCATCTGTGGCGCTGCTGCGCTCATTCTCAGAAGCCCGATTCCGATTTCGGGCTGGATCGCAAGCCCGGGCGCCAGCTTTGAGCTGGCCATGGGAGAAAATCCGGAGCCGGTCAAACTGACGATTCCGGCGCCCAAACCGCTTTCAGCCATGGCGCTGCTCGGCAAGCAGATTTTCTACGATACCAGCCTGTCTTCATCCGGTAAGGTTGCTTGCGCCACCTGTCATAATCCGAATAACAGCTATGGTCCTTCGGGCGATCTGCCGGTGGTCTATGGCGGGCCGCATGTGACCAGCCCCGGCGTGCGCGCCGTGCCGTCACTGATGTATCTGCAGAACCAACCCAATTTCTATATCGGCGTTGACCCCGGCGGTGATAACGACGCGCCGCCGGTCGCTTTGCCGCAGCTTGCCGCCGCGGCGCGGACTGCCGCACGCATTACCAAGACCGCGCAGGATACCGCGCAATCCGCGGCCAATGTCGTGCCGAAGGGCGGCTTGTTCTGGGACGGCCGCGCCAATACGCTGCAGATCCAGAGCATGGGCCCGCTGCTGAGCCCGTTCGAGATGGATGGCGGCAGCGTTGCCCGTGTCGCGGCAAAACTACAGGCCGCACCTTACGCCGCGACCTTCACCCAGATGTTCGGACCGGATATTTTTGCGCAGCAAGGCCTGCTGGTGGATGAGGCGATGTTCGCCGTGGTCCGGTATCAGATCGAGGATCCGAGCTTTCATCCCTACAGCAGCAAATACGATGCCTGGCTGCAGGGCCATGCCAAGCTGACGCGCGCCGAGATGCGCGGCTATGTCATTTTCAACGACCCGGCGAAGGGAGATTGCGGCGCCTGCCATCTCGACCAGCCCGCCGCCGACGGCACGCCGCCGATTTTCACCGATCATGAGTTCGAGGCGCTGGGTCTGCCGCGCAACGACAAGCTGACCATTAACGATAATCCCGCCTATTACGATCTTGGTCTGTGCGGCCCCTATCGCACCGATTTAAGCTCGCAGGGCCAGCTTTGCGGCATGTTCCTCACGCCGACTTTGCGCAATGCCGCCGAGCGCAGAGTGTTCTTTCATAACGGCGTTTACCATAACCTGCAGGAAGTCGTGGATTTCTATGATTTCAGTGTCGCGCAGCCGCAGAAAGTCTATCCGCGCGGCGCCGACGGCAGAGTGATGCTGTTCAACGATCTGCCGAAAAAATACTGGGGCAATATTGACCGTACGGATCCGCCGTTCGACCGGCAGATCGGCGACAAGCCGGTATTGAACGACGGCGAGGAAGAAGACCTCATCGCATTCCTGAAAACGCTGGATGACGGCTACGGAACGCCGGACGCAAAGCCGGCCTCGTAATCCGGCTGGGATAAATCACCGGACCTGGTCTAAACGGGTGACATGATCCCAAAGACCAGCATTCCGCATGACTGATTTTGGACAATTCAGCTTGCCGGGATGGCTGGTGCTGCCTTTGGCGCCCTTCATCGGCAGCTGGCTTGGCGTTGTCGTGCGGCGTTTGCCGGCGGGGCGGAGGTTGGCGTTGGATCGCTCCGGCTGCGAGCATTGCAACACGCCACTTGGGCCGGCGGCGTTGGTGCCGCTCTGCAGTTTCATTTGGCAGCGCGGCCGCTGCCGGCATTGCGGCGTCTGGCTCGGCTGGTTCTATCCGGCGATCGAGCTGGCCGCAGTTGCGGTTGCCGCGGCCGCCTTCTGCGCCGACGGCAATGGCGGGCAGGTCTGGATTGATGCGGCTTTGGGTTGGACGCTGCTCTGCGCCGCCTGGATCGACGCGGAAACGTTCCGGCTACCGGACAGCATCACGCTGTCGTTGATCCTCATCGGGCTGGTGGTGACGTGGTTTTTGAATGGCAGCGCAATTTTCAACCATGCGGCGGCGGCGGCGCTAGGCTATGGCAGCTTTAGGCTGCTGGACATGATCTATTTTTCACTCAGGAAGCGCCATGGTTTGGGCCAGGGGGATGCGAAACTGCTGGCCGCGGCGGGCGCCTGGCTGGGGCTTGCGGTTTTGCCCTATGTCGTCGTTTCCGCAGGGATCATCGGGATTTGCATTGCGATTCTCAGCCGGCGGACCGGCGGATTGCGCGGCGAGCAGATGATCGCCTTTGGCCCGGCATTGGCATTGGCTTTTTTTTTGTTGCAGATCACGGGCGTTGCATTGTTTTGAAAAGAACAAATACCGTGCGGGAAGAAAAAAGAGCTTTTTGCTGTGGGCCACGGGTTGCGGAGTCTCCCGTGTCAGTGCGAGCGGGTGGCGGAAATCCATTTTTCTGCCGATTATAAGAAAGATGGATTGCCACGCTTCGCTCGCAATGACGCTGGTGGATCAGTGCCAGTGGCCCAGAGCCAAAAATTTTTGCGGAGCTTTTTCTCAAAAAGCGACCGCTTTACCGTCCAACCAGCCCGGCGCAGGTCGTCGCGTCGTCAATGTCCAGGTTATAGCCGGATTTGTTGCTGAGGAATGTGTTGTTGACGGCGGTGAAGAATTTCGCGGCGCCGGAGTTGGACAGCGGCACGAAGCCGTTATTGGTCGTGGTTGTTGCGTAGGGGCCGGTTTTTTTCAACACGTCTTTCAGGAAGCTGATCAGAAGCTTGCCGGCCGTCTTGTTGGCATAGCAGCTGCTTGCATCAAGTGTGTTGTAGCCGACAAGGGAATACCCCGTGCTTGTCTGCGGCACGGCGGGCACCCAGTTCAGCGGATTCTGCGCCGCTGAAAGATTTGCAGGCGGGGTTGGATTTGTGGAGCCCGGGCCCGGATGCGTCAGGCCAAGCTCGGTATTTGCGATCGTCGGCAGATAGGCGATGTTATTCTGCCCGTTTACCACGCTGGCGACTTTCAGGCTGGTGGTATTGGCCGAGTTGGGCGCGATCGACGTATAGTCGGGGCTGATATAGCCAAAGCTGTCGGCCGTTGCGACCAATTGTTTCGCCAGCGCGCCGCTACCGTTCTCGGCGGTGAAGTTGGCGGGCGGCGTGCTGTTGGGGAATAGCGAAGCGAAGGTTTTCGTGATCGCAACCGGGATCGAGAAATTGGAATTTGCCGAGGTGCAGACCGCGTTCAAATGCCCGGTGAGCAGAAAGCTGGAACCGCTGCTGTCTGACCGATAGGCGACGTTGATGGGGGTGCCGGTTGCAATGGTTGGGACCAGTGAATGCCAATCCGTGATCTTGCCCGACAGGACTCCGCAGATTTGCGCGTCGGTCAAGGTGAGGCCGGCGCTGACGCCGCTCTCGTTGAAGGCGAGCGTCAGCGGAATGCCGATGGTCGGGATTTGGATCAGCGGACCGTCAACGGCGGAGCCTTCGGTGGAAGTGCCATAGCTGCCGGTGGCCGGATTGGTGAGCTGTGAAGCGATGAGATAGGCATCGCTCGCGGCAAAATCGACCTGGGTCCCGACGATGGTGCCGTAGGTCGCCGTGCCGGCGGCATAGCCGATGGTGTTGGTTGCGGACACCGGTTCAAAATAGCCGATGTTGTTCTTCAGAAATGCGTTCTGGCCGCTGCCGCTACCGACCGCCTCATAGGAGAACAAATCTTTGGTTTTGGCGGCGGAATAAGCCTGGAAATCGGCAATGTAGGTTGGGCCCGATGCGCTTGAGCCGCCGCCGTTGAGCGTTGTGATGACGGGTTTGGCGTGCGCTACCGCGATTGAGAGCGTGGCAGCGAGCACGCCGCCGGTAAGATGTATGATTTTCATGATGATGCTTTATTAGCTTCCCTATCGAATTACTCGGCTTATTGCCGCGCGCCTCACTAACAGGCTGGGAAATTTTGCGCCACTATCGAAATGAGAAAGTTTGAAGACAAGACGGTTAAAATGCTACGAACTCGGAATGCTCGGAATGCGCAAAAAAAAGCGGCCATCTTGCGATGGCCGCCCTTTTCTTGCGTCGTTAGATTAGCGGCCGGCGAGACCGGCGCAAGTGGTCGCGTTATCGATGTTCAGGTTATAACCGGACTTGTTGGAAAGGAAGCTGCTTTCGATGGCGGTGTAGAATTTCGCAGCGCCAGAGTTGGCGAGCGGAACGAAGCCGTTATTGGTGGTGATCACGGCGTAGGAATTGGAACCCTTCTTGTAGATGTCCTTCAGGATATCGATGAGAAGCGTGCCGCGGGTAGCAGCTGAGTAGCAGGTGCTGGCATCGATGGTGGTGTAACCCACGATCGGGTAGCCCTGCGTGGTCTGCGGCACGGCCGGAACCCAGTTCAGCGGGTTTTGAGCAGCCGCCAAGGTAGCGGGCGGGCTCGGGTTGGTTGAGCCGGCGCCCGGATGCACCAGGCCCTGGGTCGTTGCGGCGACGGACGGCGCGTAGGTCTTGCCGTCGACAGCGTTGACGAGGCTGGCAACTTGCAGGCTGGTCGTGTTGGCGGAATTCGGAGCGATCGCGGTATAATCCGGGCTAAGGTAACCAAAGCTGCCCGGGGTCGAGGTCATGTGGCTGGCAACACCGCCGCTGCCGCTTTCAGCGGTGAAGTTGGAAGGAACGGTGCCGAACTCAGTGGCGAAGGTCTTCGTGATCGGAACCGGGATCGAGAAGTTGGAGTTGGCGGAGGTGCAGGCAGCGTGCAGATGCTGCGTCAGCAGGAAGGTGGTGCCGCTGCTGTCCGAACGATAGGTGACGTTGATGGTCGTACCGGCCGCGATGGTGGGTACCAGCGAGTGCCAATCCGTGATCTTGCCGGACAGAACGCCGCAGAGTTGCGCGTCGGTCAGGACGAGGGGAGACGGCGTGCCGCTTTGGTTATACGGAATGGTGATCGGGGTGCCGATGGTCGGAACCTGGATTAGCGGGCCGTCAACGTTTGACAGAGCGTAAGAGCCGGTCGCGGCGTTGGTCAGCTGCGTCGAAAGCAGGAAAGCATCGCTGGCGCCGTAATCGACCTGCGTGCCGACGATCGTGCCATAGGTAAGTGCTCCGGCGGCGTAACCATGGGTGTTGGTGCCGGACACCGGCTCGAAATAGGTGATGTCGTTGTTGAGGAACGCGTTCTGGCCGGCGCCGCTGCCGACAGCTTCATAAGAGAACAGGTCTTTGTTCTTCTTCGAAGTGGAGAAGGCTGCGAAATCGGCGGCATAGGTTGGGAACGCGAGGCTGGATCCGCCACCGTTCAGAACGACGGGGGGTTTCGGCGCGGCATGCGCGACGCCGGTAAACAGCGTGGCAGCAAGCAGGCTGCAAGCCAGTTTTGTGCGGTTCATGAATTGTCCTTTTGACTGGAGCTCTTATGGGTTGTGAAAGGCTGCTGGACCGAGAGCGGTAAGCCGCGAGGTGTTAGCAGAATTGAATGTAAAATATTATTGCATCGCAAAGAACTTTTTAAGTCAGTCCCGACGCCGCAGGGACGCCAGCCAAATGCCCAATTTCGTGTGGGGTTTTGCGGCAGCTGGTCTCGCGTCTTGGATTTGTTACAGGTATTTTCAATCATAAATTAGAATAGACCGGTTAGTGCAATCTAACCGGGCGAATCGATTCACCTGTTAGCCGCGCATAACTCTTATGGCGGGATTTGTGACAGAAGCTTCCCACTTGGGTCTGAGGAAGCGGATGCCGGAAGCGTTGAGAGTGTCGCTGGAACGGAGGATGCATCCGGCAATGCCGCGCGCAGATCGGCGGTGAGGTTGGCCGCGTCCGATTCCGTGCGGACCACGTGCGGGGTGATGAGCACCAGCAGTTCCTTGCGGGTGCGGGAATTGTTCTGGGTGCTGAACAGAGCGCCCAGGACCGGGATGTTTTTGAGGTACGGAACGCCCTGGTTGCCGTGCGAGTCCTGATCCGAAATCAGCCCCGCGAGCCCGACCGTCTCGCCATCCTGAACGGCAATGCGCGAGGTGACGGCACGCTCGGAGAAAGTCGGCGAGTCGATGTTCGAACTGGTAGTGGTTTCAACGGCGCTTACTTCCTGGGCAACATCCAGGGTCACCATGCCGTCGGTGCCGACATGTGGGGTCACTTGCAGGATCACGCCGGTTTCGCGGTAATCGATGGAGTTGGTGACCTGCGAATCCGCGGTCAATGTGGATTGCGAGGTTTGCGCCAGGTAGGGCACCAGATCGCCGGCCTGCAGGCTGGCGGGCTGGTTGTCCATTACCATCAGCTCCGGTGAGGACAGCACGTCAACCTTGGTGACGGATTGCAGCATTGAGATGGCCAAGGGTGCGGCATCTGAGCCGTGGCCGGAGAGCACAAAGCCGGGGAAATTGGTTTTAAGCGCAGCGCTGGTGCCCTCACTTAAAACTGCGTTGATGCCGCCCGATTTGAAGAAGAACTGCGTGCCGTACTGCAGGGCGCTGTCCAGATCGACCTCGGCAATGGTGGCGTCGATGCGCACCTCCGCGGGTGCGATATCGATGTCGTTCAGCATGGCGTCGATGCGGTCATCTTCCGCGGCGGTCGCATAGACGAACAGAGAGTTGTTATCTGCATTCGGGAGAATGCGGATAGCATCCGTGTTGCCGCCGCCGGAAGAGGTCAGCGGGCCGAGGAGCGTGCTGGCGCTTGCGGTCTGGTCGCTGCCTGATCCGCTGCTTTGGCTTGATCCAGACTGGGTGCCGCTGCTTGACTGCGTGCTGCCGGTATTTCCTGAAGTGCTGCCGGAGGTGACGCTGGAGCCAAGCAGGCCGCCGGCGCCATTGTCGCTGGAACCCGATGTTCCGCTGCTGGATTGATTGGCAAATTGCGAACTCAGCTGGGCATTTGCCGCCGGCGTCGGCTGTGCGGTGACGTTATCGGGCGTGAATGCCTGCTGCAGGACGTAGGCGGCGTCGTTGGCGCGCGAATTATGCAGATAATAAACGTGCCAATTGCGGACGGTATTGCGTTGCTGCAGGTTGAGCACCGCGTAGATGCGGCTGGCGTCCGATAGCAGGCTCTGGGTGCGGGCAATCACCAGCACCGCACTCATGCGCGGCAGCGGCACCACCGTGATGGGCCCCTGGACGCTGGGATCGGCAGGTTTGCCCAAAGCGGCGGAAAAGGCCGCGGCGAAATCCGCGGCATCGCCGGAGGTGACGGGGAAGAGCTCATAGGACTGACCAGCGAGTTGATCGACGTCGAACGCCTCGATCAGCGCCACCAGCGCCTGGCGGGTCGAAGGATCGCCCGAGACGATCAGCGCGTTCTGGTCCGAGGCGGCGATGATTTTACCGACGCTCGAAATATAGGGTTGTAGTGCCGCGGCGAGCGGTGCGGCTTGCGCATAGTGCAGCGGAATTACCACGGCGCCGCCGAGGGCTGTATCGCTGGAGAGATTCGGCGTGCCGGCCGCGACGTCTGCCGCGGTCACCCGGTAGACACCGTTCGTTTGCACCAGCACCGCGTTGGTTTGTGCAAGCAGGGTCTGCAATGTGGGGATCAGCGCATTGCGCGGCAGCGGGACAACTGTGCGGAACGATACGCTGCCCTGAACGCCTGGGTCGATTGTGTAGTTCAGGTGCAGGATGCTGCCGAGGATCTGGTCGATGACGGTGCGGATGTCGGTGTCGGCGAAATTGAGGGTGATGTCGCCTTGCCCCTGTTGCGCGTTCGGCGCGCTGACCTGCAGCGTTGACCCCGTGCTGTAGGAGGCGGTGGGGTGTTGCAGCGCATTGCTGCCGTCGATCCGGCCGCTGACGGGTGGGGCTGGCGGGGACGCCAGGCCTGATTGCAGCACCGCCGGTGGGTTGGGGCTTACCGTGGAGGAAGACGAGGTGGATTGCGGCGAAGCACAAGCGGAAAGGATCAGGACCGCGACCGGAATGCAGCGTTTCATGAGGAGATGCGGTATTTCAACATTAAGTTTTTATGGGCCATCGCCGTCGGCAGGAATGCAAAGCCGGCGCCCGTAGCCGGGTAAACAAAATTAGCGGAATACATACGCACGCCATAACCATTATGGCTGCATAAGCAATATACAAGGAGAGGTTACCGAACCGTAAAATGCATTCTATTGGGCCGCCAATGATGAAGATTTGGCGTCAACGGCCGCAAGCGGCTTTGGCCGCACGGGAAGAGCCTGTTTTTCGCTAGGGCTGCAAGCGCGTCCGGCGGAAAAAGGATCGGATTCAAAACAGACCGGTTATTGCGGCGCCGGCGCGGCAGGCTTGGCAGGCGGCTTGTCCTTTTTTACCCTGTTGCCGGCGGCGTCTGCTTCCTTCCGGCAGGCATAGCTGCTGTCTTTAGAGCGGCCATAGCCCTTTTGGGTTGGCAGCCTGTAGATATGCCGGGTGGTGTTCAGCCATACGACCGTGTCGTCCGGACAATGGGCCTGGGCTTGGGCGCTGCTGCCGGAGGTGAATATCGTCTGCGCCAGGGCGGGAAAGGCAAGCAGCGAAAAGGCCAGGACAAAACGGAGCATTTCGGTCTCTTTCAATTCTTTCGGCCAATTCAGGCGATTGCGTGGTTGGGCGGGCCGGGCGCCGAAATTTTCCACGCGGGAAGCCTAGCCGCGAAATGCACCGTCTGCAAAGTGGGCCTGGCATGTTCCTTGGTATTGCCCGGTCCGCGTGCTTTGATATTTTACTGTATATTCTTGGTTCTTTTGAAAAATAAAATTCGGCGGAGCCACGGCTTCTATTGACAAGACTGAGGCGTTGCAGAAAAAAATGCCACCATGAAATTAACACGTGTGAATTGCGAGCGTATTCTCTTCGGCAATGTATGGGTCTTCGGCCCGGCGGAAAGCGAAGAATCCTGGGGAAAAATGGTATTTTTGTCGTACGGCCGCATTTTCGGTTACGACAACGCCAATGAATATGGTTGGGATTTCAAATCAAGCGCTTTGCGGTTGACGCGGAAAGATGGCGAGCCGACGTCGATTTACGAGAGCTATACCATGGTCAGTGGCCGCCCCCGCATGCTCGGGCGCTCGATCTTGAGTCCGGGTTCGATTTTCCGGCTTGAAAGGCTGGACCCTGAGCAGTGGTAGAGAATACTCAGGGCCGGGAGTAATTAATAGGCATTCCGACCCGCCATTTGAAAAATCTTCAGGCCGGATATATTAACTATCAGAGCGGACGCTGATGAACAGGCTGTTTGTTTGCGGCATCACCACGTGAACTTTTCCTGGCGGACGAGGGTCATGCGCCGGTCGGAAACACCGGTCTCGGCGTCCCGCTCCCTCCCGGGCAGACAGCCGGGCGTGAAAACCATGTCGGCGCCTTCGGCCAAAATATCATCGCGGCAGCTTGCCGCCTCCATTTGTGGAACGGCGTTGGCGACCGCGAAGGCTCTGCCTTCTTTGCTGAAATATCCACCATTTAATTGCGTTCGGTGGATGACCACTTTGCGATAGGCGTCGACCAGATCGGCGCTGGCCGGGCGGGCTTCGCTCCAGAACCGGTCAAGCCCAGCCTGGAACGTTATGCCTTCCAGATTGAATACTGCCGGGCTGAGCGCAATGACGGGAATTCCAAGCTCAAGACCCTGATGGCCGGTTGTGCTGTTGACCACCACGATGCCGCGAGATCCCGCCAATAGCTCCGCTGGACTGCCGCCTGGGAGAAATATGACGCGTGACATTACGCCAAAGGCGGCAGCCTGCTCGGCGACGAGTTTTTTCCAGTTGATCGGGCCGGTCTCCAGCGGGTGTTCGGTTATGGCGAGCAGGGAATCTTTTGGGGCCGTCCGCGCGAAGGAGCGCAGGATCAACTTGATCACCGCGGCCTGCCCTTTGAACTGGCTGTGAAAAATGATCTGGGAGTCGACATCGACCTGCATCGGGAAAACGTAATATTTCCTGCGGCTCTCGATCAGTTTTGCGATAACCCGCGCGTACGAACGGCCTTTGATCATGCGTGCGATCAAACGGCGGCCGCCGTTAAAATATTCCGTGATCTGCCCGTAGGGCCAATGCCGCTTATAGTTCGCATAGCGCCACGCCATGAGCCAGGTGGAGACGCTGTAAATGACATCGTCGATTGCCCGGCGCGGCAGGTTGGCGTGGATTTCCGCGGGTATGGGTGCCGCGGGCAATTGACCCGCCGCCAGCATGAACGCACCGATATCGCGCGGCAATGCGGAAAACCCGTTCACGCCCGATTGTTCCAGCGTGATCCAATTGGGCCTGATGTAGCCTTCTTCGAAGATATGCGTTTTGATGCCGAAAAACCTTGCGGCTTCCAGGGCCTGTTTGTGAAGCGGCCGGCAGTCGCCCAGCAGGACCAGATCGGTAATCGCGCATTCGGAAAATTGCCGAATAATAAAGGAAAGAAAATTCTGCTGCTCGCCTAAATAATCGGTGGCGCCCGGCAGTCTCCAGAAGGCGCGGTCACCGCCGTTGAAATTGATTCGCCGCACCCGATGCCCCCGATCGCGCAGCGCGGCGGCGAGTTCGCAGAAGAACATGGATGCCGGCCCCTGCAGAAACAGGTAGCTCACAGGGCGCGGTGGTTCCAAAACGTTTACAGCATAACGAATGAGAAAATCATCTGACACATTCACGGAAGTGTAATTGTATTCGGGCTTGGCATATTACAAAACTCAAATCGGATAGTTCTAATTTCAAGACCCGAGGCAATTCATGTGGACCGCGCTTCATTGACAGAAATTTCTGAGTCCCGCAATGAATGTTTGCATTCTGCGCGTTTGTTTTGTCGCGGGCTGATCAACTTTCCGATATGCGAAATGCGACCGAACACTCTATCTAAATTGTCCTCCACCATTACCAGCGAGAGAATGTTGCCGTGAGCAAAGCGTATCTAAAACGAGTGATGGTAGGAAATAGTTTGACTGATGCAACCTAAAGATGCCAGGCGCAGCCTACGGGTTGCGATTCAATGCGGTGCTGTATTGCTCGTGTTTTCAGTTGCAGCCTGCGTGCCCCCGGCACCGGCGGTGAGTGCCATGCAGCCGCAGGCGCCGGCGGATCCGGTGCTTTCATATGTCTCCAGCGGTCCTATTGGTCGGACCGCGGTGGTAAACGAGCCCTCGCTCGGCGGCAATGTTATCGTTGTCATCGATACGCAATATAATGCGGCTTCCGGGCAGACTTGCCGAACCTATGCGGTGACGAGTTCCAGCCTGCAGACCCAGCACCTGGCCTGCGGCACCGGTGCCGACTGGCAAGTGGTGCCCGCGCTAATTTCTTCCAGCAATTAGGCCTCAATAGATTGATCATGAAATCAAAATCCTTGCGATATCGTAGCGCTTGCATGGCAACCAGCGCGATCGTGTTTGCGATGCTGCAACCGGCGGGACGGGCAAATGCGCAAACCAACATGGTCGGCTCGGGATTCGCCAATTTTCTGAAGAATCCATCGTTGAATGCTACCAGCATTCCTTCGAACAACGCTTCCGCCGGCTCCCCCGCCCTGGATAGTGCTACGAGCAGCCTGCTTTCCGGCAATATTCCTTCAAACATGCAAGCCCCGGCAAATAATTCGCCGGGAACGATCATCACGCCGCAGCCCGCGGCGCCGACCGGCCCCAGTCCCTCCGCCTATGGCAGTCCGGTTGTACCGGGTGCGATTGGATCGTTTACGCCGCCAAATCCGACGCTGAACGCAGCGATTCAATCGACATCGCAGCTTCTGCCTTTCGGCGCCAATCTCTTTATCAATGCAACGCCGCCCTCCAGCCTGGCGCCGAACCCGAATTATATCATCCAGCCCGGCGATACGGTTCAAATTCAGCTCTATGGCGGCGAGACGGCGACATCGACCTCCGTTGTCGATACCCAGGGCAATGTATTTCTGCCCGGATTTGGGCCGGTCCATATCGCCGGCACTGGCGCGGCCAATCTTCAGCTTTCCGTATCGAAACAGCTTGCCAATGCATTCACGAGCAATGTGAGCGTCTACGCGGTTTTGCAGGCGGAAAATTCGATTTCGATTTTCGTGACTGGCTTTGTGCGAGCACCTGGGCAGTATCTTGGCAGCGCTTCGGATTCCGTTCTCGATTTTCTGAGCCGGGCAGGCGGCATCGACCCTTCCCGCGGCAGTTACCGGGATATTGAGGTGATGCGGAACGGCCAGCTTCTCAGCCATGTCGATCTCTATAATTTTCTTCTGGCGGGCAGCCAGTTGCCGTCGACTTTGCGCAATGGCGACACCATCCTGGTCGGCAAGCAGGAACCGATTGTCGCGGTCGGCGGCTCGGTCCGGAATAATTATCTGTTCGAGGTCCCAAGTTCCTATACCGCGGGCCAGGATATCATCAGCTATGCGCAGCCTTTATCGAGTGCGACCAACGTGCTGATCAAGGGCACGCGCGATGGCCAGCCGTATTCACAATATGTCAGCCTGGCCGGGCTGACGCAGACGCCGCTTTATGACCAGGATCAGCTGACCTTCACCTCCGACGCGCCGGCGGCAACGATCACCGTGCAGGTGCAGGGCAGCCGCATCGGACCCTCCGTGCTGGTCGCCGATCGGGATGCCAGGCTCAGGACTTTGCTTACCCATATCGCCATCGATCCGACGGATGCGAACGTCAAATCGATCTACATTGTCCGTCCGGGATTGGCGCAGCAGCAATATGCTTCGATTCAGGCGGCGCTTGACCGTTTGCAAAAAGCGCTGTTCTACGCGACCTCGGTTACGACCGGCGAAGCGCAGATCCGGGCGTCTGAAGCGGCGCAGATTCAGGCCTATATCAACGCCGCCCGCACGATCCAGCCGGATGGGATTCTGGTGGTGGCCGAAGACAACGGCAGCATCGACGATGTGCGGGTGGAAGATGGCGACATCATCACCATTCCGGAATCCTCCGATACGGTGATGGTGGATGGCGAAGTTGAATCGCCGCAGGCAATCGCCTTCAATCCTGCCGAGACGCGGATTCAGTATATCAACGCGGCCGGCGGCGTTACCGAGCGCGGCCGCAAATCGCAGACCATTATCCGGCGTTTGAGCGGCCGGTTGGTGCTCGATCCCAATGCGCCGATCATGGCCGGAGACGAGCTGGTTGTGCTGCCCTATGTCGAGACACAAAACTTCGTCATCGCACAGGATGTATTGAGCCTGATCTACCAGGTCGCGGCATCGACCTATTTCGCGAGCAAGCTGTAAGAGGCACAACACTTTAGTTCCGGAATTGCAAGCAAGGCGCGCGCGCCGCGCCATGGAGTCCGTTTGCCGTTTTTGCGAGAGTTTGCGCGCCGCTCTATGCAACGGGCGGGCGGCGCTAGCCTTGTTTGCCGAAGCGGTATTCGTTCGGGGCGTTAAAGCCCCGATTGATCGCGGAAGGCGGCAAACAGCAGGTTGCAAATCGCGTAAAGCGAACCGAACAACAGAAATACGGTGAAGGCGCTGACCATCGGATCGGGAAGCGTGGGCTGATCCGGCAGCACGGGGGCTACGAAAGCAACAGCATAGTTTTGCCTGGCTGATGCATTCGCCTGTGCGATAATCAGCCCCTGCTGCGCCGATTGATAATTGGTGTTGGCAAATTGCTGGTCTGCCAGAAGCTCATTATATCCCGAGACCGTGTTGGAATAGGTTGATCCCGTCGCATCGGAAAGCCGCTGGCGCACCGTTTGAATCTGCTGCTCGAGCGCTGCCACCTGCAATTTGAGCTGAACGATCTGCGGGGCATTCGGCTGCATGTTCGCCTGCGCCTGCTGCAGTTCGGCGCGCAGCCCGGCGAGATTGGCTTCCAACGTGCCGATCACCGTCGCCAGCTGGGTGGCGGCAAAACTGGGATCCAGATCGCCGCGCGTGTTCCGAAATTCGGTCAACGCGTCGTTGGATTTTTTCAGCAGGACACCGGCGATATATAATTGCGCCGTTGCGGATTTGACCTGCGATGCCAGCGCCTGCGCGCCAAGTCCGTTGATCATGGCATCGGCATCGGCGGTGATTGTCTGCGCCAGCAGCAAAGTGAATTGCGGCTCGAAACCCTGGACCTGCACCGTGATGTAACCGCCGAAGCCCTCGGCCACCGAAACATGGCTGAGCCAATAGGCGAGGAATGCCGCCTGGCTGGCATTTTTGGCAAGGCGCGAGAGCCCATCGATCTTATGGCTGGAATAATGCGCGCGAAGATTGATCTGGCCATCAACCTTTTCGGCCAGGTCGACGGAACGGATATATTGATAGAGCAACGTCCCGTAATCGACGGAGTCTATCACAGATGAACCGACGTCGGATTGCAGAAGGCTGGAGGCTAGGTTGGAACTTGGCTGATAGGCCTGATAGGTCATCTGAAAATTGCAGACATAGCGCGGCGTCGCGATCAGGGCGGCATAGAACCACACGATTAAACTCGGCAGCAGCACGAACAGCCCCAGACGAATGAAAAGATTGCGCTGGCCATGCTGGCGTTTCGCCAGCAGCAGCTCGACCTGATGCGAATTTCTGCTCGAAAGGAATGGCGCGGCGGCTTCCGGCGCGAGGCCGGGGCCGTCCGGCGCCAGGCCTTGCACGCGCCGGTTCATTCTGGATGCGAGACCGCCACCGAATTCGCGGCGTTTTTTGCGGCGCGCTTCGCCGCTATCGTCGATCGGCTCGATCTGGTCATCATCAAAACTGTCATTAGCCATAATTGTCTAAGGCCTCATCCACCGACTCAAATGCGTATACCGTCCGGTCCGCAATAACGCTACCAATCGTTGCAAATTCTTGTGCAATTCTTGGGTTCTTCGCGGTAAAGATCATGCCTGCCTGCCGCATTTTCAGAATTTCCAATACCGTCTGAAAAGTTTCGGGATCGGACGATTCCACGTTATCAACAAGATAGCAGTCGTAGGGCAGCAAGGCGGAGACCAGCATCTCCATCGCGCGCCGGCGCGGTCCCGGCAGCGCGCCGGCGGAGATTTCCCATAATGCGCCGAAGCGCGATATCTCCAGCACCGTTTCGGTCAAGGCCGTCGGATTCAGGCCATAAACACGCGCCGCAAAACCGATGTTTTCCAGTCCGGTCAGGCCGGCGTGGAAAAAGGCGCCGAGATTGCTGATTGCGGAAAATCGCATGTCGGAGACGACGCGGCCGCTCTCCGGCCGGGTGGCGCCGTTCAGCAATCGCATGAAGGTTGTGCGGCCGCTGCCCGGTCTGCCCATGATTGCGCAAATCTGGTCGGTTGGCAGTGTCACCGTCATGTCGTTGAAAACGACGGTGGGAGCGCCATGCCAGGCGCCGAATTTCGTCACGCCCGCAGCGTGAACTATCGGAATTTTCTGTTGCACAGCGCACGATTCATCAAAAGCCCGGTCAGGATAAGACCGATCGCCCAGAGCAGCGGATAGGTGAGGGAGACCAAATAGGTGGGATAGCCGGGATAATAGGCGTAGCGCTGAAATTCCGCCAAATGGATCAACGGATTGAACCAGATATATTGCGCCAGAATACGCGGCATCGTCACCAGCGAGTCATACACGCCCGACGTGATGAACACCGCCCATTGCGTCACTTTCAGAAATGGAACCAGTGCCGGAAACATGATGCCGAAACTGCTCATCACCAGCCCGTAGCCAAAGCCCAGGCCGACCGCCATGGCAAAATCCGCGAGCGTCAGCGGCAGATTTGGAAAAGCGACGTCCTGATGCAGGAGCAACAGCGGGACAATGACGGCGAACGCAAATATGATGTGAATCACAAAGGACCAGGCCACACCTGCCATGCGCAGATGCATGCGGGTGACGCCGGCGAGCAGCGTGGCGCCATTCGGCCATCTTCCGCCTTCGAATGTTGCGTTGAACGCGGCGACGAAGGCGAAATAGATGCTGAAGCCGCCGAGCGTGAAGATAGCATATTGATGGCCGGGAACTGCGCGCCTGGTGTAGGTGAAGTAGAAATAATGCGCGAGGCAAAGGACGGACGGGCGCAGAAATTCGACCAGAATCCCGAGCGGATTTTCGCCGTGCCGAACGATGACATTTCGAAGAATCAGCGCGCGAATGATGAGCATGAAGTCAACGGCGCCGCCGAGCTGACGGCTAACCGCCGGCCAGATGCGCAGATCGCTCGTCCAATTTCGCGCTGTTGCCATTACCAGCTATATTGATAACGGAATGGGTAGGCCAGGGTATCGAAATCGATCGCGTAGGTTTGAATGAATGCCTTGCGCGTCTCGGCGGAAACCTGCGACCACATCGCCAGGCTGGCGCCGGTGACATTATGCGGCCTGCCGGCCTTGTGCATCAGCTCTGCCGGGGCTTTGAGCCGCTCAAGGACGTAGAGCAGATCCGATGAGAGCATTTCGACATGGCCGACATAATCGAATTTGATGATGCCGAAGCGGCCCTCATAATATTGCTGCCGCCAATGCGGATCCATCTTTTCGATCGGCTGGGCGGATGCGACCTTTACGAATTCCTCAAATGTGATGCTCTCGGAGAGCGGCACTTTCTGTTCCCGGGCCGCCTCCTTGATCAAATCGATCCAGTAGCGCGATTTCTTTTTGGCGCCGTTCTGAATTTTATCGGCGTAGACGCTTGCCATTCTGGTGTAGGGGTCACGGACGATGACAAATTTGAAGGTGTTGGTCTGGCCGTCGAAAATTGCCTGTTGATGGGCGGGCGGCAGCGTGTCGGTTCCCGGAAATCCATTGCGTTGCTTGTTATGGCGCGACCATTCATCGGGACTGACCGGAAGGCCTTCCAATTCGAGCAGGATCGTCTTGATGCTGGTGCAGCCGCATTTTGGAATTGGCTGGTACAGATAGCTGCCG
>JAMFSE010000012.1 GCA_026225115.1 Rhodovastum atsumiense
CCCCCCGGCCCCCTTACGTGGGGGGGCGCGCCGTGGTCCTGGGCGCTTACCGGCTAAAACGGCGCAATCCACCAAGTTTTCGCCGAGGTAACAAAACGCGCAAAGCGATTTGTGGTGGGCGCCGCGACCCTGGAACTGCTCTGCATCAAGGCCGGCGCCGGCTCACTGGCATTCGATGGGGTCTTGCTGCAGCTCAAGGACGCCAAGCCGTTACCCTCATCGGATTGAGGTTTTAAGTGGACATCTCCCTGCTTCTGAAAATGGCCGCCGATACCGAGCCTGACCGGGTCGGCCTGACCTGCGATGGCCGGCACTGGACCTATGCCGAACTCTGGGCCGCCGCCACCGGTGCCGCCGCCGCAATCACCAAAAGCGGCGCCGAATACGTCGCCTTCTAGATGTCAGCAGCGAAGCCGCACCGATCGCTTTGATCGGCGCGGCACTCGCCGGCGTGCCGTACTGCCCGCTGAACTACCGCCTGCCGGACGCCGATCTCGGCGCTTTGCTGAAACGCATCGAACCCGCCTTCATCATCGGCGATGTCGTGCGCACCACCAAGCTGGCGCCCTCCAGCACCCTGCATCATATTGACTATGTCTATTCCCGCGAGGATTTCGTCGGCCGCGCCGAAGCCGCCGCCGAGCCTGACCGCGAGGCCGGCGAGGGCGAGGGCATCGCCGTGCAGCTTTTCACCAGCGGCACCACTGCCGCCCCGAAAGCCGCCATCCTTCGCCATTCGAATCTCGTCTCCTACATCCTCGGCACCGTCGAATTCGGCGCCGCCGATCCCGCGGAGGCGGCCCTGGTCTGCGTTCCTCCCTACCATATCGCCGGCATCGCCGCCTTGCTCAGCTCGATCTACGCGATGCGTCGCATTATCCTGCTGCCGTCGTTCGAGCCGGCGGCCTGGATCGAGCTCGTCGCCACAGAGGGTGCGACCAACGCCTTCGTGGTCCCGACCATGCTCTCGCGCATCGTCGAGACCCTTCGCGACAGCACCGACAAAGCCGACCTCTCCCGCCTGCGCGCCATCGCCTATGGCGGCGGCCGCATGCCGACGGAGCTGATCGCCTTGGCCCTCGACCTTTTCCCGGAAACTGGATTCACCAATGCCTACGGCCTCACCGAAACCAGCTCAACTGTGGCACTCCTCGGCCCCGACGAACACCGCGCCGCGCAGAAATCAGACGACCCCAAGGTAAAGGCCCGCCTCGGCTCGGTCGGTCAGCCGCTGCCGACCATCGAGCTCGAAATCCGCGACGAGGAAGGCCACGTCCTGCCCCCCGGCACCCCGGGCGAGATCTACGTCCGCGGCGACCAGGTCTCCGGCGAGTACCGTGAACGCAGCGCCTTGATCGCCGGCGGCTGGTTCCCCACCCGTGACGCCGGCTATCTCGACGATGAAGGCTATCTCTTCCTCTCCGGCCGCGCCGACGATGTCATCGTCCGCGGCGGCGAAAACATCTCCCCCGGCGAAATCGAGGATGTGCTGCTGAGCCATCCGGCAATCGCCGACGCAGCCGCCGTCGGCATCCCCTCCACCGAATGGGGTGAAGCCGTCGGCGTCGCCATTACCATCAAGGGCGAGGCACCAACCGACACCGACCTAAAAATCCTGATCCGGGACCGCCTGCGCTCCTCCCGCGTGCCGGAACGCATCCTGGTCGTGGAGGCGCTGCCCTATAATGAAATGGGCAAGCTTCTCCGCCGCGAGGTTAAAAAGCTGTTTTAGGTAGTGGTTCTTTTTTGAAAAAAAGAACCAAAAAACTTTTGTTACTCGGGGACTGGGGCTTTCGCGTCGGTGAGGCCTCGCTTTATTTTTCCATGAAAGATAGGGCAGAAGCCATGGTACGGCCTACAACAATCCATGTCTGAAACCCTGATCCGCAATGCAGAGCTTCTCGACGGGCGCTTAACCGACATCCGTGTCCGCGCCGGGCGCATCGACGAACTCGGCGCTGGTCTCACCGCCAATCCCGACGTCACAATCGACGCCGCCGGCGCCTTGGCGCTTCCTGGCCTGCACGACCATCACGTCCATATCGCCGCCACCGCCGCCGCCTTAAACTCGGTAAAATGCGGCCCCCCGGAAGTTGAAAACGCTGCGGCCCTCGCCACCGCCCTTGCCATTCCGGACGAGGGCTGGCTCCGCGGCATCGGCTACCATGAAAGCGTCACCGGCGCGCTGATAGACAGGAGTTGGCTCGACAATATTGTCCCCCAGCGCCCGGTCCGCATTCAGCACCGCACCGGCCGCTGCTGGATTTTTAATACGATGGGGCTGGAAAAGCTGCTCAGCCCTGGCATCCCGCCGCCGCCGGGCCTGGAGCGCATCGACGGGCAATACACCGGACGCCTTTTCGATGAAGACGAATATCTGCGCCACACCCTACGCACTTCGATGCCTTCCTTCGCCGCGGTCGGCGCCGCCTATGCCCGCTTCGGCGTCACCGGCGTCACTGAAATGAGTCCCGCAAACGACGCCGCGGTAGCAGCGCATTTTGCGCAAGAGCATCACCGCAATGCGTTGCCCCAGCGCATCCTCCTGGCCGGCAAACAGGAATTGTCAGACGGCCCTTTAGACCCCGCCGTCGCCCTCGGTCCCGTCAAATTGCATTTGCATGAGGCGCATCTCCCCGAATTCGATTCCACAGTCACCGCCATCCGCCTGGCGCATGGCAAGGGCCGCCCCATTGCCGTGCATTGCGTTACCGAAGTGGAGCTGGTTTTTTCCCTCGCCGCCTTGCGCGAAGCTGGCGCCCTGCGCGGCGACCGCATCGAACACGCCTCGGTCACGCCCGATCATCTGCTCGCCGAAATCGCCGAGCTTGGCCTGGCGGTCGCCGCCCAGCCGAATTTCGTCGCCGAGCGCGGCGATGCCTATCTGGCGGAAATCCCCGAAAAAGAATGGCCGGATCTTTACCGCCTCAGCGCCTTCCTTACCGCCGGCATTCCACTCGCCGGCGGCAGCGACACACCCTTCGGCAGCCTAAACCCCTGGGCGGCGATGCAAGTCGCCGTGACCCGCCGCACGGCGCATGGCCGACACCTAGGCACGGAAGAGGCGCTCACGCCCGAACAGGCATTGCGCTTGTTTCTGGCGGATCCCACGGATCTCAGCCGCACCCGCTCCATAACTTTGGGCATCCCGGCAGACCTCTGCCTGCTGACACAGCCCTGGCGCGAACTCCGAAAAGACCTATCCGCCGCCCAAGTCCGCGCCACCTTCATCAATGGCCGGCTCGTTCACAATGGCATCGACCAACCCCCAGCCTAGGGCGGTTCGCGCGCCAATCCACTTGCCCGACAACATCAACGCCGCCGCCCGCTGCCGGCCGATCCGCTGCGGCACTGAAACGCAACCGCCAAACCCCGGCAAAATGCCCATTCCCGTCTCCGGCAGTTGAAACCACGCATCCTCCGAAGCCGTCAGCCGGCCGGCAAAAGCCGCAAGCTCCAGCCCGGAACCAACACAGCCTCCCTGAACATGCACATCGTAAATTTTCGCCCGCTTTGCCATCGGATAGGCCGGCAGGGTCAGGCTACGAATTTCATGCGCTCGCACCGGATCGCCGACCGTTCCGAACTCCGCCAGATCAGCGCCCACGCTGAAACACCGCCCGCTGGTCCGGAGTTTTACCCGTGTGATGTCAGGATCAATCACAGCCAGGCTAAACGCTTCGAACAGCGCATCCCGCATATCGGCATCAATGGCATTGCGCGCCCACGCGCGGTCCAGCATCAGGCTAAGCGTGCCGTCCTGCCTTGATAGCCGCAACGCGCCGGGCGGCTGCTGATGCAACTGCGTTCGTCCAGCCAGCCAATCCTTATGCTCGGCACCCGCCTGCAGCATCCCATAGGCAAAAGATTCCAGCTTCAACGCCTGTTCGGCCGGCAATCCCTCAATCGCCCGCAGCAACTGCACTAGTACGGCGCTCGCCCCCGGCCTTTGCTTAATCTTCGATCGCAGTACCCCAAGCGAGATTGCCTCCTCGACTAAAACATCCGCCCGAGCGGCCTGGGCGTGCCCCGCCGGACCTACCGCCAGTACCGGCACCGGCGGCAGCGGCTCCAGCACCTGCGCCTCCGGCCATGCGCCCAAATCGACGATCACCAACGGCCGCCGATCCTCGCGCCAATCCGTCTGCAGCATCCAGGGAAGCAGCTCCAAGCCATCCATCCGCAAACCCTAATTGCCAATCAGCCATGGCGCAAAACAGCCAAGCCGGCTTACGCTGCACGCATGCGCACACAGGATGATCTCGGCAGCCGCCTGGCTTCGGCCCATGCGCGCGAACTGCTCAGCCAGTTCGATATCTCCGCGTCAACCGAGGTCATCAGCGATCACCCCGCATTGGCCTGGCGCCGTGCCGGGCTGATGGTGGTTACCGGCAAGCCTTCAGGTCCCGGCCTGGTCGCCCCCGCCGCGCTCACCGCCGCCGCCGACGGCGCGCTTGCGGCGCTCAAACAGATTGCCCCAGGCGTCTTTCCGAACTCAGGCGCCTTGCTCCTCGGCGAGCGCGCAAGACTGCTCGGCCTGACCCGCAAAGGCGCCATTTCGCCAAACGGCAGTTGCCGGCTGCTCGAAACCCGCCTTGGCCGCATCGCCCTCAATCTGCCCCGTATCGAGGATTGGGAGCTGATTCCGGCGCTGATTGGCGAGCCGGCAACCGATTGGCCAACGCTCGAACACATCGCAGCAAAACATTCCGCAACTGAGTTACTCGCCCAGGGCCGCCTGCTCGGCCTCGCCATCGCACCCGACCAACCAATGGCAAGCAAACCGCCTTTTCGCATCACCCGATTCGTAAACCCGCAACCCGCTTCCGGACCGCCGCTTGTAGTCGATCTTTCCGCCCTTTGGGCTGGCCCGCTGGCCGGTTCATTGCTCGCCAGCGCCGGCGCCCGCGTCATCAAGGTCGAAAGCACAACGCGCCCAGACGGCGCCCGCGCCGGCAACCCGGTGTTTTTTGACCTTCTCAACCACGACAAGGAGCATATCCATTTCGATTTTAAGAATCCCCGCGAGATCGCGGAGCTGCATGCGCTGATTGGCAAAGCCGATATTATCATCGAAAGCGCCCGACCCCGGGCTTTGGCCGCACTCGGCATCAACGCCGCCCGCGAGGCCGGGCGGGGTGCAACCTGGATATCCATCACCGCTTACGGCCGTGAAAACGAGCAGGCAAACTGGATTGGTTTCGGCGACGACGCGGCCGTCGCTGGCGGCCTCTCCGCTGCCATGCAACGCTATTGGTGCGAGAAGCTCATTGCCGGCGACGCAATCGCCGATCCGCTGACCGGCATCACCGCCGCCTTCGCCGCCTGGGCAAGCTGGCTTGCCGGCGGCGGGCGCCTCATCTCGCTGGCGCTGGCAGAGGTCACCGCCAACGCCATCGCCTTGCACAGCCCGAGCCCGGCGGAATTCAATTGCTGGCAATCCTTGGCGGAGCAGGACAGCGCCCCGCTCTACCCGGTTCGCTAAAACTGAGACTCCGGCAGAAACACAACCAGCCCGTCCAGCGCCTGCGAAGCTTTGATCTGGCAACTCAACCGGCTGTTCGCCCGGCGCTCCGCGGTGACGATCTCCAGCATCTCGTTTTCCGCCGCCGACGGCGGATCCAGCCGGTCGACCCAGGCCGCATCCACATAGCAATGGCAGGTCGCGCAAGCGAGCGCGCCCCCGCAATCTCCAAGAATGCCATCAATCATATTATTGACCGCGCCCTGCATCACCGTCTCGCCGATCGGCAAGTCCACTTCATGCCGGCCGCCCTCATGCTGAACATAGATTACTGCAACCATTGAGCGCTCCTTTAACTGCCATCCCTAACAGCACACAGGTCGGGAAGAAAGTTTCCGCGGCCCGCCAATGGTTTACTTTTCCTGGGTAGAAAAAGGGTTTCGTCCGGCGCCCAGCCGTGGTTTGATCGCAAAATGGACAGCATCACCCCCACCAGCCGCCGCTTCGAATCGATGGATGACGCGCTCCGCGAAGATATTCGCCTGCTCGGCCGCATCCTGGGCGAAACTATCCGCGCCTTCGACGGCGACGAAACCTACGAACTCATCGAACGTATCCGGCAACTGGCGGTGCGCTTCCACCGCGACCATGACCTCGCCGCTGAGACCGAATTGGAAGGCCTGCTCTCCAGCCTATCCGAGGACAGGATCAACCGCATTACCCGTGCTTTCGGCTATTTCTCGATTCTCGCCAATATTGCCGAGGACCATCACCACACGCGGCGCTGGCGGGCACATCTTGTCGCGGGGTCGCCGCCGCGCGAGGGCAGCCTCGCCGCCGCCATCGCCCGGGCACGGGCGGATGGCTTCGATACCGCGGCCCTGCGGGATTTTTTCGCTAACGCCTATATCGCACCTGTGCTGACCGCTCATCCCACGGAGGTGCAGCGGCGCAGTATTCTGGACAGTCTCGACGCCATCGCGGACTTGCTCAACCAGCGCGATCGCGTTGCCGAAACCCGTGACGAGCGCGAACAAGTTGAAATCGAGATCCGCTGCCTGGTCCTGACCCTTTGGCAAACCCGGATGCTGCGGCCGACAAAACTTTCGGTCCTCGACGAGGTTGAAAATGCACTGACCTTTTTCAACGCGACTTTTTTTGCCGAGGTGCCAAAACTCTACGCCGCCGTCGAACGTGAACTTGGCGATGACTCCGGTGAGCTTCCGGCTTTTCTCGAAATCGCCAGTTGGATCGGCGGCGATCGTGACGGCAACCCTTTTGTCGATGCTAACGTGCTGACGGAGACCTTGGCCTTGCAGGCCGAACGGGCCTTCATTTTCTACTTTGCCGAAGTCCGAAAATTGCGGCGTGAGCTGACTCTGGCAAGTGTGCATGTGGTGACCTCACCGCAATTGCAATCCCTCGCCGAGCAATCCGCCGGTCATACCGAGCATCAGGCCGACGAGCCCTACCGGCGGGCCATATTGACCATCCATGCCAGGCTCTCCGCAACCTATATTGCCTTGTTCGATCGCGCGGCGCCGGACCAGATCAAAGCCGCCGCCGCGGTAAAACTTGCGCCTTACGACGCCCCCGAAGCCTTTGCCGCGGATTTGAAAATCCTGTCGGATTCTCTGCATGAAAATGGTTCGGCGCTGCTCACCCATGGGCGTCTTGGCAGCCTGCTGCGCGCGGTACGGGTCTTCGGCTGGAGCTTGGCGCCGCTCGATCTGCGGCAAAATTCGGCCGTGCACGAGCGCACCATCGCCGAGCTTTTCGAAGCCGTAACGCCTGGCACGGACTATCTCAGCCTCGATGAATCCGCGCGCGAGAAATTGCTGCTGCACGAGCTCGCGACCACGAGACCGCTGTTCTCCCGGCACCTGGTCTATAGCGCCGAGACCACGAAGGAGCTGGCGATTTTCGATGCCGCCAGAACCGGGCAATTGCGCTATGGCAAGCGCGCCATTCGCACCGCCATCATCTCAAAAGCCGATGGCCTCTCGGACATCCTTGAGCTTTCGGTATTGCTGAAAGAGGCCGGGCTGCTGCGGCCGCTGGAGCAGCAATTGGATCTGAACATCGTCCCGCTGTTCGAAACGATCGACGATCTGCGCGCTGCCGCCGCGATCATGAATGCGCTCTTCGCGCTGCCGGTCTACCGCAATCTACTGGCCAGCCGCGCCGAAACCCAGGAAGTCATGCTGGGCTATTCCGACAGCAACAAGGATGGCGGGTTCCTCACCTCCGGTTGGGAACTCTACCGCGCCGAGGTTGGCTTGGTCGAAGTCTTCACGCGCCATCAAGTCCGCATGCGGCTATTCCACGGCCGCGGCGGATCCGTAGGCCGCGGCGGCGGCCCCAGCTTCCAGGCCATTCTCGCCCAGCCCAAAGGCGCGGTCCGGGGCCAGATCCGTCTGACCGAACAAGGCGAGGTGATTGCGGCAAAATACGGCAACCCCGAAGTCGGCCGGCGCAACCTGGAAGTTCTGGTATCCGCAACGCTGGTGGCCACCGCCGAACCGGCGATTTCCGAACCGCTGGCGCCGGAGTTTCTAGACGCTTTGACCGAGCTGTCAGATGCGGCCTACGCGGCCTACCGCAACCTCGTCTACGAAACCCCAGGCTTTGAAACCTATTTCTGGGAATCCACGGTGATTACCGAAATTGCCAGCCTAAACCTGGGCAGTCGCCCAGCATCGCGTGCAACCGGCCGCTCAATCGATGATTTACGCGCCATCCCCTGGGTATTCTCCTGGGCGCAATGCCGGGTCATGCTGCCCGGCTGGTACGGCTTCGGTTCTGCTGTTGAAATCTTCATCGCCAAGCGCGGCGAAAGCGGCCTGCCGCTTTTGCAGTCGATGTTTCAGGAATGGCCGGTCTTCTCAACGCTGCTGCTCAATATGGATATGGTGCTCGCCAAGGCCGATATGCGTATCGCCGAGCGCTATGCCGGCTTGGTCAAAGATGAGGCGTTGCGCGACGTAATCTTCCCTCGCATCAAGACCGAGTACGAACGCACCCGCTCACACTTGCTGGCGATCACCGGCCAGCAGGCTTTGCTCGACCAGAACCCGGTGCTGCGCCGCTCGATCGTCAATCGCTTTCCCTATCTCGACCCCTTGAACCATGTGCAGGTCGAAATGCTGCGCCGCTACCGAGAGCAGATCGCGGAAGGCAGCACTGACGAGGTCAGCGACCGCATTCGCCGCGGCGTCCATATCTCGATCAACGGCATCGCATCGGCCTTGCGCAACAGCGGATAGGGTCGGGCGCCGCCGATTGACCAACCTTTCGGCGGATGGCAAAAGCAGGTCCCATGGAAGTCTCGCCTGAGGTCACACCGCCGCCTGTTGAAGGCCACGCCAAAATCGTTGAAACGCATGCGGCGCACGATTCACATGCCGCGCATGTGCACGGCCATCATGGCGATGACCCCAGTAATCCAATTTATTTTGGACTGCCCATCGGCATCATCATTGCGTCCGCGATATCGGCGATTGCCGTGGGCATCACGCTGTTGAAGTTTTTCTACTTCTCCTAGCCCCTGCCTCATTCCAACGGCCGGGCCCGGCGTAAAATTTGAAGTTTAGCCAAGGTTTGGACCTGTCTGGCAGTGATGCTATAGGGACCGGCCCATTACCAACGGTTCCCATGAACGAAACGCCGCTTAACCATCCCGCTTTGCTGCCCGTCGGTTTGCGCGATGTCCTTCCGCCGGAAGCTGAGCTTGAAGCAAAATCCGTTGAAACGATCATGGAATGCTTCGCTGCCCACGGCTACCAGCGTGTAAGCACGCCGCTTCTGGAGTTTGAAGAAAGCCTGTTCGCAGCCGCCGGCACCGCAACAATCGAACAAACCTTTCGGCTCATGGATCCTGAAAGCCAGCGCATGATCGGTGTCCGTGCCGACATCACGCCGCAGATCGGCCGGGTCGCCAGCACCCGTCTTGCGCATGCGCCGCGCCCGCTTCGCCTCGCTTATTTCGGCCAATGCCTACGGGTTCGCGGCATGGATCTGCAGACAAACCGGCAGATTGCCCAGGCCGGTATCGAGCTCATCGGCTATGATACCGCGGAAGCCGATGCCGAAATCATCCTCACCGCCGCGGAAGCCCTCATTGCGCTTGGCTTGCGAAGCATCAGCTTCGACCTCACCTTCCCCCGGCTCGTCCTTAACCTGTTGAATGATTTCGACGCGGCCGCCATTCCCACTTTAACCCATGCGCTCGACCGCAAGGACCGCGCAGCGATTGCCGGCATCGGCGGCGGCAACACCAAGTTGCTGCTGCAATTGCTCGAGGCCTGCGGCCCCGCAGATCGGGCAGTACCCGCTTTGCTCGCGATCGACTTACCCGACGCGGCCAAGGCCCATGCCGTCAGAATTGCTGATACCGTTGCAGCGGTTGGGAAGACCAACCCAGCACTCGCCCTAACTGCCGATCTGGTCGAATTCCGCGGCTACAAATACCACACCGGAATCTGTGTCACCGTCTTTGCGACCGGACGGCAGGCGGAACTCGGTCGCGGCGGGCGTTACCTTTGTGGCGAAAGCGAGCCCGCGACCGGCATTTCACTCTACCCCGACACCATCGTCCGCCTGGCACCGGCCGCTTCCCTCAGGCCAAGACTGTTTCTACAACACGGAACGCCGCCTGAAATTGCACGCAGCTACCGGGCGCAGAATTTCGCAACCGTCATCGGTCTCGCTCCGGCGACAAATCCGTTGGACGAGGCTTTAAGGCTCGGTTGCAGTCATTTCTTAAACAACAACAAAATCGCATCAGTCGCCGAGGAATTAAAATGACCAACGTAACGATCATCGGCGCCCAATGGGGAGATGAGGGGAAGGGTAAAGTTGTCGACTGGCTTGCCAGCCGGGCGGATATCGTCGTGCGCTTTCAGGGCGGCCATAACGCCGGCCACACCCTCGTCGTCGGCGACCAGACCTACAAACTCTCCTTGCTGCCGTCCGGCCTGGTGCGCGGGAAGCTTGGCATCATCGGCAACGGCGTCGTTATCGACCCGGCGGCACTACTGAATGAAATTGAGCGGGTCACCGCTCAGGGCCTGGTCGTCACACCAGAGACGCTGCGCATCGCCGACAACGCGACCTTGATTCTGCCGTTACATGCGGCACTCGACAGCGCCCGCGAAGCCGCGCGCGGTGATAAACGCATCGGAACTACGGGCCGCGGCATCGGACCCGCTTATGAGGATAAAATCGGCCGCCGCGCCATTCGGGTTTGCGATCTCGCCGAGCCGGAATCCCTGTCGGCAAAGCTGGACGAACTCCTGCTGCACCATAACACGCTGCTCGCCGGCCTTGGCGCGCCTATTTTCAAAAAGCAGGAACTTCTCGACAGCCTGCTGGCGCTTGCCCCCAAGCTTCTGCCATTTGCGGAACCGGTGTGGGAACGCCTTGCCACTGCGCGCCGCGCCGGCGACCGCATTCTGTTCGAAGGTGCCCAAGCCGTCATGCTGGACATCGACCACGGCACCTACCCGTTCGTTACATCGTCGAATACCGTTGCCAGCACCGCCGCTTCGGGAAGCGGCGTTGGCCCGGCGGCCGTCGGCCGCGTACTTGGCATCGCCAAAGCCTATTGCACCCGCGTCGGATCCGGCCCTTTTCCGACCGAGTTGCACGATGAAACCGGCCGGTTGCTGGGCGAGCGCGGCCATGAATTCGGCACGGTGACCGGCCGCAAGCGGCGCTGCGGCTGGTTCGACGCAGCCCTCGTTCGCCAGGCCGTTAAGGTCGGGGGAATCGACGGCTTGGCGTTAACCAAGCTGGACGTTCTTGATGGTTTTCCGGAATTGAAAATCGGCGTCGGCTTCAACATCAAAGGCAACATGTACAGGCACCTACCCTACGGCGCTGCCGCGCAAGCTGCCGCCGAGCCTATTTTTGAGACCATGGAAGGCTGGCTCGGATCAACCCGCGGCGCCCGCTCCTGGGCGGAACTCCCGGCACAAGCCATAAAATATGTCCGGCGCATCGAGGAACTGGTTGAAGCTCCGGTCACACTGCTCTCAACCAGCCCCGAACGGGATGACACGATTTTAATGCAGGACCCTTTTACCGACTAGAAATTCGATTTGATTTCAGAATTAAAATTCATTAATTTCTTTACAAAGTTGCGTAACGAGTTAATACAACTATAGATTGAACAACAATCTTATGGATTGTATCAAACATGGCAACAAATGAAAACATTTGCTCCACGCGGCTCCCGTCGCTTAAACTAGGCTGCTATCCCCCCGCCGGACCCTACGACGCAGATATCATCATTCTGACGCGTAATCGCCTGGCAGACACGCTTGAGGCCGTGGATTCGGCACTGGCGCAACAACGGGTTCGATTTCATATCAGCGTGCTCGACCAGGGATCGGACAAAGCGGTTCAAATTGAATTCACCAACGCATTTAAGAACCATCGAAATTTCGGATATTATATCGTTGCCGAGAATCTCGGCGTCGCCGGTGGACGAAATTTTCTCTCATCGCTTGGACACGGCAAAATCATCATCGGTCTCGATAATGATGCTACTTTGGCAAACGCATTCATAGCTGCCGGAGCGGTTGAGGCATTTGATCAAATGCCTGCGCTGGGTGCCCTTGGCTTCAAAATCTTGTCCGAGGATGGCATTCATCTCGATGAGGTTAGCTGGGGGTATCCGGCAGGTTTAAAAAAACATTGCCATAAAAGATTCGATACCACAACATTTGTCGGCGCCGGTCACGCCATTCGGCGCACCACATGGTCCGCCGTCGGCGGTTATGATGCCGATCTATTTTTCACCTGGGAGGAATACGATTTCGCGCTGCGGGCAATAGCCGCAGGCTGGACAATCAAGTGCGATGGCTCGCTCGCCGTCATCCACAAAGTCGCCCGTGAGGCACGTGTCCAATGGAGTTGGGATCGAACGCAGTTGTTCATCCGCAACCGCTTGATCCTTGCACGCAAATGGAATTTGTCCTGGGCAAAACTTAGCCCGCGCATTTTTGTCTATCTCGTCAAAGCAGCGCGCAACAGGCGCCTAATGCCTGCGTTGTCGGGCCTGGCCGCAGCAATTCATCAAGATTATTCACTCTTCAAACGTTCGATGAATATGCACATGCTTTCATACATATACCGTAATGAAACGCGCTTTCACGAAAATCCGTTTGAATATTTCTACCGCCGCGTTCTGGTTAAACTGCGCCCCGACCCTTAAACTTACGCCGGTTTATTACATCGTTACAGTCAGACCGCGAAGCGCCAGCATGTCGTTCGCCTCGGCATATTGTTCAGGAGACAGGTAGCTGGATAAGACCTCTTGCGGAGTGGAATCCATTTTGACGGTGCCTTTATCCATCCAGATGACCCGATTGCACCATTGCAAGATGATATTCGGCGAATGCGAGGACAAAACGAGTATTTCCGCACCCTTTACCATGGTCTCCAGCCGTTGCTTTGCCTTGTCCATGAAATTCGCATCGCCCGCCATCAACCATTCATCCATGAGAAGGATCTGCGGCTTGATCGATGTCGCAAGGCCGAAACCCAGGCGGACGACCATGCCGGAGCTATACGTTCGCACCGGCAAATCCAGGAACTGGTCAAGTTCCGCAAATTCCGCAACATCCTCCTCCAACTGGCTTATTTGACGTGGCGATAACCGGTCAAACAAGCCGCGCAGCCGAATGTTTTCACGACCCGTAAGTTCAGGGTTCATTCCCTGACCCGGATCGAGGAGTGCTGTGACTTTCCCATTTATACTGATGCGGCCGTCAACGGGCTCATAAATCCCGGCAAGCGTGCGCAGCAATGTCGTTTTACCCGCGCCATTTGACCCAACAAGTCCAAGCCGGTCGCCGGTTTGCAGGGAAAACGACACATGGCGCAAAGCCTCGACCACTACGCGTTTTTTCTCATCCTTGCCCAACCGCCCGGAAGCCGCCGCAAAAACCGCCTTCTTCAGGCTCCGGCTCTCACTATGATAAAGCGGGAAAGAAACAGCCACATTGCTCATGTTGATGCTGGACATGAGGCTAGACCCAATAAGCGATGCGCGGGCGCGCGATCGAGAAGATCAAACCGGCGGCCATAATAAGCACCGAGGAATATCCAAGCGCCACCACCCAGGTGGATAGGTGCAGCGGCGAGCCGAGTAACGGCCCGCGGATGATCTCCAGCAAGGCGGCAAACGGATTATACGTTATAAGCACGGTTCCGATCCCGCGATGCTCAAGGATGGCCGGGCTCCAGATGATCGGGGTAACAAAAAAAGCGATTTGCATGATGCTTCCAACGATCGGCGGAATATCGCGAAAGCGCGCGCAAAACACCCCCAGCAACAGGCTGATGGCAAATGCATCAACAATCCAGAGTGCGAAGCCAGGTATGATCATCAATGAATCGGGCCCGGGCATTCTATGCATGATCGCGAATACTACGACGATCACGACGATATTATGCGCGAAAACCAGAATATTACGTACCACCACGCGCGCCGCATGCATCGAAAGCGGCATGCGCATGGCGCGAATCATTGGTTCCGACTGCAGAAAGCAAGTGGAGCCCTCTGCAGTAAACGCGGACAGTAAATTCCAGAGGATGAGCGAGAGCGAGAGAAACGGCAGATAAGTCTGCACATCCTCGTGAAACAATCCCGCATAAATAAAACCCATCGCACCGATCATCACGCCGGTCGACAAAGTCAGCCAGAACGGACCCAATATAGATCCACGATAACGCTGCTGGATGTCAAAAACACTTAGAGTCCAGACCAGCCGCCATAAATGGGCGGTGCCAAAAATATCGCTGAACTCAGCTTTAACTCGGCTCGCCCAATTGGGGGCAGCCGCAATAGTCAGCCGATTCTCAGGCGAGACGGGAGTCTCAGGGACGAGGGCTTGCACCGCATCACGGCCCGGTGGCGAGGTCATATTCATGCGCCCGAGATAGCGGAATGGGTTGCGGGCATCAACTACCCTGGTTGTAAGATCAGCATTTGCGCCGTTCCTCAATGAACCGCATTAATTGCCAGGGATCATCGGCGGGACGGCGCCGTCGATTACCTCAACGCGTTCGCCGACGGAAAAGCTTCCGTCCGAAGCAGGAACCACCAACGAAACCCCCGTGTCATCGCTGCGCTGAACCACGTATTCCATCGCGCTAGCTGCGTTCGGCGGCATTAAAGGTTGATGCAATCCTGCCAAAACCCCATTCACCCCAACCTCAATCGAAGCTTGACCGCTGCCTAATGGCACCGGCCGCACCGCCGCAATCACACCCCTGGTCGCCTTAAGGTTGAGAGCCGAAGCTTGCACCACCGGCGCCGGCGTCACCACTGTTGGCGCTGAACAGGCGGCAAGCAACCACGCCAAACACGTAAAAGCGGGGCTCCAAACCCCTATTGGCAGTCGAATCATCATCCGCGCCACCATCCCCTATGGGGACGGCCACGTAAAGAAGCAGGCTGAGCCATAAAGTCCGCCACAATTGCGCAGGATATTTTTATTGCGAATATTATCTTTTGTGTTTAAGGGCTTAAGCACTCTTGCTTAGACTACGATTGAGAGAACAACTCCAACTCGATGAGTTGACGTCAGGGGACTTCATTTTGACCGGAAAATATCGCCGTCGCGCGCTTAGCCGCATGTGCCGCAATCTGGGAGCTTCGGGCCCGTCGGTCAGGGTTGGCGCGAGTTTCGTCGGCCTTGCCCTGCTCTCAGCCTGCGCCTCGCAGAGCAATAAGGTCTCACAAGCGCCTTCGACAGGCTATTTCGTCTCCCACGCCGCCAACGATTACCGGCCGCCGGGCCCGCCAAGTGACCCCTGGGGCCCATATATCCAGGCCGCCGCCGCCCGGTTTGACGTGCCTCAACAGTGGATTCGGCAGGTAATGCAGGTGGAATCAGGCGGGCATGAATATATCGGTGGCCAATTGACCATCTCTCCCGCAGGCGCAATGGGACTGATGCAGTTGGAGCCGGAGACCTACGATGAAATGGCGGCGCGCTACGGTCTAGGCGCAGACCCCTTCAATCCGTACGACAACATTATGGCCGGCACCGGCTATATTCATGAAATGTATGAAGTTTACGGGTCACCCGGATTTCTTGCAGCCTATAATGCGGGTCCAGGGCGGCTGGATAAATACATGAACTACCATCGGGCCCTCCCCTCCGAGACCACCCACTACGTCGCCATGATTGCGCCGGGTATCCAGGGTTATTACCCTGCCCACCGTTCGGAAGCCGATCAGTTGGCACTGAATACCTTGCCGGCCAGCGAGGCCCCAGGGCTATTGCCGCCCGGCTTCGCGCCTGACCAAGCGCCCCCGCATATTCCCAGCAATCCTATAGCCCCGCCGGTAGAAGTCGCGGCTCTAACGCCGCCGTCAACACCTGAATCCTCCGTGTACACCGCGCCGGTCGTCAGCACGGTCTACGTACCACCGGCGCCGCCGCAGCCGCAGCCGCAGCCGCGTAATTCAGGCTTCGCGCTCATCGCCCCCGCCATGGCCGACACCCCCATTCCGCACGCAGTACAATCCCACGGAACCGGCTGGGCCATTCAGGTTGGCGCTTATGATACGGCTAGCAACGCCAAGGCAGCACTTGGTATCGCCGAGCTTTCCGCCGTCCAGACGCTGATCCACGGTCACCCGGTTGTCGTGTCGGTCCACGAGAGCACGCATACGATGTACCGCGCGCGCTTCGTCGGCCTGCCGCATGATCAGGCCGTAGGTGCCTGTCAAAAACTGACAGGCGGACCGACCGGTTGCGTCGTTTTATCGCCCGAGGCGCAGTCGTAATCTTAGCTGGGCTGCGCTGACTTAGACGGCGCCAAAATCCAACAGCGTTTGCCTGACCGCCATTTCGGTTACATCGCGGCTGGTAAAGGCTTTGCCGACCCCGCGGGTTAATACAAAAGTCATTTTTCCATCCCGCATTTTCTTATCTTGCTTCATGTGGGCGAGCAGTTGCTCGGCCGGCAGACCGGCAATACGGGTCGGCAGACCAACGCTGTCCAGATGTGCCGCAATACGGCTCACATCGTCGCCTGAGCAAAACCCTAGCAAGGCGGAAAGCTGCGTTGCCAGAACCAGACCCGTCGCCACGGCTTCGCCATGCAGCAAACCCCCGCCATAACCTATTTCCGCCTCCAGGGCATGCGCGAACGTATGCCCAAGATTTAGCAAAGCCCGGCCGCCCTCGGATCTCTCTTCTTTCTCATCATCTGCGACGACCTCAGCTTTGAACCGCACCGCGCGTTCGACCGCCTCGGCTAGCAGCGTTGCGTCACCATCTAACAGCGCGCTGCCATTGGCTTCACACCATCGGTACAAATCCTCATCTGCGATCAATCCGGCTTTGACAATCTCAGCATAGCCCGCGCGGCGCTCACGCATCGGCAATGTTGCGAGCGTGCCGGTATCTGCCAACACCAAAAGCGGTTGGTGGAAGGCGCCGACCAGGTTCTTGCCATGCCGGGTGTTCACGCCGGTTTTGCCGCCAACGCTCGAGTCAACCTGGGACAGCAATGTTGTTGGGATCTGCACGAACGGCAAGCCCCGCAAGGTGGCTGCCGCCACAAATCCTGCCAGATCGCCAACCACACCGCCGCCCAAAGCAATAATCGTCGTCCGCCGGTCGATGCGCTCCGCCAACACATTGTCGATCAGCCGGCTCCAAGTCTCGACGGTTTTGGAGGCCTCTCCGGGCCGGATTATGATGGAGCTGTAAACGATGCCGACTTCATCCAAACTGCGTGTCAGCGCCGCCAGATGGTATTCCGCGACCGTCTCGTCGGTGACAATCACACAACGCCGCTGCGGCAGCACATCCGCCATCAATGCGCCGGCGCGCGCCAGCAGGTCGGTGCCGATCAAAACCTGATATTTGGCGGTCGACAAATCCACGTTTACCTTGCGGGGCGGCTGATACGCCACAACCGCCTTCAGAACCGATTGCGTTGTCAATTCAGGCGCGTCCTCTGATCCGTCCACAATAATATCGGCCTGTGCATAAACCGGGCCGCGCTCGGCGGCTAGCCGCTGCAGAATCTCTTCAGGATTGCCGTTATTCAACAACGGGCGATGCGTGCGCCCCCGCACGCGGCTGAGCAGAATGGGCAGTGGGCTTCGCAGCCAGATCGAGGTTGCCCGCTCCCTGATCAGCGCCCGCGTATCGGCATCCATAAACGCACCGCCGCCAGGCGCCAGAACAATGATCTCCTGTTCCAGCAGTCTCTGGATCACCCGCTTCTCACCCGCCCGAAAATGCGCTTCCCCATGCCGTGCAAAGATCTCACTGATCGTGATTCCAGCCGCCTGCTCGATTTCCTGATCAGCGTCGTAGAAGGGGAGTCCAAGCTTGGCGGCAAGGCGCTTGCCGATGGCCGTTTTTCCAGCCCCCATCAGCCCGACCAGCACAATACTTCGGTTTGGGACAAATCGCGCAGTTTGCGTGTTGAACAACATCGCCGCCAGCCATATCACATCACTGGCATGGCGATAGATGGATATATTGGCGTCTTTCTCGAAATGGCGGCCGCGGAACGTGGCGCCAGCAAAAACACGATTGCAGCGTATGGCGCTGATTTAATTGATTTTTCGGGTTTTCTGACCCCGCGGTCCGGCGGCGTCGCGACAGCCTGCAAGATGGATCTCGCCGATTACCTCGCCTCGCTCGCTAATACAGGCATGTCGCCCCGTACCCAGGCGAGGCGGCTTTCCACCCTGCGCCAGTTTTTCCTCTTCCTGCTCAGCGAAGGCGTGCGCGCCGATAACCCAGCGCTGGAATTAAGCACGCCACGGCTGCCACAATCCTTGCCAAAATATCTCAGCGAGACCGAGGTTGATAATCTGATGACGGCTGCTGCAGACTGGGAAGGCAACTCCGGCCTGAAAGCACATGCTGGCCTCGAAATCCTATACGCCACCGGCTTGCGCGTTTCCGAACTTTTGGCGCTTCCTTCCAATGCGCTTGCCAGCGACGCACAGATGCTGATCATCAAGGGCAAAGGCGGCAAAGAGCGCCTGGTACCTTTATCCGGCGCAGCAAAATTGGCCGCCGCCAATCTACGCGAGCAGACAAAAAAGCCGGGACGATTTTTATTTCCCGGCCGCAACCCGGCGCTGAAGATGACACGGCAAGGCTTTGCATTGCTGCTGAAGAAAGTGGCCAATAAAGCAAATATCGACCCGTCCCGATTATCGCCACATGTGTTACGCCATTCTTTCGCAACCCATCTGTTATCGCACGGCGCCGATTTGCGTAGTATTCAACGCCTGCTGGGACATGCAGATATAACAACGACCCAGATTTATACGCTGGTCTTGGCGGAACGCCTGCAGCGCTTGGTCGAAGCAAACCATCCGCTGGCATAAGCCTAAAACGGAGAAGATAAAAATGTACGCTCCAGTCTCGTTTAAAGAGGCCCGGCAGGACGAACTTTTGGAAATCATGCGCCAATGCACGTTGCCTGTGCTGATATCGCCCGTCCGCCAGATCGGAGGCTTGCGCCTGACTGCGACGCATCTGCCCCTGTTGATCAGCAGCGACCGGCTGATCGGGCATATCGCCAAAGCGAACACGCAATGGCAGGACCTCGAAGCCGGAATGGAATCGCTCGCCATTTTCAAAACCGTCGACGGCTATGTCAGCCCATCGCATTACGCAACCAAACAAGAGACAGGCAAAGTCGTGCCGACTTGGAATTATGAAGCCGTGCATGCCTACGGCCGGCTGGAGATTATCGAGAACAGCGCAAAGATTTTAGAAATCGTAACGGCGCTGACCAACTTCCATGAGAAGGACCGGCCACAGCCTTGGGCCGTCACCGACGCGCCGGCCGACTACATTGCCGCGCAGTTGAAAGGCATCGTCGGCGTCGTGCTCCACATCAGCCGCCTAGAGGGTGTGCGAAAGTTGAGCCAGAATAAATCCTCCGCCGACCAGCAAGGCGTCATCGACGGCCAGCAGATCGAAAACCCCGCATTGGCGCATCAAATGATCTTGGCGGCAAAAGGCGGCAGATAATCCGGCGCCTCAAACTCAATCACCCATAAATCGGAATCGTAACTGATCTGCTTGGCGATATATGCATCGGCACTCGCCTCTTCCACCGGCGTCTCGCCGGTACCGCGCAGCCAGGCGGGCTCGCCCATCCCATCGCGGATCTGCGTCAGCACCATAATTCCGCTGCTCCCGCGCAGCACCACCAGCACCCCGCCGGCATCCACGTCGCCTTTACGGATAACCACGCCGTAGCGCCCATCTGCCTGACCCAGGCGCAAAACCGCCTGCACCCAAATCCCGGCCTTGATCCGCGCATCACTCATGCTAATCGATTACCACAGATCAGCTTCGAGGAGACATCGTATGAACCTTCTGGTTCGAATCGCTACCGCTCTCGCTGCCTGCTTCTCGCTCGCAACCCAGGCCCACGCTGCCGACAAGGTAACGTTCGGGCTCGATTGGGTCGCCGAGCCGGAATATGGCGGTTACTATCAGGCGCTTGCCACGGGCATTTACAAAAAATATGGCCTCGACGTCAGCATCGTCGAAGGCGGCCCGCAGGTAAACAATGCGCAGTTATTGGTTGCCGGACGCCTAACCTTCGACATCACCTCGAATTCATTTCTGGCACTCAACTTCGTGCAAGAAGCCATACCCTACGTCGTAGTCGCCGCCGGCTTTCAAAAAGACCCTGACATCCTGATGGCCCATCCCGGCGTCGGCAATGACAGCTTCGAGGACCTGAAAGGCAAACCCATCGCCGTCAGCTCCGGCACCCGCGCCAGTTGGTGGTTGTACCTGAAAGCCAAATACGGTTTCAGCGACAGCCAGTTGAAGTCCTACGGCTTCAGCCTTGCCCCTTTCTTCACTAATCCACAGGCAATCCAAGAAGCTTACGTCACGTCGGAGCCCTATCTCGTCGAACAGCAAACCGGCAAAAAGCCGGTGGTGCTGATGATTTCCGATGCCGGGTTCGACGGCTATGCCAGCCTGATCGCCACCAGCGAAAAACTGGTGAAAACCGATCCCGATCTGGTACAGCGTTTCATCAACGCCTCGATCGAGGGCTGGTATTCCTACCTCTACGGCAATCCTGCGCCGGCCTTCGCCGCCATTCTGAAAGCCAATCCGGATATGACGCCGGGGCTGATGCAATACGGTTACGCGCAGTTGAAGGCACGCGGCATTCTGGTTTCCGGGGACTCAACAAGCTTAGGCATCGGAGCGATGACCGATGCGCGCTGGAAAGCGTTTTACGATCAAATGGCGGCAACTGGCCTTTACGATAAAAACCTGGACTACAAAGCCGGATATACGCTGCAATTTGTAAACAAAGGCTTCGGCAAACCCAAACAATGATCAAAGTCTCAGGGGTTTCCAAGCGATTCCCCAACGGCACTGTAGCCCTCGATGCGGTTACGACCGATATCGGAAGGGGCGATTTCGTCGCCTTGCTGGGGCCGTCAGGCTGCGGAAAATCCACGCTTTTGCGTCTGATCGCCGGGCTGGAACGCCCGAGCGAAGGACAAATCACTTGGGCAGACGGTGCGCCAAAACCCGGCGAAATCGGCTTCGTCTTTCAGGATTCCACGCTGATGCCCTGGGCTAGCGCCGCGGAAAACGTGTTTCTTCCCCTGAAATTGCGACGGAAATCCCGCGCCGCAACCGCAGGCGACGTTCAGGCCGCCCTTGCCCAGGTGGGACTGACGGATTTTGCAAACAGCAAGCCGGCAGCCCTATCCGGCGGCATGAAAATGCGCGTCTCGATCGCCCGCGCGCTCGTATCGAGACCAAAACTTCTGCTGATGGACGAACCCTTCGCCGCCCTTGATGAGTTCACCCGCCACCGATTGCAGGAAGACCTGCGCGACCTCTGGCGGCGTAGCGGGAACACCATCATCTTCGTTACCCATTCGATCTATGAAGCCGCCTATCTCGCCACCCGCGTCCAGGTCATGTCCGCCAGACCGGGCCGCATCTCGGCCACCATTGCCTGTGATATCGCCGATACCGCGGATCGCCGGACCGCGCCGGATTACATCGCCTTGGTGAAACAGCTGAGCGATATGCTGCGCCTGGAGTTTTCCACTTGAACAAAACCGCCGAAAGAGTGATGCCGATCGTCTTCGGCATCGCCGGGATCGCGCTCTGGCAGGCATCGGTCTGGAAGTTTCAGGTCCCCGCCTATGTTCTTCCCAGCCCGATCGCCATCGTGCAGGCCTATATCAGCGATTATGGCACGCTGAATGCCGCCTTGCTTTCAACCCTCACCGTGACCATCGCGGCACTGCTGGCCTCAGCAGCGCTCGGTGTCGCCTTGGCATTGGCAATGGCCGCCAGCGACCTTGCGCGTGCCGCCATTCAACCATGGGCCGTGATCCTGCAGGTCACCCCGGTTGTCGCCATTGCCCCGCTGATCATCATCTGGGTCAACCAGCCCTTCCTGGCACTGGTCGTCTGCGCCACCATCGTCGCCTTCTTTCCAGTGCTCTCCAACACCGCCGCCGGTCTGGCAGCGACGCCGCGGGATCTGCTCGACTTGTTCCGCCTCAACGGCGCCACCCGCCTGCAAACGCTCATGCTCCTCCGCCTGCCGGCGGCCTTGCCGTTCTTCCTGGCGGGCCTACGCATATCCGGCACCTTGGCGCTAGTTGGCGCCGTCGTCGCCGAATTCGTCGCCGGCTCCGGGGGCTTTGCTTCAGGCCTCGCCTACCGGATTCTGGAAGCCGGATACCGCCTGCAAATCCCAAGAATGTTCGCCGCGTTGGTGTTGCTTGGACTGGCCGGCATCGTAATTTACGCGGCACTTGGCTTGTTCTCACATTTGATGTTACGCCGCCGCGACGCCGCCTGAACGAGGAGATTTTTGATGCCGCCGAAACCCCCAGCCAAACCCGCACCCAAACCGGAAGTCACGGTCGTCGCCGGCAAGAAACTGACCAAAGGCCAACTCGCCTATGAACAGGACCGCGCCAAGCAAGCCGGCAAATCGCTTGAAGACTGGATGAAAATCAAGGCGAAGACAGCTGCCATTGAGGCCCAAAAAGCCGCGCCCAAGCCCGTAAAAAAACCAGGGCTGATCAGCCGGCTACTGGATAAGGCCCACAAGCCGATTTAATTGCGGATGTTCTCTTTCTGCAAAGGGGATCGCCTAAGCCTTTTTTGGCTCGGTAAATGCCAACACTCGCCGAACATCAAATCCCATTCCGGTGGATCAAACCCAACCATCCCGGCATTTGGATAAAAAGTCAGCTCGCCGAATTTCACCCCCATTGGGGTTGCGTAAAGATCGACGCGGACGAAATCAAATTCTCTGCCGATCGTCTCCGCAATCTGGATCATCTCACCCAACTCTTGGGGGGCCGGCCGTGGCTCGCGCGGCGGCGCCACATATCGCACCGGGAGCGGGACCCAATTGCGGTCATGGAAATTCTGCCGATGATCCCTCTGACGGTCATGATCGACCTGAATAAAATGGACGCGGCCATGATAGACGAAAAATTTGAAGTCCTCCGGCAGCGTGCCATCAGGAAGTTCGATCATTCTTTCCCCGAGGATCTGCGGCACTATCTGCGAGTAGCCCCATTCGCGCAGCATATGCGCATGGCTGAATAGAAGCTGAGCACGCATCGTGCATATGATCGACTCCTTGTCGATATCGCCTGCGTTGCGAACGAAAACATGATTGCCACAGCTGTGATTGACCTTGACGACATAAGGCGGCGTCAGGTCCTCGAACGGAATCGCCGCGGCGTCTGCGCCCGTCCATAAGGTTTCGATCACATATCTCTCGCCCACCAGCGATGCTATTAGCGGCTTCACCGCAATTTTGTCCGCATAGGCTGTAAACCGCTTATCGCGCTGGTAGAGCTTACGCCAATTGATTTTTTCATTGAATGTTTTGGGCGTTTCGAAATTCGGGACTTTTTGATGGTATCGGTAAAATTGCCGGGTCACGGCAGCGTGATCCGGCAATACATTTTCGTAACGATCAGGGATTTTACTCAGGGCCCTGCAATAGGCCCATCTCGCGGCATCCGCCATTATCACCCCCAGGCAGCATTTTTCTGCGGGCGCAACTAGATATTGGCCTGCACCCGCGACTTGTCGTTGCGGATCCATTGCTACTTTAAGGCGAATAATTGTTCAAGATCTCCAGACCTGCTTATTGAAGATCGTTACAATTTTGTTCCAAAAACAAAAAAGCAGGCCGAAGCCTGCTCTCTGCAAATCCTGGAATTAAGAACCCTTATTCCTCGGCCTCTTCCTCTTCGCGCTGGGCAACCGGGCCGCTATCCAGACCCTTGGCCGACACGTCGCGGTCGACGAATTCAATCACCGCCATATCCGCAGCGTCGCCATAGCGCATGCCGGCTTTCAACACGCGGGTGTAGCCGCCATTGCGGGTTTTGTAGCGGTCGGCCAAAGCACTGAACAGCTTGGTCACGATGGTTTCGTCACGGAGCTGGTTGAATGCCTGCCGCTTGGCGTGCAGATCCCCGCGCTTGCCGAGCGTAATGAGCTTCTCGGCTACCGGCCGCAGTTCCTTAGCTTTCGGCAAGGTTGTGGTGATCTGCTCGTGCTTGATCAGTGCAACCGCCATGTTGCGAAACATGGCAGCGCGATGGGAAGAGGTGACGCTGAGCTTCCGCCCGCTGAGACCGTGACGCATGATAAAATATTCCTAAAAACGACTTTAAAAAGGCTGATCCGACCGCTTGGCCAATTCCTCGATATTCTCGGGCGGCCAATCGGTCACGGTCATGCCGAGGGAAAGTCCCATCACCGTCAGCACTTCCTTGATTTCGTTCAGCGACTTGCGGCCGAAATTCGGCGTGCGCAGCATTTCCTGCTCACTCTTCTGCACCAGATCGCCGATATAAACGATATTATCGTTCTTCAGGCAGTTGGCGCTACGAACCGAAAGCTCTAGCTCGTCGACCTTGCGCAGCAGGTTGGCGTTGAACGGCAGCTCGATGCGCGGCTCTTCCGCCCGCAACCGTTGCGGCTCTTCGAAATTGACGAACATGCCGAGCTGGTCCTGCAGAATGCGCGCGGCCAATGCCACGGAATCTTCCGGCGTAATCGCGCCATTGGTCTCGACCTGCAAAATCAGCTTGTCATAATCGGTCACCTGGCCGACACGCGTCTGTTCAACGCGATACGACACGCGCCGAACCGGCGAATAAATCGCGTCAACCGGAATCAACCCGATCGGCGCATCTTCCGGGCGGTTGGCCGAAGCCGGCACATAACCGCGGCCGAGATCTACCGTGAACTCCATCCCCAACGTGGCGCCGTCATCCAAGGTGCAAAGCACCAGATCCGGATTCATGATTTCGATATCGTGGCCAGATTGAATCTGGCCGGCTTTCACTTCACCCGGACCGGTCGCGGTCAGGACCATCCGCTTCGGTCCCTCGCCATGCATGCGCACCGCGAGCTGCTTGATGTTCAGCACGATGTCCGTCACGTCTTCCCGCACGCCCGAAAGCGTCGAGAACTCGTGCAGCACGCCATCGATCCGCAGGCTGGTAACGGCAGCACCCTGCAAAGAGGACAGCAAAATCCGGCGCAGCGAGTTGCCCAGCGTCATGCCGAAGCCACGTTCCAGCGGCTCGGCGACAATGGTCGCAACCCGTGCCGCGTCGCTTCCAAACTCAACATCAAGCGCTTCCGGCTTGATTAGAGTCTGCCAATTACGTTGCAGAGACAAATTAGATTCTTTCAGCATACTACCCTCCGGCCGGACCATGTCGTCATTATCCGGGCCAATATCGCTTCGTGTGAAACGCGATCTAACCTCGCCTTAGACGCGGCGGCGCTTGCGCGGGCGGCAACCGTTATGCGGAATCGGGGTCAGGTCGCGAATAGCCGAGATCTGAAAACCGACCGTCTGCAGAGCCCGCAATGCACTCTCACGGCCGGAACCGGGACCGCTCACTTCGATCTCCAGCATTTCCATTCCGTGCTCACGCGCCTTTTTGCCGGCGTCTTCTGCAGCAACCTGCGCGGCGTACGGGGTGGATTTACGGCTGCCCTTAAAGCCCTGGCTGCCAGCCGAGGACCAGGCGATGGTGTTACCCTGCGCGTCGGTAATGTTCACCATGGTGTTGTTGAAGCTCGCGAGAACGTGGGCCACACCAGAGATGATGTTTTTGCGTTCTTTTTTACGTGGGCGTGAGGCGGGTTTCGCCATGTGCTTATTCCTGAAATACTAAAAGATTTAGGCGAAAAATTACTTTGTAACTTTCTTCTTGCCGGCGATAGCAACGGCTTTGCCCTTGCGGGTGCGCGCGTTCGTATGGGTACGCTGACCACGGACAGGCAAACCTTTCCGGTGGCGCAGACCACGGTAGCAACCCAGATCCATCAAGCGCTTGATGTTCATCGCGTTCTCGCGGCGCAGGTCACCCTCAACACGATAATCGCGGTCGATCAGCTCTCTGATCCGCAATACCTCGTCATCGGACAGCTGATTCACACGCCGGTCATCCGGAATGTTTAAAGCTGTGCAAATGTCACGAGCTTTTACCGGACCGATACCATAAATGTACCGCAAGCTAATCAGAACACGCTTATTTGTAGGAATATTTACGCCGGCAATACGCGCCACGTTGGTCTCTCCTGATCCTCCCGCCAAAAGGCGGAAAATTATGGGCAATAGTCGTAACAAGTTGCGGCGCCCCGAACCGGAGCGCCGCAGAGATGGGCTTTATAGCGACCGCCGAAAGAGAGTCAATCGAAGGCGATCAATTTTTCGTGATTAGGCCGAGGCTGTGGGCTCCGGCACGCCGACTTCCCGCAACACAGCTTCGATCTGCCGTTCTACCTCATCCATTTCCGCCATCCCGTCAACGCTGAACAGCCGGTGCTTGGCCCTGTAATAGGGCAGGATCGGCGCCGTCTGCGCATTATAGGCTTCCAGCCGGGCGTGAACGGTCTCGGCCTTGTCGTCGGCCCGGCGGGTGAACTCGTGACTGCCGCAAATATCGCAAACGCCGGAAATCTTCGGCTGCTTAAACGTATCATGATAGCCGGTACCGCATTTAGCGCAGGTGAAGCGGCCGCTGATGCGCTCCACGAGCACAACCTCGTCCACCTTCAACTCGATCACGGCATCCAGATCGACCTTGGTCTCATGCAGAAGCTTATCCAACGCTTCAGCCTGCGGCACCGTCCGCGGAAACCCGTCCAGAATAAAACCATTCTCGCATTCCGGGCGGCTGATCCGCTCGCCGATCATGCGAATAATCAAATCATCAGAAACCAGACCGCCGGCATCCATGATTTTTTTGGCTTCCTGTCCGATCGGCGAACCAGCCTTGACTTCAGCGCGCAGCATATCGCCGGTCGAGATCTGCGCCACGCCATAGCGGGCTTCCAGAAGCTTCGACTGCGTACCCTTGCCTGCCCCAGGCGGTCCCAATAAAATTAGTTCCACAGATGTCTCCTACTTGCGACTTTTCCCACGATTTTTACGAATCAAGCCTTCGTACTGATGCGCCAGCAGATGCGACTGTACTTGCGAAACCGTATCCATTGTCACTGAGACGATAATTAACAGCGACGTGCCACCAAAGTAAAACGGCAGAGAGTAATTACTCAAAACAAATTCCGGCAACAGGCAGACGATCACCAGATAAGCCGCGCCGATCGTCGTCAGCCTGGTGAGCACCGTGTCGAAATAGGCGGCCGTATTGGCGCCAGGGCGAATGCCAGGAATAAACCCGCCGTTCTTTTTGAGGTTTTCCGCCGTTTCTTCCGGATTGAACACGGTCGCGGTCGCAAAATAGGCAAAAAATACGATCAGAACCGCGTAGAGAATCATATAGCCCGGCTGCCCGTGGCTGAGCTCGCGGCCCAGGAACTGCAGCCATCCCGGACCAGCGCCTTTCGAGAAGCCGACAATCGTCGCCGGTATCAGTAGCAGCGAGCTGGCAAAAATCGGCGCCAGCACGCCCGATGTGTTGACCTTCAGCGGCATATGCGTGGCGTCGCCGCCAAACATCCGCTGACCGACTTGGCGCTTCGGATATTGAATGAGGATTCGCCGTTGCGCGCGCTCCATGAATACGACAAAGCCGATCACCGCAAAGCCGATGACAAAAAAGCTGATAATGAAAAAGGTCGAGAGCGCGCCGGTGGAGCCCAGTTCCAGAATATTGGCAATCGCGACTGGCAGGTTGGCCACGATGCCCGAGAAAATAATCAGGCTGACCCCGTTGCCGATACCGCGAGACGTAATCTGCTCGCCAAGCCACATCAAGAACAGCGTGCCGCCGACCAGCGTGACGACGCAAGTAAAGGTGAAGAAGAAACCGGGATCGATAACCGCCGGACCCAGCGTACTTTTCATGCCCTGTAGGCCGACAGAAATACCGTAAGCCTGCACAGTGGCGATGATAACCGTAAGGTAGCGGGTATATTGGGTTATTTTCTGCCGCCCGGATTCGCCCTCTTTTTTCAAAGCTTGCAGCATCGGCACCGCAGCCGTCATCATCTGAATAATAATGCTGGAACTGATATAGGGCATCACATTCAGGGCGAAGATCGTCATCCGTCCCAAGGCGCCACCGGTGAACATATTGAACATACCCAGAATGCCGCCGCCGTTCTGGGTCATCAGATGCGCCATCACCGTCGCATCGATGCCCGGCACTGGAATATAGGTACCGAGGCGAAACACGACGAGCGCGCCAAGCGTAAACCAAATGCGTTTTTTAAGGTCCGTCGCCTTGGAAAAAGCACCAAGGCTTAAACCTGCTGCCATCTGTTCTGCGGCCGATGCCATATTGTCTCTCTTTCATGCAAACGGCGCTTCCAGGCCGGCGGCCTGGAAGCGCCGTTTATTGGCGCTAATGTGCCGGAGTTAACCGGGCTAAGGCAAGAGGCTTTGTTTCAGGCGGCCGGGGCTTCCTGAACTTTGGCCGCCACCAGCGTCTTCACGCTGCCGCCGGCCTGTTCCACTGCCGAAATCGCGGCGACCGAGGCGCCGGAAACTTCGATGTTGATCGCCCGCGAGATGCTGCCTTTGGCCAGCAGCCGCACGCCGTCAACCTTCCCGAGCCGGACCAAGCCGGCATCGCGCAACACGGCTTCGGTGATCGGCTGCGCGGCATCGACCTTGCCGGATTCCAATGCGGCATCGAGGCTGCCCAAATTCAACGGCGCGTATTCCTTGCGGTTGACGTTGTGGAAGCCGCGCTTTGGCAACCGGCGATAAATCGGCAGCTGACCGCCTTCAAACCCGTTCAGGGAAACACCCTCACGTGCCTTCTGGCCTTTGACGCCCTTGCCGGAGGTCTTGCCCTTGCCGGAACCAATGCCGCGGCCCAGGCGCTTGCTCTTCAGGCGCGAACCGGGATTATCGCGAATTTCGTTCAACTTCATTTGTCTATTCCTCTAGAACCAGGCTTTAGCCGAGCTCTTCAACCTTCAGCAGATGGGCGATTTTATTGACCATACCGCGAACTTCCGGGGTATCGATAAATTCGCGGCTCTTGCTGATCTTGTTCAGCCCGAGACCGATCAACGTCGCCTGCTGGCCAGGCTTCTGGCCATTGCCGGAGACAATTTGCGTCACGCGAATTTTTTTCTCAGACATCTGCAGCCTCCGCACCAATATCCTTCTTGGCAGTACTACCATAAAGATCCGCAACCTTCTTGCTGCGGCGGGTCGCCACGGCACGCGGGCTGGTTACGGTTGTCAGCGCCGCGAACGTCGCCTTGACCATGTTATGCGGGTTCCGGCTGCCGAGCGACTTCGCCACGACATCGCCAATTCCCAGCGTCTCGAACACCGCGCGTAGCGGACCACCGGCAATAATACCGGTACCGGCGGGGGCTGCACGAATAACAACATCACCGGCGCCGAACTTGCCACGAATATCGTGGTGCAAGGTGCGGCCTTCCTTCATCGGAACCCGGATCATCGTCTTTTTCGCACGTTCCGTTGCCTTGCGGATTGCCTCGGGAACCTCACGCGCCTTGCCGGCGCCGTAGCCAACGCGGCCCTTCTGGTCACCCACGACCACGAGTGCGGCGAAAGCAAACCTGCGGCCGCCCTTCACCACTTTCGCGACGCGGTTGATGGTGACCAGTTTGTCGATCAGCTCATCGCCGGTTTCCCGGTCGCGCTCGCGCTCGCGTTCCCTCGGTTTGCCGCCGCCTTCGCGTGCTTCACGTGCCATTCTACCGATACTCCTAGAAGTCGAGACCGCCCTCGCGGGCAGCCTCTGCCAGAGCTTTCACCCGACCATGATATAGATAAGATCCGCGATCAAAGACCACGGCGACAACGCCAGCGGCTTTCGAACGTTCGGCGATCAGCTTGCCAACCGCGCTCGCCGCATCCTTATCGGCGCCGGTCTTCAAAGCTGCCTTCAAATCCTTATCGAGCGTGGAAGCAGCGGCGACCGTACGGCCGGCCGCATCATCGATGATCTGCGCATAGATATGCTTGCCGGAACGGAACACGGATAAACGCGGCCGGCCAACGGATTTTTGGCGAAGCTGGTAGCGTAAACGCTGCCGGCGGCGCACCTGCAATGAAAGATTTGTCGACATTACTTCTTCTTACCCTCTTTGCGCCGGATCGCTTCACCCTCGAACTTCACGCCTTTGCCCTTATACGGCTCGGGCGGGCGATATGCACGGATTTCCGCGCAAACCTGACCCACTGCGCGTTTGTCAGTGCCTTCGACTTTAATCAGCGTTGGCTTGTCACAGCTGATCTTGATCCCCTCGGGGATCGGATAAACGACGTCATGCGAGAAGCCGAGATTGACGACCAGGTTCTTGCCGTTCACCGCGGCGCGGAAACCGGTACCGGTGATCTCGAGCGTTTTCGTATAACCAACCGAAACGCCCTTCACCATATTCGCGATATTGGCGCGGGTTGTACCCCACATCATACGCGCTTTGGCTTCCTTGGTTTTCGGCATTACCGAAACCTTGTTGCCATCGACCTTGGTTTCGACAGAATCGACCAAAGCTAGCTTCAGCTCGCCCAGCTTGCCCTTGGCCGTCAGAATATTCCCGGCAATGGCGATGGTGACGCCGGCGGGGACTTCTACGGGATATTTACCTACACGTGACATGCTTGTTCTCCCCTTAGAATACGCGGCAGAGAACTTCGCCGCCAACATTGGCAGCGCGCGCTTCCACGTCACTCATCACGCCACGCGGCGTCGAGAGAATGGAAACGCCCAGACCGGAATACACACGCGGCAATTCCTTGATCTTGGAATAGACGCGGCGGCCGGGGCGTGAAACGCGGTTGATCTCTTTGATCACCGGTTGGCCCTCGTTGTATTTCAGCTCGATACGCAATTGCGCGATACCAGGGCGAATTTCTTCCCGGCTGAAGCCGCGGATGAAGCCTTCGCGCTTCAGGACATCGAGCACATTGGCGCGCAGGTTCGAGGCCGGGGCCACGCACATGGTGAGCCGGGCGTGCTGCGCATTACGAATACGGGTGAGCATGTCACCCAACGGATCGGACATCGACATTGTTTTGCCCTTTCCTTACCAGCTGGCTTTAACGACGCCAGGGATCTGGCCGGCGCTGGCGAGATCGCGGAAAGCGATACGGCACAGCTTGAATTTACGATAATTGCCACGCGAACGGCCGGTCAGTTCGCAGCGCAGACGCACGCGAACCTTGGCGCCATTGCGCGGCAATTCGGCCAGCTTGATGCTCGCCTCAAAACGATCTTCCACCGGCAGCGTACGATCCATGATCGTATCCTTCAGCGTCTGGCGCTTGCGCTTATCACGCGCCGCCATCCGTTCACGCTTCGCATTGCGATTGACCTGCGATGTCTTAGCCATTCTCTGCTACCCCTCCGGAACCTGCCGGCAAAACCCGGCCGTTTTCCAAAAACTCAAAAACAAAAACGCGTCTGCACCCGCTTACTTGGCGAATGGCAGGTTGAACCCCTTCAGCAATGCTTTCGCCTCAGCATCGGTTTTCGCACTCGTCACGAAAATAATGTCCATGCCGCGGATCGCATCAACCTTGTCGTAGACAATCTCAGGGAAAATAATCTGTTCCTTGAGACCCATGGCGAAGTTGCCACGACCATCGAAACCCTTACCGCTTGGAATGCCGCGAAAGTCGCGAACGCGCGGCAAGGCAATCGTCACCAGCCGGTCGAGGAATTCATACATCCTGGACTTGCGCAGCGTCACCTTGCAGCCGATCGGCAGGCCTTCGCGGATTTTGAAACCGGCGATGGCCTTTTTGGCGACCGTCTTCACCGGCTTTTGGCCGGCAATCAACGTCAACTCGGCAACCGCAGCGTCCAGCTTTTTCTGATCAGCTGCAGCCTCACCGACGCCCATGTTGATGACGATCTTTTCCAGCCCCGGAACCTCGAACGGATTCTTGTAGCCGAATTCCTTTTGCATCTGCTCACGCACCACCTCACGGTAATGCTTCTGCATGCGCGGAAGGGTTTTCACTTCACTCATTGCGGCCTCCTCAGCCATCAATCAACGCGCCGCTCTTGCGGGCGACACGAACTTTTCGGCCGTCATCCAACAGCTTGAACCCGACGCGGGTCGCCTTATTGGTTGACGGGTCAATCAAGGCGAGGTTCGAGAGATGAACCGCGGCTTCACGTTCCACAATGCCACCCGGCTGACCTACACCCGTCGGCTTGGTATGGCGCTTGGCCATGGCCACACCCTGAACCACGGCGCGATCTTCCTTGGGCAGAACCCGAAGCACTTCGCCTTGGCTGCCCTTGGAGGCACCGGCAATCACGATAACCTTATCGCCTTTTTTAATGCGTGCAGCCATGATTACAGAACCTCCGGCGCCAGGCTGATGATCTTCATGAATTTTTTCGCGCGCAATTCACGAACCACCGGCCCAAAAATACGGGTGCCGATCGGCTCCATCTGCTTGTTGATCAGCACCGCCGCATTGCGGTCGAAACGGATGGCGCTGCCATCGGCGCGGCGAACCGGGAACGCGGTACGCACCACGACAGCCTGGTGAACATCGCCCTTTTTCACTTTGCCGCGGGGAATCGCGTCTTTAACCGAAACCACGATCACATCGCCGACCGAAGCGGCCTTGCGCTTGGAGCCGCCGAGCACTTTGATGCACTGCACGCGCCGCGCACCGGAGTTGTCGGCCACATCGAGGTTAGATTCTACGATAATCATTTTTCAAATCCACTCGTTAAACGCTGGTTGCAGGTGCTGCATCGGCTTGCGCTGCGCCGGCCAAAGCCGCGCCGTTGCGCTCAGTCACAATCCAGGTCTTGCGCTTGCTGATCGGCGCGCATTCTTCAATACGCACCAGGTCGCCTGCCACGCATGCATTGCTCTCGTCATGCGCCGCATATTTCTTCGAGCGGCGAATGAACTTCTTATAAAGCGGGTGCATGATCCGGCGATCGACAAGCACCGTAATGGTCTTGTCCATTTTGTCGCTTACAACCCGACCGGTCAAAATACGTTTCGGCATGGTATCCTCTTACGCCTTTTCGGCGGAGCGGGTGCGCTCGGCCAAAATTGTCTTCACCCGCGCAATATCGCGCCGCACCACTTTAACGCGGCTGGTATTTTCCTGCTGGCCGGTCGCGCGCTGGAAGCGCAGATTGAACTGCTCCTTGCGCAGATCGATCAGCATCGTGCCCAGCTCATCGGCGGTCTTCGCCCGCACATCACTTGCTGTTGTCAGTTTTGCCATCTCAAGCTTCCCCAATCCGGGTAACAAACTTGGTCTTGATCGGCAGCTTGGCCGCACCCAGAGCCAAAGCCTCGCGCGCCAGAACTTCCGACACACCATCGATTTCGAACATGATCCGGCCAGGATGCACGCGGGCGACCCAGAATTCCGGGCTGCCCTTACCGGAGCCCATGCGGACTTCGGCCGGCTTGGTGGAAACCGGCAGGTCCGGGAAAATCCGGATCCAGACGCGGCCGACACGCTTCATCGAGCGGGTGATCGCACGACGGGCGGATTCGATCTGGCGGGCGGTGATCCGCTCCGGCTCCAGCGCCTTCAAACCGAAAGCGCCAAAATTGAGCTGCGTATTGCCCTTGGCCAGGCCATGGATACGGCCTTTATGAGCTTTACGAAACTTAGTACGTTTAGGCGACATCATGGGTGCAGAATCCTTAGCGCTGCGGGGCTTGTTCGGCGGCGCGCTTATCCTGCGCCAACGGGTCTTGAACCAGGATCTCGCCCTTGAAAATCCAAACTTTAACGCCGCAGGTGCCGTAAGTGGTTTTCGCGGTGGCGACACCGTAGTCAATATCGGCGCGCAGCGTGTGCAACGGCACACGGCCTTCACGGTACCATTCCATGCGGGCAATTTCAGCGCCGCCGAGGCGGCCGCCGCAATTGATCCGGATGCCCTGGGCACCAAGACGCATCGCCGACTGCACGGCACGCTTCATGGCGCGGCGGAAGGCCACGCGGCGTTCCAGCTGCTGGGCGATGTTTTCGGCAACCAAAGTGGCGTCGATTTCCGGCTTGCGGATTTCCATGATGTTCAGGGAAACCTCGGCCTTCGCCATGACCGACAATTCCTTGCGGAGCGTGTCGATATCCTGGCCTTTCTTACCAATCACGACGCCCGGGCGCGCGGCGTAGATCGTCACCCGCGGCTTCTTCGCCGGGCGTTCGATCACGACCTTGGAAACACCGGCCTGCGACAAACGGGAGCGTAGATGCGCGCGCAGCTTGATGTCGTCATGCAAGAGCTTGGCGTAGTCCTTGCCGGCATACCAACGGCTATCCCAGGTGCGGATAATGCCAAGGCGCATGCCAATCGGATTAATCTTGTGACCCATTATGCGGTCTCCCCGGCCTGCTCGACAGGCGCTTTAGATTTCGCGGCAGACGGTTTCGCTTTGGAATGTCCCGGCTTGGTGTCGCGCTTCGGCTTCTCAACAGGTTCGCGTTCGGCAACCACGATCTTCAAATGGCTGAACCATTTCTCAACGGTCGCGGAACGGCCACGACCACGTGCGTGGAAGCGCTTCATGACAATGCCACGGCCCACTTCGGCCAACTTCACGACCAGCTTATCAACATCGAGCTGATGGTTGTTCTCGGCATTGGCGACGGCACTTTCCAGGGTCTTCTTCACCTGCTGGGCAATGCGGCGCTTGCTAAACGTCAGATCGGCAATCGCCTTGCCAGCCGGCATGTTGCGGATCGAGGCCGCAACCAGATTCAACTTGCGCGGCGAAATCCGCATGTTGCGGGTAATCGCCTGCGCTTCATGATCCGCCAAGCCGCGCGGTGCGTTCGGTTTGCTCATCTTAGCCCCGCTTCGCTTTCTTATCGGCCGAATGCCCGGTAAACGTACGGGTCGGCGAGAATTCACCAAATTTATGGCCAACCATGTTCTCGTTCACCTGTACCGGCAGAAATTTCTTGCCGTTATAGACGCCAAAGGTGAGGCCAATGAACTGCGGCAAAATCGTCGAACGGCGTGACCAGATCTTGATGATCTCGTTACGGCCGGAAGCGCGCGATGCCTCTGCCTTACCCAACATATACCCGTCCACGAACGGGCCTTTCCATACGGAGCGTGACATCTACTTAGCCCTTCCCGCTTTTCGCGCGGCGGATGATCAGATCATCCGTACGTTTATTGGTACGTGTTTTGGCACCCTTGGTCGGCTTGCCCCATGGGGTCACCGGATGGCGGCCACCGGAGGTCCGGCCTTCACCACCGCCGTGCGGATGGTCGACCGGGTTCATCACCACACCGCGCTGATGCGGCTTGCGGCCAAGCCAACGGCTGCGGCCGGCTTTACCGATCTGCTGGTTCTGATGGTCAGCGTTGGAAACCGCACCGATGCTGGCCATGCACTCAGCGCGCACGATGCGCAGCTCGCCCGACATCAGCTTGATCTGGGCATAGCCCTGATCCTTGCCGACGAGTTGGGCGAAGGTGCCAGCCGAGCGCGCCATTTTACCGCCGGCGCCCTTTTTCAGTTCGATATTATGAATGATCGTGCCGACCGGGATCGCGGCCAGCGGCATCGCATTGCCGGGCTTGATATCAACGCGCAGGCCGGAGACCACCGGGTCACCCACCTTCAGGCGCTGCGGCGCCAGAATATAGGCCAGCTCGCCATCGGCATATTTGATCAGCGCGATGAACGCGGTGCGGTTCGGATCGTATTCGAGCCGCTCCACCGTCGCCGCGACGTCAAACTTGCGGCGCTTGAAGTCAACGATACGGTAAGCCTGCTTATGTCCGCCGCCACGAAACCGGCTGGTGATGCGGCCATGGTTGTTACGGCCACCGGATGAATGCTTGCCCTCGGTCAAGCCCTTGACGGGTTTGCCCTTCCACAGCTCCGTGCGGTCGATAAGAATCGTCCCGCGCAGGCTCGGCGTAACTGGGTTGAAATGCTTTAATGCCATTCTACTCGCCTCACGCCAGGCCGGTGGTGAAATCGATGCTCTGGCCCTCGGCCAAAGTCACAAACGCTTTCTTCACGTCGGAGCGCACGCCAGGATGGCCCTTGAACCGCTTGGTTTTGCCCTTGGTGATCAGCGTATTCACGCCGGTTACTTTAACCTTGAACAACGTCTCGATCGCGGCTTTGATTTCCGGCTTGGTCGCATCTTCGGAGACCTTGAACACAAACTGGTTCTTCTCCGAAAGCAGCGTCGCTTTCTCGGTGATCAAAGGCGCACGAATCACTTCGTACATCCGCTCCGGCGTGATTTTGCTCACCTGCCTCTTTGGCGTGCTCATGCCAGGCGCTCCTTCAAACCATCAATACCGGCCTGGGTAATCACCAGAAAATCATGCTGCAGGATGTCGTAAACATTTGCGCCGATGACCGGGAGAATATCCAGCCCATGCACGTTGCGGCTGGCGCGCAGGAAATTCTCATTTACCGTCGCATCGACGATCAAAGCCGAAGCCCAGCCGAATTTCTTCACCTTGGCTGCGACATCCTTGGTCTTATCGACGGCGCCAACCGCATCTAAAATCACCAGCTTGCCATCGGCAGCTTTCTGCGAGAGCGCGGAGAGCAGGCCCAGACGGCGCACTTTTTTATTCAGGCTATAGCCGTGGTCGCGCACGACCGGACCGTGAACCACGCCACCGGTACGGAATTGCGGGGCGCGCAAGCTGCCCTGACGCGCATTACCCGTGCCCTTCTGTTTGAACGGCTTGCGGGTGGTGCCACTGACTTCGCCCATGCCCTTGGTCTTGTGGTTGCCGGACCGGCGCTTGGAAAGCTGCCAGTGGACGACGCGGGCCATGATGTCCTTGCGCGGAGCGATGCCGAAAATCTCATCCGGCAGTTCCGCGGAACCCGCGGCCTCGGCATCAAAATTGTGAATATCGAGTTTCATTTGAGTCTAGCCTTTCAAGCCGGCCGGAAACGCGGCATCGGCCGGACGGGCGCGCTTGATCGCATCCCGCAACAGCACATAGCCACCCTTGGAGCCCGGCACCGCACCGCGAACCATGACCAGGTTGCGGTCTTCATCAATGGCGGCAATCGTCAGGTTCAACGTGGTCCTGCGATCCTGGCCGAGATGGCCTGCCATTTTTTTGTTCTTAAACGTCTTGCCCGGATCCTGACGGTTACCGGTGGAACCCAGGCTACGATGGCTGATGGACACGCCGTGGCTTGCTTCCAAACCGGCAAAGTGCCAGCGCTTCATACCGCCGGCAAAGCCTTTACCCTTGGTGACGCCTGCAACGTCGACAAACTGGCCGACAGAGAAATGCGATGGTGAGAGCTGCGCGCCGGTTTCCAGCAACGCATCGGCATCGACGCGGAACTCAACCAGCTTGGCGGCCGGCTCAACCTTGGCCTTGGCGAAATGACCCTTTTGCGGCTTGCTCACATTCTTAATCTTGGCTTTGCCATAACCAAGCTGCACCGCATTATACCCATCCGTCTCGACGGTCCTGGCAGCGACAACCCGCACCTCATCGAGGTGCAGGACGGTCACCGGCACATGGGTGCCGTCTTCCTTGAACAAGCGGGTCATTCCCAGCTTTTTTGCAATCACACCGGTACGCATTTTTCTATCCAGCTCAGATCTTAATTTCGACTTCAACACCGGCAGCGAGGTCGAGCTTCATCAGCGCGTCCACGGTCTGCGGCGTCGGGTCAACGATATCCAGCAAGCGGCGATGGGTCCGGATTTCGAACTGCTCGCGGCTCTTTTTGTCCACATGCGGCGAACGGTTCACGGTGAACCGTTCGATATGTGTCGGCAGTGGGATCGGCCCCCGTACCTGTGCACCGGTACGCTTCGCGGTGTTGACGATGTCCTTCGTGCTGTTGTCCAGCACGCGGTGATCATACGCCTTCAGGCGAATGCGAATATTTTGGTTATCCATATTAAAAACCTATATCCTTCAGGGCCGGCTACCGATTACTTCGTCACTTTGGCGACAACGCCCGAACCAACGGTCCGACCGCCTTCGCGGATCGCAAAGCGCAGACCGTCGTCCATCGCGATCGGGGCGATCAGCTCGACATCGATCGAAACGTTATCGCCCGGCATCACCATTTCGGTACCTTCCTGCAGGGTCACCACACCGGTCACGTCGGTGGTGCGGAAGTAGAACTGCGGGCGGTAGTTGGTAAAGAACGGCGTGTGACGGCCACCCTCTTCCTTGGTCAGAACATAGGCCTGAGCATGGAACTTGGTGTGCGGGGTGATCGAACCGGGAGCGGCGAGAACCTGGCCGCGCTCGATATCTTCACGCTTGGTGCCGCGCAGAAGTGCGCCGATGTTGTCGCCGGCCTCGCCCTGGTCGAGCAGCTTGCGAAACATTTCAACGCCGGTGACGATCGTCTTGGTCGTGGCCTTCAGGCCGACAACTTCAACTTCTTCACCAACCTTGATGATGCCGCGCTCAACGCGGCCGGTGGCGACGGTGCCACGGCCGGAGATCGAGAACACGTCTTCAACCGGCATCAGGAACGGCTTGTCCTTGGCGCGCTCCGGCTGCGGAATAAACTCGTCAACCGCCTTCATCAGCTCGAGCACTGCCTGCTCGCCGATTTCCGGGGTCTTGTCTTCGAGGGCGGCAACAGCCGAACCCTTGATGATGGGGATATTGTCGCCGTCAAAGCCGTACTTGCTGAGCAGCTCGCGCACTTCCATCTCAACCAGCTCGACCAGATCGGGGTCGGCCAGATCCATCTTGTTCAGGAACACGACGAGCGCCGGCACGCCAACCTGGCGGGCGAGCAGGATGTGCTCACGAGTCTGCGGCATCGGGCCGTCAGCAGCGGAGACCACCAGGATCGCGCCGTCCATCTGGGCAGCACCGGTGATCATGTTCTTCACATAGTCGGCGTGGCCGGGGCAATCGACATGGGCGTAGTGACGGTTGGCGGTCTCGTATTCGACATGAGCGGTCGAAATGGTGATGCCGCGGGCGCGTTCTTCAGGCGCCTTGTCGATCATGTCATAGGCGGTGAAGGTGGCGCCACCGGACTTTGCCAGCACCTTGGTAATGGCAGCGGTCAATGAGGTCTTGCCATGATCGACGTGGCCGATCGTGCCAATGTTGACGTGCGGCTTGTTCCGCTCAAATTTTGCTTTAGCCATGTGTTTGCTCCGTGCGGGCTTCGCCCAAGATTAGGTGGGTGTTGTCGAAAATCCGGTAGTTACCAGCGGTAATGGCTGAAGGCCTTGTTCGCCTCGGCCATCCGGTGGGTGTCTTCACGCTTCTTCACAGCCGAACCGCGATTATTCACGGCATCCTGCAATTCGTTGGAAAGCCGTTCTTCCATCGTGTGCTCTCCACGCTTGCGGGCGCTATCGATGATCCAGCGGATCGCCAAGGCCTGCCGGCGCTCGGTACGAACCTCGACCGGCACCTGATAGGTCGCACCGCCAACGCGGCGTGAGCGCACTTCGATGGCCGGCTTCACATTGTCCAGCGCCTCGTGGAACAGGCGAACCGGGTCGGCATTCGCCCCGCCGCGCTTTTTCAACACGTCAAGGGCGCCGTAGACGATGCCTTCGGCGGCGGATTTTTTGCCGTCATACATCAGCACGTTCATGAAACGGCTGATGACGACATCCCCGAACTTGGCGTCCGGGAGAACTTCGCGTTTTACCGCGCGGCGACGTCTGCTCATTTTTTGGTCCCCTTACTTCGGCCGCTTCGCGCCATAGAGCGAACGGCGTTTACGGCGCTTCGGCAACCCTTGGGTATCCAAAACACCGCGCAGGATGTGATAACGAACGCCTGGCAAATCCTTGACGCGGCCGCCGCGGATCAGCACCACCGAGTGCTCCTGCAGGTTATGGCCTTCGCCCGGGATGTAGCTCACGACTTCGAAGCCGTTGGTCAGGCGCACTTTGGCGACCTTACGAAGTGCCGAGTTCGGCTTCTTCGGAGTCGTCGTATAGACGCGCGTGCAAACGCCGCGCTTCTGCGGGCATCCCTCGAGGGCTGGCACCTTGTTGCGCTTGGCAGCCGGCTCACGGCCCTTGGCAATCAACTGATTAATCGTCGGCATTTATCAATCCTGCTAATTTTGTCCCGGTGCCCTGAGTGTTTCCGCACCGGTTTGTCCACAAAAACAACCGCAAGGCGGGATAAATACCCCACCTTACGGAATTCTTCTCCAACCCGCGGCCTTAGCGCCCGAATTGCTCCGGGGACGGCGCCGCACGCGCCAGAAATGTGATCAAACCCGGTGCCGATAAGCCCGGAACCGCGAGAGCGCCTTCCTTAAGAGTGACCCCACCCCAAGTCAAGCATTTGAAGGTGGTTTCCGCCTTACAAAACGCAGCCCCTACTTCTTGGCATGGCTAGGCGGCTAAGCCCCGTTTTTTTGCTGCCACACAAACGTCATCAAGCCGCTATCGCCTGACCAAGCGTCTTTCTTTAGGTGTTCAGGGCGTTTTCTTGAGGAGGCTGAATAGTGTCGGACAGCATGCCACGCCCAGCACGGGTGCGTGAACTTAAGGAGCGCCCCGATCGGACTGCCCGCGCGCTGCGTGAACCCAGGGCCGATTTACGCCATGAGCTGACCGCCCGTGCGTTGCGCGTGCTCTACACGCCCAAACCGGCACAAATATGCTTTCCGCGCGGCCAGAAGAAATCTCTCTACGACCTTGCGGCTGAGAGACTCGGGACTGGTCCGGTCACGTATTTCGAGTTTGGGGTCCATGAAGGCTGGAGTTTCCGGCAGATCGCCAGCCGTTTCACGAATCCTGACTCAAGATTATACGGATTCGACAGCTTTGAGGGGCTGCCTGAGGCCTGGCGCCAGAATAAAGACCGGGGCCATTTTTCGACCTCCGGCCAATTGCCCGAGATCAGCGATCCACGCGCTACCTTTATTAAAGGATGGTTCCAGAACACGGTTCCGGCGTTCCTGTCGCGCCAGCCGGTGTACAATACCGTATTGGTCCATTTCGATGCGGATTTGTATTCGTCGACCTTGTTCTTGATGACGTCGCTATGGCATTTCGTGCCGGAGTATTATTTCCTGTTTGACGAGTTCACCCCCGACGAGGTCGTCGCGATGTATGATTTTTGCGACGCCTATCCGGTGGAATTCGAGTTTTTTGCCTGCACCCAGGACGAGAGCGACGGCCGGCCGCTGCAGGTTTTCGGCCGTCTGAAGCGTAAGGAACTTGTCTTGCCCTGAACGCCTAGACGCTGTCGTTCAGAGCCTCAAACCAGGGTAACGAGCTCCGAATAGGGCGGCAGCATCGGGTCGGCCGTATAAAACCGAACAGGCTCGGCCATCGCCTGCGCTATCAACAGCCGATCGAAAGGATCGCGATGGTACAAAGGCAATTTGCCGACCTGCACGGCGGCTTCGGAACGGATCTGCAGTTCGTTGAAACCGGTCTGGATTGCCGCATTCAGAACTTCCTGGGGATCGAAGGCAAAGTCGGCCCGCCCACTCGCGGATTTGATTGCAATTTCCCAGATGCTGGCGACGCTGAACAGCACCTCGTTTCCCTCATCCTCGACAATGGCGCGAGTCGCTGGGTTTAGGCGTTCCGGCTCATCCAAAGCCCATATCAGCAGATGGGTATCGAGCAGCAGCCGCATCAGCCTCCCTCGAACTCGCGCAACATCTCCTCGGGCAATGGCGCATCGAAATCATCCGGCACCTTCAGCTTCCCGCCCAGCACGCCGAGCTTGCGCCGCCCCGGCGAAGCCGCTTGTTGCAACGGCACCAAGCGGGCCACAGGCCGCCCAGCGCGGGCGATTACAATCTCCTCCCCTTCGATGACGGCATCTATGAGGCGAGACAGATGGGTTTTGGCAGCATGGATGTTAACGGTTTGCATGACGCCAGGGCTAACATTTAAACTAAACTTAGTCTAGTCAATTGTTTTCGTATCGCGCGCGGCCATCCTGTTTGGCAGGGTCATTGCGAGGCCGCAAAGCGGCCGTGGCAATCCGTCTTTTTCTAGGCTGTTGCATCGAAAGATGGATTGCTTCGCGTCGTGCGAATGCACGCATTCGCGTGACGCTCGCAATGACGGCATGGACAAAAAATGGGTGGAAGCCTTGCGGCGTCCACCCATCGTTTTTGGCGTTGGAGCTGCCCTTACTCGGCAACAACCTCCGGCCGGGCGATTGCCGGGCGTTGGGTGCCCAGCGTCTGGCGGTCGCGGCCGGCGGCGACTGCGCGCAGGCGGTTCATCACGCTGCCGGTACCGGCCGGGATCAGGCGGCCGACGATGACGTTTTCCTTCAGCCCTTCGAGCGAGTCGATCTTGCCATGGACCGCGGCCTCGGTGAGGACGCGGGTGGTTTCCTGGAACGACGCCGCCGAGA
>JAMFSE010000013.1 GCA_026225115.1 Rhodovastum atsumiense
CCCGATAGTGGCTTCACATTCACGCAGCGGTGCCCATCTTAGGAGCGCTTTCCCCTGCCGGGGATGGAGGAAAAGTTATGAGATTTACGCAGCGCGGGCGCGCACTCGTTCAAACCCTAGCCGTGGTGCTGTCGTTGGCGCTGCCTTTGATGTTGGCGGTGCCGTCGGCCGACGCCCGGATTGGCGGCGGCTCCAGCATGGGTTCGAGGGGAACGCGGACCTTTTCCGCGCCGCCGAGCACATCGACCGCACCGGGTACCGCACAGCCGTTCAACCGCACCATCACCCAGCCGGGTAGCCCGGGCCTGGGCGCGCCAGCCGGCGGCGGCTTCTTCAACCGGCCCGGCATGGGCCTGTTTGGCGGTCTCGCCGCGGGCTTCCTCGGTGCCGGCCTGCTTGGCATGCTGTTCGGCGGCGGAATGTTCGGTGGATTGGGCGGATTGTCGTCGATCTTCGGCCTGATCCTGCAGATCGGCCTGATCATCATGGTGGTTCGGCTGGCGATGTCGTGGTGGCAGCGCCGTCACGAGACCGCCTATGCCGGCGCCCCCGCGGGCGGAATGGCCGGGCCATCGACCTTCCGCACCGGATCGGGTTTCGGCCTGGGATCGGGCAGCGCGCCGCTGGAGATCATTCCCAGCGACTACGAAGCTTTCGAGCGATTGCTCGGCGAGCTTCAGGCCGCGTGGTCGAACGAGGATATCGCCAAGCTGCATACGCTGGCGACGCCTGAAATGGTGTCGTATGTCACGCAGGATATCGCGGACCACAAGGCGCAAAACCTCGTCAACACGGTCACCGACGTCAAGCTGCTGCAGGGCGATCTGGCCGAAGCCTGGCGCGAAGGCGACACCGATTTCGCCAGCGTAGCGCTGCGGTACTCGCTGATCGACAAGACCGTCGATCGTGCCTCTGGCCGGCTGGTCAAGGGTAGCGACCAGCCCACCGAGGTGACGGAAGTGTGGACCTTCCTGCGGCCGCGCGGCGCCGGCTGGGAACTCTCGGCGATCCAGCAGACCTGATCTTTGGCTCTGGTGTGACGATACAAGGCGCTGCGGTTGGTTCCGCGGCGCCTTTTCGTTTCAGGCGCTTCATTGCGGCGTTGCGGAAGCGGAATAATGTCGCGTTGCCTGGGTTGATGTCAGACCGGGGCAACGCGTCAACCCGCCCGGCCATTAAGAGAAATCGCAACAGCAATTCGTAAAAACAATTCGCCAAAAATAACCCGCAAAAAACAACCTGCAAAAAACAACCCGGAGGAATCGATGTCTACATTCACCAAGATGATCTCGCCTGCATGTTTTTGCCTCGCCGCCGGTTTGACCGCGGCACAGCCGGCGCAGGCGCAGTCGGCCAATACGACTTTCTTCGTCACCAGTAACGGCATCGGCAACGGCGCCAATCTAGGCGGTCTGGCCGGGGCCGACAATCATTGCCAGACACTGGCGCAGGCCGCGGGAGCCGGCGCCAAAACCTGGCACGCTTATCTTTCGACGCAAGCGTCCGACGGCAAGCCTGCGGTGAATGCGCGCGACCGTATCGGCAAGGGACCGTGGCAGAATTCAAAGGGCGTCGTGGTTGCCAAGGACGTCGCCGAACTCCACGCTGCCAACAATCTCACCAAGCAGACGGCGCTGAGCGAAAAGGGCGATGTCATCAACGGCCGCGGCGATACGCCGAACCGGCATGACGCGCTGACGGGATCGCAGGCCGACGGCACGGCTTTCGCCGCCGGCGAAGATCGCACCTGCAAGAACTGGACGAGCAGCACGCAGGGTTCCGCGATGCTCGGTCATTCCGATCGCATCGGGTTGCGCGACGACGATGCGTCGAAATCCTGGAACAGTTCGCATCCCTCGCGCGGACCGGATGGCGGCTGCTCGCAGAACGATCTCAAGAGCACCGGCGGCGACGGTCTGCTGTACTGTTTTGCGGCGAACTAAACCGGCAGACGCAATATTCGGATCCGAAACAGAGAAGGCCGCCTGCAACGGGCGGCCTTCGTTTATCGGCAATCCCTTACGGAGATTCTTACCAGCAGGGCCGGCACCAGCAGCGGTAGGGGCCGCAGGCCCTGACGTAGCCCGGTCCGCACCAGCGGCCGTAACCCCGGCACGCGGTTTCCTTGATCGGCGAGAAGTTTCGCGCGGCGCCTGGAATTGCGGCGCCGGACAATGTGGCGGCGTTGGCCGTGAAGCCGATCGAGTTTACCAAAAGAATTGCTGCAGCTGCCAATACGGTGAATGCA
>JAMFSE010000093.1 GCA_026225115.1 Rhodovastum atsumiense
CGGTCTTCAAGCCGCCGCATCCGCTGGCGGTGCCGCGGGCGATGCTGGTGCGGGATTTATGCGACGCTTTGGGCTGGCTGGCGCCCGGGCAGTATATCGATAGCCCGCTGGCGACGGCATGGGAAAGGACGTGGGAAAGGACGTGGGAAAGGACGTGGGAAAGCGCGTTCGCGCTTTCCCACAACGAAAGAAGCCCGCCAGCCCATTGGGGCGGCGGGCCAAGTTCAGGGAGGAAACGCCAGTCACACGGCAGGACGAAGAACCAAACTTCGCCCTAGGCTTAATGATGCAACGCACAACAAAAAAAATCCAGCTAAAAGGACGATGTATGAGCATATTTTTTCACCAAATTCTCATATATTGATGTTATTTTAGCCTTTTGTTCAATTAATTGGCGGGGTTTTGATTGTAAAATAACCAGACCCAGAATCCGATCCCTAAAGTCTTAGAATATGGGCCTCCACAATCGGCCGCTTGCCGAATCGTTTTCCGACAATGCGCCTTAAAATGGAACATGCGGCTTCCGTGAAAGCCGCCTCATCCCGATGCGCCGATGCCGGCAGGTCTTCGAGCAGGTCCCGGAATTCGCCTTCCAGCTCGCGCTGCAGACGGTCGGGCTGATCGAACAGGCCGGGCGCGCTGATCCTCGGCTCGCCGACAACCCTACCGTTGGCATCCACGGCGGCGCTGCCGATTACGACGCCGTTGAACAGCATCCGCCGCCGGGCCGACATCACCCCGCCCTTCAGCGGCACGATGTTGGTGCCGTCGATGGCCATGCGGCCGGTGGGGACGCTGTCGATCACCTCCGGAATACCAGGTGCCAAGCGCAGCATATCGCCGTTTTCCAGCCGGACCGCGGTCAGCCCTTCTTCCTCGGCGAGATCCGCCTGCGCCGAGAGATGCCGCCATTCGCCATGGGTCGGCACCAGATATTTCGGCCGCACCAGCTTGTAGAGCTTGCATAGTTCGTCGCGGGCCGGGTGGCCGGAGACATGCGTCAACTCGTCCTCATCGGTGATGACGTCGACACCACGGCGCACCAGCGCGTCCTGCACGGCGGCGATGGCTTTTTCATTGCCGGGGATCATGCGCGACGAGAAGATCGCCGTATCCCCCTCCCCCAATACCGCATAGCGATGCGTATCGGCGGCGATGCGCGCCATGGCCGAGCGCGGCTCGCCCTGACTGCCGGTGACCAGCAGCAGCAGATTATCGTCCGGGATGGAGCCGATATCTTCTTCCGGGATGAAATCCGGGGCGTCCTGCAGATAGCCGGTTTCCTGCGCCGCCGCGACGTAATTGCCGAGCGAGCGGCCGATCAGCGCCACATGCCGGCCGGCGGCAACGCCGGCTTCAACCACCGAGGAGACGCGGGCGACGTTGCTGGCGAAACAGGTGATGGCGATACGCCCGGGCAGGTCGCCCACTAAGGCGGTCAGGCTTTTTTTGACGTCGCGTTCGGAGCCGGAATGACCATCGACCGTGGCGTTGGTCGAATCCGAAATCATCGCCAGTACGCCGGCATCCCCCAAGGCCGACAGTCCGGCTTCATCGGTCATCGCGCCAACCAGCGGATGCGGATCGAATTTCCAGTCGCCGGTATGCAGCACCGTGCCGTAGCTGGTGGTAATGGCCAGCGACTGCGCTTCCGGCGTGGAATGCGTCATATTGATATAGCGCAAGGCAAAGGGTGCAAGTTCAAAGCTGCCGCCGGGCTTGATGATTTGCAGTTTCACTTCGCGCCCCAGCCCAGCCTCGCTCAATTTCCGGCGCAGCAATGCCGCAGTAAACGGGGTGGCATAGACCGGGCAGCGCAGTTGCGGCCAGAGCCGCGCGACGCCGCCGATATGGTCCTCATGCGAATGGGTGATCACCAGGCCGCGCAGGTTTTCGCGGCGCGCGACGATGAAGGCCGGATCGGCCAGCAGCAGTTCCGCCTCCGGGTTTTCCGGCCCGGCGAATCCCATGCCGCAATCAACCGCCAGCCAGGCGCCGTCGCAGCCGTACAGGTTGAAGTTCATGCCGATTTCGCCGGTGCCGCCGAGCGGCACGAATAGAAAACCACTCGGATCGTTCCGGGTGACCGGCGGTTTGCCGGATGAGACTGCCATTGTGTGGTACGCTCCTGAAGGAATTAATCCTGGGTGATCAGCGCAAAAGCGGTTTTGCGCCAGGGCCGATTAGGCATCGGTGATATGTTGCGGTCATTCCGTCTCAGGAAACCGCGTGCGGTCGCGCGGCAGCGGCGGCGCGGTGTTGCGCAGTGAGAGCAGCCGCAGGCCGTCCAGCGTCAGATCCGGGTCGATGACCGTGAATTTCAGCGTGCCCTCGGCGAAAAGCGGGGCCAGGCCGCCGGTGGCGATCGCCTTCAGCGGTTCGCCATATTCACCCTCGATCCGCGCCAGCAGCCCTTCGATCAGGCCGATATAGCCCCAATAGACGCCCGAGCGCATGGCGGGGATGGTGGAGCGGCCGATGACCGATTGCGGCCGGCCGATGCCGATGCGCGGCAGCCGGGCGGCCGCCTGGTGCAGCGCCTCGATGGACAGGTTGATGCCGGGCGCGATGACGCCGCCGAGATAGGCGCCGTCCTTGTCCACCACGTCGAAAGTGGTGGCGGTGCCGAAATCGATCACCACCAGCGGGCCGCCATAATGATTATGCGCCGCCAATGCGTTCAACAACCGGTCGGCGCCGACTTCCTCGGGATTGTCGATCTTGATTTCGAACCCCCAGTCCAACGTGGCGCGGGCAACGATCGGCTCCACGTCGAACCAGTCGCGGCAGAGCCGGCGCAGATGGTACAAGGCGGCGGGCACCACGGTGCCGATCACGGCACCTTCGATCTGCACCACCTTGATGCCGGCCCGCACGATCAATGCCTCCAGCCACACCCCGTATTCGTCGGAGGTGCGCTGCGAGGAGGTGGCCAGCCGCCAGGTGCCGCGCCATTCGTCGCCGTCATGGACGGCGAAGACGATATTCGTGTTGCCGGCATCGATTACGAGCAGCATGGCGGTCGGTTCCCTAGATCGATATTGCCCAAAAAGACGTTAGAACACGATTGGCAAGTGCCAATCATGTTCTAACACCCAATAGAATTTCACCTGTATGAAACCGCTCGATACGGTTTCCCACGTTCAACAGCAATTCCCCGCTGGGCGAGAGCCCGGCGAAGCGGCCGCTGATGGTGCCCTCGATGCCGGTCAGTTGCAGTTCCGAGCCGATGGCGTGGCCGCGCTGCTGCCAGGCGTCGAGAATGGGCGAGAGGCCGGAATGATCCAGGACTTCGAGCCAGAAGCTCAGATAATGCAGCACCATCTGCGCGGCCTGCCCCGGCGTGGCTTTGCCGCCGAAGCGCGCCAGCGTGGTTGTGCGCCGGCCGGAGAGCGTCGGTGCGTCGACCAGGTTGATGCCGATGCCGATGACCAGCCAGTCGGCGGCGTCCCCCTTGGGCGCCGCATCAATGAGGATGCCCGCCAGCTTGGCGCCGCCGAGCAGGACATCGTTCGGCCATTTCAAAACGGGCGCGGTGTCGGCCGGCAGAAATGCCGCCATCGCATCGGCGACGGCAACGCCGGCCAATAGCGGGAAGATACTGGTTTGCGCCATCGGCAGCGCCGGGCGCAGCAGGACGGAGAGATTCAAATTGTCCGGCGGCGCCTCCCACTGCCGCCCACGGCTGCCGCGGCCCGCGGTCTGTCGCAAGGCGAGCACGGCCAGGCCTTCGGGCTCGCCTGCCTTGGCGCGGCGGATACAGTCATCGGAGGTCGATTCCAGCGCGTCGTGTTGTTCGAGCCGCCAGGCGATCACCCCATCAATGCCCGGGCGGCAGCGTGGGCCGCGGAGATCAGCGGCCCGGGAATGAAGACCAGCAACGCCGTCGCAATGGCGCCGACCGCCATGACAAAGCGCACGCCGCCGGCGGTTTTGTCGAAATTCGGATTGCCCGCGTCGAAATACATCACCTTGACCACGCGCAGATAATAGAAGGCGCCAATGACGCTGGTGAGCACGCCGATGATCGCGAGCGGGGTCAGCCCGGCATTGATGGCAGCCGAGAAGACGTAGAGCTTGCCGAAGAAGCCGGAAAGCGGCGGGATGCCGGCCATCGACCACATCAGCACTGCAAGGGCCAAAGCATAGCCGGGGTTATGCGTGGAGAGGCCGGCGAGATCGGCGATGGTCTCCACCTGGCGGCCGCCGCGGCGCATGGCGATGATGCAGGCGAAACTGCCGAAGGACATGACGACATAGATGGCGATATAGACCAGCGTGGCCTGCACCCCCGCCTCAGTGCCGGCGGCGAGGCCGATCAGCGCGTAGCCCATATGGCCGATCGAGGAATACGCCATCAGCCGCTTGATGTTGGTCTGGCCGATGGCGGCGAGCGAGCCCAGCAGCATGGACACGACGGCGAGAATTTCGATCAGCATCTGCCACTGCCCAAGCAGATGGCCGAATGGCCCGAGCATGACAGACATCAGCAAGGCAATGGCGGCGACCTTGGGCGCGGTGCCGAACAAGGCGGTGACCGGCGTCGGCGCGCCCTCATAAACATCCGGCGTCCACATATGAAATGGCGCGGCGGAGAGCTTGAAGGCGAGGCCGACCAGCACGAAGACAATGCCGATAACCGTGCCGTAGCCGGCGGGACCGCGGTTAAGCTCATGCGCAAGCGCCGCGAAATTGGTGGTGCCGCCAAAGCCGTAGACGAGCGAGATGCCATAGACCAGCAGGCCGGAAGCCAGCGCGCCGAGGACGAAATATTTGAGCCCGGCTTCGGTGGAGCGCAGCTCATCCCGCGCCAAGGCCGCGCAGATGTATAGAGCCAGCGACTGCAGTTCCAGCCCGAGATACAGGGTCATCAGATCGCCGGCGGAGACCATGACCAGCATGCCAAGCGTGGCAAACAGCACCAGCACCGGATATTCGAACCGGTCGATGTCTTCCCGCTTGTTGTAATCGACCGATAAAATCAGCGCCATGGCGGCGCCGAGCAGGATCAGCAGATCGGCGTAGCGGGTGAAATCGCTGGTCTGGAACAAGCCGCCGAAGAGGATGGTCGCCGGCGTGGCGATGACGAAACATGCCGTGGCGATCAGGAGGATGACGGCGCCGGTGGTGCAGGCGGTGAATTTATTGCTTTTGCTCAGCACGCCGAAAATCAGCAGCGCCATGCCGCCGAGCCCCAGGATGAATTCCGGGATCAGCATTTGGAAGATCATCGAAGCCGGCATCATTTGGTCACCATGGCGAGCGCCATCGGCTGCGCGAGGGCGGCAACATGCGACTGCACCATCGCGGTTACCGGCGCATCAAAAATATGCGTGAAGCTGGAAGGATAAATGCCGAGCCACATCACCATGACCGCGAGCGGCACCAGCATTGCCCATTCGGTGGGCCGCAAATCCTGCAATTTTCCAAGCTCCGGCCTGGCAATTTTATCGAACAGGACCGCGCGCAGCATGACCAGCATATAGGCCGCACCCAGCACCATGCCGGTGGCGCCCAGTAGCGAGACCCAGAAATTCACTCTCATGGCGCCAACGATGACGAGGATTTCACCGACAAAGCCGGAGGTTCCGGGCAGCCCCATGCTGGCCAGCGCGAACAGCATCAGCAGCGCCGCATAGGCCGGCATGCGGGCGGCGAGACCGCCGAGGCGCGAGAGCAGCAGCGGCTCTCCGCGGGCCAGCAGAATGCCCGAGCAGATGAACAGCCCGGCGATGACGATGCCGTGCGAGAGCATCTGGAACAACGCGCCCTCGATGCCTTCAACGGTGAAGGTGAAAATGCCGATGATGATAATGCCCATATGCGCGACGGACGAATAGGCGATCAGCCGCTTCATGTCGGTCTGCGCAAGTGCGACCAGCGAGACGTAGATCACGGCGACGACGCCCAACGTGAACATCAGCGGCTCGGCGGCAGCGGAGGCCTGCGGGAGCATCGGCACGGTAAAGCGCAAAAAGCCGTAGGCGCCCATTTTGGAGAGCACGGCCGCCAGCATGATGGTGCCGGGCAGTGGCGCCTCGCCATAGGCATCCGGCAGCCAGGTATGCAGCGGCCATACCGCCGCCTTGACGCCGAAGGAGGCGAGGAAAGCGACGAACAGCCAGATCTGGATTTTTGGCGGGATCGGCGTGTGCAGCAGAGTGGGAATATCGGTGGTGCCGGCGTTGCGCCACATCCAGACCAATGCCAGCAGCATCAGCACCGAGCCGGCCAGCGTGAAGAGGAAGAATTTGACCGCGGCGAAAATCCGCTTCGGCCCGCCCCAGACGCCGATGATGAGATACATCGGCAGCAGCACGGCTTCGAAGAAAATATAGAACAGCACGAAATCCAGCGCGGCGAACATCCCCACCGTCATGGTCTCCAGGAGCAGAAAAGCGATCATGAATTCCTTGACGCGCAAGGTGACCGGCCAGCTGGAGAGGATGGCAATGGGTGTGAGGAAAACCGTGAGCAGGATCAGCAGCAGGCTGATGCCGTCGACTCCCAGATGATATTGCACGGCAACGCCGGTGAACCAGGCGTGGTCCTCGACGAACTGAAATCCGGCCTGCGCCGGGTCGAAGGAAATCCAGAGAAAGATGCCGAGCGCCAGTACGATCAGGCTGGTCCAGAGCGCAATCCAGCGGGCGTTGCGCGCGACGGCGGGCTCAGCGCCCGAAAGCGTGGCGATGATGACGGCGCCCGCCAGCGGCAGGAAGGTGATCAGCGATAAAATCGGAAAACCGAGCGCATTCATAATCAACGCAACCACAAAAAGATGCTGAGGAAGGCAAGCAAGCCGATCAGCATGATGAACGCATATAAAGCGATGGAGCCGGTCTGCAGCTTGACGGTCTCCGTTGATGCTTCTGAGGTCAGTGTCGCCAGACCCGTCGGCACGCCGTCGATGACCTGCTCATCGCCGAAATGCCAGGCGAATTTCGCAAGGCGGAGCGCCGGCTTGACCAGCAGGGCGTCGTAGATCTCGTCGAAATACCATTTGTTGAGCAGGAATTTGTAGATGAGGCTGAACTGGCTCGCCAAGGCGGCCGGCAGGCCGGGGGCGATGAGATAGAGGATCACGGCAATGACGATGCCGCCGATGGCGAATGCCAGAGGCGCCAGTGCCGCCCAGGAAGGGATGCTTTCCAACGCGCTCATCACGCCATTGGCGGGAACGGCGATGCTGCTGCCCCAGAACGCCGGGTAGCCGGCGCCAATGAAGTCATGACGGAGCAGCATGCCAGCACCAAGGGCGCCCAGCGCCAGCACCACCAGCGGCCCCAACATCACCAGCGGGCTTTCATGCACATGATCCTGCACATGCTGGGGTGCGCGGGATTTGCCGTGGAAAGTCAGCAGGAATAGCCGCGAGATATAGAAGGCGGTCAGCCCGGCCGTTATCACCCCGCAGACCCAGCCATAGGTGCCGACCGGCGTATGCGCGGCATAAGCGGCGGCGAGGATCGCGTCCTTCGAGTAATAGCCGGAGAACGGCGGAATGCCCGCCAGCGCCAGCGCGCCGGCCAGCATGACGATCCAGGTCACGGGCAGTTTTTTCGCAAGCCCGCCCATCAGCCGCACATCCTGCTCATCGGACATCGCGTGGATCACCGAGCCGGCGGCCAGGAACAAAAGTGCCTTGAAAAACGCGTGGTTGATGAGGTGGAACATCGCCACCGGATAGGCGCCGACACCGGTCGCCAGGAACATATAGCCAAGCTGCGAGCAGGTGGAATAGGCGATGATGCGCTTGATGTCGTTCTGCACGCAGCCAATGGTGGCGGCGAACAATGCCGTCGAGCCGCCGATAACGGTGATGAATTCCATCGCCCCCGGCGTGGCGTTCAGCAGCGGCGAAATGCGGACCACCAGGAACACGCCGGCGGCGACCATGGTCGCGGCATGGATCAGCGCGGAGACCGGGGTCGGGCCCTCCATGGCGTCGGCGAGCCAGGTGTGCAGAAAGATCTGCGCCGATTTGCCCATGGCGCCGATGAACAACAGGATCGCCGCGACTTCGAGCGCCGGGAAAGTGGTGCCGAACAGCGTGGTGCGATCCGCGGTATGGGCGCCGACCGCGGCGAAAATCTGGTCGAATGAAATGCTGTGGAAGATGAAATAAGTGAGCGCGATGCCGACCGCGAAACCGACGTCGCCAACGCGGTTGACGATGAAGGCTTTGATGGCCGCCGCATTCGCCGAAGGTCGTTCATACCAGTAGCCGATGAGCAGATAGGAGACGAGGCCGACCCCCTCCCAGCCGAAGAACAGTTGTAGCAAATTATTGGCCGTCACCAGCATCAGCATCGCGAAGGTGAAGAGCGAGAGATAGGCAAAGAAGCGCGGCACGGTTTTGTCGTGCGCCATATAGCCAGCGCTGTAGATATGGATCAGCATCGAGACGAAGCTGACCATGGTGACCATGACCAGCGAGAGCGTGTCCTGCCGCAGCGACCAGTCCGGCGTGAACGCACCGACCGAAATCCATCCCGAGAGATGGATCGGTCCCAGCGCGACGCCGCCTTGCTGGAATTGCAGGAAATCGGCAATGCCGGCGGCGGCCGAGAGCAGCATGAAGACGATGCTGGCGGCAATGGAAAGGGATTTGCCTAGGAAGGGCCGCCCGAGCCCCGCCAGGATGGCGCCGATAAGGGGTGCGAAAACCGCGGCTACGGTGAACATGTCAGCCCTTCATCAAAGTCACGTCCTCGACCTCGATCGAGCCACGATTGCGGAAATAGATCACCAGAATGGCAAGCCCGATCGCCGCCTCGGCGGCGGCCACGGTGAGCACGAACATGGTGAAGACCTGGCCGACCAGGTCGTGCAGCGCGCCGGAGAAGGCGACAAAATTGATGTTGGCGGCGAGCAGGATGAGCTCGATCGACATCATGATGATGATGATGTTTTTGCGGTTCATGAAAATGCCGAAAATGCCGATGACCATCAACAGCCCGGCGACCACCAGATAATGCGAGAGTGCGACCTGCATTATAGTGCGTCCTCATGTCGCGCCGGCACGCTGGCGCCGGCGCCGAGCTTGGCGTTCACCATGCTGAGCGTATCGGCCGGCATCCGGGAATGCTGGATGTCGATGTCCTGGGTTTTGCCGCGCTTGCGGTCACGCAAAGTGAGCACGATCGCGCCGATCATCGCAACCAGCAAAACCGCACCCGCCAGTTGGAAGAGAAAAATATAATTGGTGTAGAGCACCGAGCCGAGTGCCGCGGTGTTGGTCATGTTGCCCGGTGCCGGCAGCAATCGCATGCCGGCGGCGCCGGGTGCGATCACCCAGTTCACCATCACGAAGGCCAGCTCCACAAACAGCACGAGGCCAACAGCGGCGCCGATGGGTGCGTAGCGCTGCACGCCCTCGCGCAGTTCCGAGAAATCCACATCCAGCATCATGACGACAAACATGAACAGCACGGCGACCGCGCCGACATAGACGATGACCAGCACCAAAGCCAAAAACTCGGCACCCGCCATCAGGAACAATATGGCGGCGTTGATGAAGCACAGGATCAGAAACAGCACCGAATGCACCGGGTTGCGGCTGCTCACCACCATCACCGCGGAACCCAGGAGGATGGCGGAAAACAAGTCGAAGGCAAGATTGGCGATCATCGCGCTCTTACCGGTACGGCGCGTCTAGTTCGAGACGCTTGGCGAGCTCGGGCTCCCAGCGGTCGCCGTTCGCCAGCAATTTTTCCTTGTCGTACATCAGCTCCTCGCGGGTTTCGGTGGCGAACTCGAAGTTCGGGCCCTCCACAATGGCGTCAACCGGGCAGGCTTCCTCGCAAAGTCCGCAATAGATGCATTTGGTCATGTCGATATCGTAGCGCGTGGTTCGCCTCGAACCGTCATCGCGCGGCTCGGCCTCGATGGTGATCGCCTGGGCGGGACAGACGGCCTCGCAAAGCTTGCAGGCGATGCAGCGTTCCTCGCCGTTCGGGTAGCGGCGCAGCGCGTGCTCGCCCTTGAAGCGCGGGCTGATCGGGTTTTTTTCATACGGGTAGTTCAGCGTCGCCTTCGGCTTGAAGAAATAGCGGAGCGTCAGCCACAGGCCGGCGCGAATCTCGTTCAGCATCAACCCGGCGGCGGTATTTCCAAGCCGACTCATATTTCAATTCCCGATTTACGCATGCGGCAACATTCCGAAAATCTCCAGGAAGCCGGCGGTCATAACCAGCCACACCAGCGAGATCGGCAAAAACACTTTCCAGCCCAAAGCCATGATCTGGTCATAGCGGTAGCGCGGCAGCGTGCCGCGCACCCAGATGAACACGAACAGGCAGACGAAGATTTTAAAGACGAACCAGAACACGCCCGGAATCCAGGTGAAGGGGATGAACGGCAGCGGCGAGAGCCAGCCGCCCAGGAACAGCACGGTGGTGGTGGCGCTGATCAGGATCATATTGGCGTATTCGCCGAGGAAGAAGAGTGCAAAGCTCATGGCGCTGTATTCGACGAAGAACCCGGCGACGATTTCGGTATCGCCTTCCGCCAGATCGAAGGGCGCGCGGTTGGTCTCAGCCAGGCCGGAGATGAAAAAGATGATGAACATCGGAAACAGCGGAATGGCGAACCAGATATGCCGCTGCGCCAAAACAATGTCGTTCAAATTCTGGCTGCCGACGCACATGATGACGGTGACGATGACAAAGCCCATCGATACTTCGTAACTCACCATCTGGGCGGCGCTGCGCATGGCGCCGAGGAAGGCGTATTTCGAGTTGCTCGCCCAGCCGGCGATGATGATGCCGTAGACGCCGAGCGAGGAGATGGCGAAAATATAGAGAATGCCGACGTTGATATTGGCGATCGCCCAATGGTTACTCACCGGGATGACGGCCCATGCGGTTACGGCCAAGCCAAAGGTCAACAGCGGCGCCAGCACGAAGAGCGCGCGGTTGGCACCGGCCGGGATGATGGTTTCCTTCATCAACATTTTTATCGCATCGGCAAACGGCTGCCATAGGCCGAACGGGCCGACGACGTTCGGGCCTTTGCGGAGCTGAATGGCGCCGAGCACTTTGCGTTCCGCCAGCGTTAGATAGGCAACGCCGATCAGCAGCGGCACGATCAGCGCAAGCGATTTCAGAATCGTCAGGATGACGATGCCGAGATCGGTGGTGAAGAGGAATGTCTCTAGCGAATTCATTCAGCCGCCTCAGCGACAACAGTGTAATGGGCCGCGACGCAGGCGGCCATGGTTGGGCTGGCACGGCTGATCGGGTCGGTCTGGTAGTAATTCTGCACGGCGGAGACGAGCGCGGCATCGCCGGGGGCGCCTTGCGCGACGGGTCCGGATGCATCAGTGCCGGCCAGGCGGCGCACCTGCTCCACCGCGGCGAATACCGGGTTCACCTGTGCAAGCCGCGCCCGCAATTCGACGAAATTGTCATAGGGCAAAGCATGGCCGATATAGGCGCTGATGGCACGCAGGATCCGCCAGTCTTCCCGCGCGTCGCCGGGCGGGCTGACTGCCATGAAACCCTGCTGCACGCGGCCTTCCATATTCGTATAGGTGCCGGGCTTTTCGGTATAGGCGGCGCCAGGGAGAATCACATCCGCGCGGCTGGCACCCGCATCGCCGTGATGGCCCTGATAGATCACAAAAGTCTCGGCGCCGATCTTCGCAGTGTCGAATTCATCCGCGCCCAGCAGCCATAACGCGTCGACGCCGCCGCCGAGCATGGCGGCGATATCCTTGCCCCCTGCCCCGGGCACGAACCCAAGATCCAGCGCCGCCACGCGGGACGCGGCAGTGTGCAGTACGTTGAAACCGTGCCAGTCGGCGTTCAGCATGCCGAACTGCACGGCGAGCGCCCAGGCGGCGGCCAGCATCGCGGCGCCGTCCGGCCGTGCCAGCGCGCCCTGGCCGATGATGATCATCGGGTTCTTCGCCGATTTCAGCGCTTCCGCAAAACCATGCGACCCGTCCGCCAGCGATTGCAGCGCTGCGGGTCCGTTGCCAATATGCTCAAAATCATAGGTCAGATCGGCATGTTCTCCGATCAAAGCAACCGGGAAACCGCCGGCTACCCAGCGCTTGCGGATGCGGGCATTGAGCACCGGCGATTCGCGGCGCGGGTTGGCGCCGATGATCAGCAACGCGTCGGCCTCTTCAATCCCGGCGATGGTGGTGTTGAACAGATAGAATTCGCGGCGCGATGCATCGAGCGCGGCACCGTCCTGGCGGCAATCGATATTCGCGGATCCCAGCGCCGACATCATGTCCTTCAACGCCAGCATGCTTTCCGCGTCGCAGAGATCGCCGGCGATGGCGCCGATGCGCTCACCCGGCATGCCCTTGAGTCTATCTGCGATGGCCGCGAAGGCCTCCTCCCAGCTTGCTGGCTGCAATTTTCCGGATTTTCTAATCCAGGGCTTATCCAGCCGGCGGCGCTTCAGCCCATCGACGGAGAAACGGGATTTATCCCCCAGCCATTCTTCGTTCACCTCGTCATTCCGGCGCGGCAGAATGCGCAGCACCTCGGCGCCGCGCGCATCCACGCGGATATTGGCGCCGAGCGCATCCAGCACGTCGATGCTGTCGGTCTTGCGCAATTCCCAGGTGCGGGCGGTAAAGGCGTAGGGCTTCGCGGTCAGCGCGCCGACCGGGCAAAGATCGATGAGATTGCCAGAAAGTTCGGAGCTGAGCGGCTTATCGACATAGGTGCCGACCTCCATGCTCTCGCCGCGATAGACGGCGCCGAGTTCCGGCACGCCGGCGATCTCGGCGGAAAAACGGATGCAGCGCGTGCAATGGATGCAGCGCGTCATGACGGTTTTGACGATCGGGCCCCAATCCTTATTGCCCACCGCGCGCTTGTTCTCGTCATAGCGCGAATGATCGCGGCCATAGCCGACGGCCTCATCCTGCAGATCGCATTCGCCGCCCTGGTCGCAGATCGGACAATCCAGCGGATGGTTGATGAGCAGAAATTCCATCACGCCGCGCCGGCCCCGGCGCACCATTTCGGAATCGGTATGAACAACCATGCCCTCGGACACCGGCATGCCGCAGGAGGCGACCGGCTTCGGTGGCATTTTTTCAATTTCCACCAGGCACATACGGCAATTTCCGGCAACGGAAAGCCGTTCGTGGTAGCAAAAGCGGGGTATTTCGACGCCGGCCGCCTCGGCCGCCTGGATCACGGTAGAGCCGTTCGGAACCTCGACCTCGATGCCGTCAATGGTGAGTTTGGCCATGGTCTATTCTGCCGCTTGCTGAAGGGCTGGCGTGTAATCAATTGCGCGAGCGCGCACCATGGGCGCGAAGGCGCGCATCAAACCCTGGATCGGCCAGGAGGAGGCCTCGCCAAAGGCGCAGATGGTGTGGCCCGCAACCTGGGTCGTCACCTGCTCCAGCAAGGCGATATCCGCCAAGGTCGCGTGGCCCTGCACGATGCGGTCCATCATGCGCATCATCCAGCCGGTGCCTTCCCGGCAGGGCGTGCACTGGCCGCAGCTTTCATGCTTGAAGAATTTCGACAGCCGCCAGATGGCTTTGACCACATCGGCGGATTTATCCATGACGATGACGGCGCCCGAGCCCAGCATGGATTTGACCGCTGCCAGCGAGTCGAAATCCATCAGCTGGGTGTCGCACATTTCCTTGTTCAGGATCGGCGAGGAGGCGCCGCCGGGGATCACCGCCTGCAGATTATCCCAGCCGCCGCGCACGCCGCCGCAATGCTTGTCGATCAGATCGCGCAAGGGAATTCCGAGTTCTTCCTCAACGTTGCAGGGCTTGTTGACATGGCCGGAGATGCAGAAAATTTTCGTCCCCGAGTTTTTCGGCTTGCCGAGGCTGGAAAACCAGGTGGCGCCGCGGCGCATGATGGTCGGCACGCCGGCAATGGTCTCGACATTATTGACCGTGGTGGGGCAGCCATACAGCCCCATCGCCGCCGGGAAAGGCGGCTTCATGCGCGGCATGCCTTTTTTGCCCTCGAGGCTTTCCAGCATCGCGGATTCCTCGCCGCAGATATAGGCGCCGGCGCCGCGATGGAGATAGAGATTGAAATCCCAGCCGGAGCCGGCGGCATTTTCACCGAGCAAGCCGGCGCCATAGGCTTCGTCGATCGCCGCCTGCAGCCGCTCCGCCTCGTTATGGTATTCACCGCGAATATAGATGTAGCCGGTGTTGGCGCCCATCGCGAAGCCGGCGATCAGCGAGCCTTCGATCAGCTTATGCGGCTCGTGGCGGATGATGTCGCGGTCCTTGCAGGTGCCGGGCTCGCTTTCATCGGCATTCACCACCAGGAAGCTCGGCCGGCCGTCGCTCTGCTTCGGCATGAAGGACCATTTCATGCCGGTCGGGAAGCCGGCGCCGCCACGGCCGCGCATGCCGGAGGTTTTCAACTCCTCGATCAGCGGGTCGCGGCCGCGCGCCAGAATATCGGTGATGCCGGCATAGTCGCCACGGGCGCGCGCCGCTTCCAGATTCCAGCCCTGCTGGCCGTAGAGATTTTGATAGATCCGGTCGGCATCGTTCAGCATCGTCTATTCGCCTGTGCTGGTGGTGGCGAGCAATACGCTCCGGCCGCCTTCGGGTTCGGAGGCGTGCCGGCCGACGGTGGAACCCGGCGCCGGTAGAGCACCGCCGGATTTCAATGTTTCCAGCAGCGCTTCGGTCCGCGCGCCGTCCAGATCTTCATAATAATCGTCGTTGATCTGCAGGATCGGCGCGTTCACGCAGGCGCCAAGACATTCCACTTCCGTCATGGTGAACATGCCATCCGCGCTGGTCTCGCCAAAGCCGTGAATGCCGGTGATCTTTTTGCAGGCGGCGACCACATCGTCCGAGCCGCGCAGCCAGCACGGCGTGGTGGTGCATAATTGCAGATGGTATTTTCCAACCGGCTGCAGATTATACATCAGATAGAAGGTCGCCATCTCGTACACGCGCACCGGCGCCATGCCGAGCCGTTTTGCCACCACATCCATCGCCAAGCGCGGCAGCCAGGCGGAGCCGGTCACGCGCTTCATCTGCCGCTGCGCGATTTCCAGCAGCGGCATCACGGCGCTGGCCTGCTTGCCCGCCGGATAGCGCGCGATCGCCACCAGAACATCGGCCTCGGCGGCTTCGTCAAATGCGAAATCTGTCGGTTCAGCCAGCGTGTTCAACGGTCAATCTCACCAAAAACAATATCAAGGGAACCGATGATCGCCACCGCATCGGCCAGCATATGGCCCTTGGCGAGCTTATCCAGCGTCTGCAGATGCGAGAAGCCCGTCGCGCGGATTTTGCAGCGATACGGCCGGTTGGTGCCGTCGGCGACAAGGTAGACGCCGAACTCACCCTTCGGCGCTTCCACCACCGTATAGGTGGCGCCGGCCGGCACGTGATAGCCTTCGGTATATAATTTGAAATGATGGATCAGCGCTTCCATCGAATGCTTCATCTCGGCGCGCGTCGGCGGCGTGAATTTGCGATCCTGGATTTTGATTGGCCCCGGCTTGATCTTTTTCAACGCCTGCTGGACGATCTTAACACTCTCGCGCATCTCCGCCATGCGGATCAGGTAACGGTCGTAGCAATCGCCGTTTTTGCCGACGGGAATGTCGAACTCGACCTCGGCATATTTATCGTAAGGCTGGGCGCGGCGCAGATCCCAGGCAACGCCGGATGCGCGCAAATTCGGCCCGGAAAATCCCCAGGCCAGCGCGTCGGCAGCCGAGATGATGCCGATGTCGACCACACGCTGTTTCCAGATGCGGTTGCCGGTCAGCAGATGTTCCACATCGTCGACGAATTTCGGAAAGCTCTCGCACCAGGCAGCGAGTTCTTCTTCCATGCCGGCGGGCAGGTCTTTCGATACGCCGCCGGGCCGGAAATAATTTGAATGGAAACGCGCACCGGAAGCGGCCTCATGGAAGATCAGAAGCTTTTCCCGTTCCTCATAGCCCCACAGCCCAGGCGTCAGCGCGCCGCAATCCAGCGCAAAGCTCGATACGCTGAGGAGATGGTTCAGAACGCGGGTCAGCTCGGCAAAAATAACCCGGATCCATTGCGCGCGATCCGGTGCTGTGATCCCGAGGAGTTTTTCCGTGGCCAGCGCGAACGCATGTTCGCAGGCCATGGGCGAGACATAATCCAGCCGGTCGAAATACGGCACCGCCTGCATATAGCTCTTATATTCGATCAGCTTTTCGGTGCCGCGATGCAGCAGGCCGATATGCGGATCAGCGCGCTCGATCACCTCGCCATCCATTTCCAGGATCAGGCGCAGCACGCCATGGGCGGCCGGGTGTTGCGGGCCGAAATTGATCGTGTGGCTATCGATCTCGATGGTCTTTTTGACAGGTTGGGGCATGGTGGTCGACATCAGCCGCGCGCCTTCTCGTCGCCCGGCAGCGACGTCATGGCTTCCCAGGGCGAAAGGAAATCGAAATTACGGAATTCCTGGGTCAGCTTCACCGGCTCATACACAACCGCCTTGCGCTCATCATCCCAGCGCACTTCCAGATAGCCGGTGAGCGGAAAATCCTTGCGCAGCGGATGGCCTTCAAAACCATAATAGGTAACGATGCGGCGGTGGTCGGCCAGACCGTCGAACTGGATGCCGAACAGATCCCAGACTTCGCGTTCCCACCAGGTCGCACTCGGCCAAAGCGATGAGACCGAAGCGATGGTTGCGCCGTCGGCCACCGGAACAATGACCCGGACGCGCCGGTTCAGCGAAACCGAGAGCAGATTATACACAACCTCGAACCGCAACGGACGATCCGGCCAATCGACGCCGCAGATATCCATCACCTGCGCCAGAGCAAACTCCGGGGCATCCCGCAGGCGCTGCAGCAAGGCGTAAGCGGATTTGGCGTCGGTGGTGACAACCAGCGCGCCATGTTCGCGGAACGCAGTAACAACCCCGGGCAGCGCTTCAAGCGCAGCCAGCTCGGCATCAACCACCCCGGCCGCTTCAGTCGGTTCGTCAGCCACGCAGAATGGTTCCAGTCCGGCGGATTTTCTTCTGCAATTGCAGTATGCCGTAGACCAGCGCTTCCGCCGTCGGCGGACAGCCGGGGACGTAGATATCCACCGGCACAATCCGGTCGCAGCCGCGCACGACCGAATAGGAATAATGATAATAGCCGCCGCCATTGGCGCAGCTGCCCATGGAAATGACCCAGCGCGGCTCCGGCATCTGGTCGTAAACCTTGCGGAGTGCCGGCGCCATTTTATTGGTGAGCGTGCCGGCGACGATCATGACATCGCTCTGCCGGGGGCTGGCGCGCGGAATAATGCCGAAGCGGTCCAAATCGTAGCGCGGCATATAGGCGTGAATCATTTCGACGGCGCAGCAGGCGAGACCGAAGGTCATCGGCCAGAGGCTGCCGGTCCTCGCCCAGTTCACCATCTTGTCGAGATTGGCGACGATAAAGCCCTTGCCAGCAATCTCGCCGGTAATTCCCTTGATCACCCCGTCCTGCGCGGCACCCGGCGGCAGATGATCCCGGTTCCAGGCCAGAGACGATGCGTCGGCGGAATCGTTCATGGCTTCATTCCCAATCCAGCGCCCCTTTGTTCCATTCGTAGATAAAGCCGACGGTCAGGACGCCAAGGAAGCCGAGCATCGAGAAGAAACCGAGCAGCCCGATCCGCGCCAGGCTCACGGCCCAGGGGAACAGAAACGCGACTTCAACGTCGAAGATGATGAACAGGATCGCGACCAGATAAAACCGGACATCGAACTTGCGACGGGCATTGTCGAACGCCTCAAAACCACATTCATAGGCGGATAATTTGGCGGCATAGGGTTTTTGGTGGGCGGCAAAAATGGAGCCAACGACCAAAGCCAGACCGATCAAAGCTGCGATGCCGCCAAAGATCAGGATTGGGAAATATTCCGCGAGAACAGGCTGCACCGCAATTCTCCTAACCCTGGTTCAAAACGAGCCATCGACCCAGTAAAACCGTATCTCAAAACTCCTTCAGGCATGTCGCACCGCAACACGATATGGTCAAGACTAGTCCGTTCCCCAGGCCGGGGGAACAGAATTTTTACGATGTTTGGACGCCATAAAATGGCGCGAGAGACGGGGCTCGAACCCGCGACCTCCGGCGTGACAGGCCGGCGCTCTAACCAACTGAGCTACTCCCGCATTGGGGTTCCGCAGTCGAAATTTGCGGTGAGCGGCGGTGTAATCCGCAAGGGTTGCAGCGTCAACCCGAAGCCGCCGCCGGATGGAATTTAACGGTTAAAATAATACGCTGATTATGCCGCTGGCAGGGGTATAGGCGGTGACGGGTTTGAACCGCCGACCCTCTCGGTGTAAACGAGACGCTCTACCGCTGAGCTAACCGCCCCAACACCCGTGGTTATGCCCGTGCAATGCACCGGGCCGTAGAATGGCAAGGGCTATTAGGCAGCGCCCTTGCTCGCCGTTGGCATCGTGAAATTAGTTTACGGCATCCTTCAAGGTTTTGCCGGCTTTGAAGCGGACCGAGTTGGAGGCAGGAATATCGATTTCTTCGCCGGTCCGGGGATTGCGGCCTTTCGATGCTTCCCGCGCCGCGGTAACGAAGGTTCCGAAACCGACGAGCCGGACTTCTTCTTTCTGCTTCAGCGATTTTTCAATCGCGCCGAACACGGCTTCAACAACCTCGGTTGCTTTGGCCTTCGAGATGTCCGTCTCCTGGGCAACGGCTGCGATAAGATCCAGTTTGTTCATGGGCTAGTCTCCCTGTTGGTTTCGTCAAAAAAGCTCCGCCCCAGTACCCGCACTGAACACTCAGGAAAAGCACAAAATTCTCGGCAAACCCGGCATTATGCCAGGTTTGCCGCTATTCGTTTAATCAGACAGGTTAGTGCGGTAAAGAGGCCGCTTTGCTGCTATCCGGCGCCAACGCCACATCATCGGGCTTTTCTTCCCAGATTATTGGTTCCGGCTTGCGCACCAACGCCTTGTTGATCACTTCGTCAACATGTGAAACGGGAATGATCGTCAGGCCTTTCTTCACATTATCCGGTATTTCAATGAGATCCTTCTCATTGTCCTTCGGAATGAAAACCGTGGTGATGCCCGCGCGCAACGCGGCCAGCAGCTTCTCCTTCAACCCGCCAATCGGCAGCACGCGGCCGCGCAGCGTGATCTCGCCGGTCATTGCAATGTCGCGGCGGATGGGAATCCCCGTGATCGCGCTGACGATCGAGGTCGCCATGCCGACGCCGGCGGAGGGACCGTCCTTCGGAGTAGCCCCCTCCGGCACGTGCACATGGATATCGCGCTTGTCGAAATACGGCGGTTTGATACCGAATTGCGTCGCTCTCGACCGGATGTAGGAATAGGCTGCCTGCACGGATTCCTGCATGACATCGCCGAGCTTGCCGGTCTGGCGGATATTTCCCTTGCCCGGCAACAGCACGGATTCGATGGTGAGGATCTCGCCCCCCACTTCCGTCCATGCCAGGCCGGTGACGACACCGACCATGTCCTCGGCCTCGGTCTCGCCATAGCGGAACCTTGGCACGCCTGCGAATTTCTGCAGGTTCTTCTTGGTGATCGTAACCTTCTTCACCTTGGAGGTGACGATTTCCTTCACCGCCTTGCGGGCCAGATTGGCGATCTCCCGTTCCAGACTACGAACGCCGGCTTCGCGGGTATAGGTCTGCACCAGCTCGTGCAATGCCTCGTCGCTGATCGACCATTCTTCCTTCTTCAAGCCATGGGCTTCACCCTGCTTGGTCACCAGATGCCGTTTGGCGATCTCGACCTTCTCATCCTCGGTGTAACCGGGAATGCGAATGATCTCCATACGGTCCAGCAACGGCTGCGGCATGCGCAGGCTGTTCGCCGTGGTCACGAACATCACGTCCGAAAGATCGTAATCGACTTCCAGATAATGATCCGCGAAGGTCGCGTTCTGCTCCGGATCCAGCACCTCCAAAAGAGCCGAGGACGGATCGCCGCGCCAGTCATTGCCCAGTTTATCAATCTCATCCAGCAGGAACAGCGGATTCGAGGTTTTCGCCTTCTTCATCCCCTGGATCACCTTGCCGGGCATCGAGCCGATATAGGTCCGGCGATGGCCGCGCACCTCCGCCTCGTCCCGCACGCCGCCCAAAGACATGCGTACGAAGTTACGGCCCGTGGCCTTGGCAATCGATTTGCCGAGCGAGGTCTTGCCGACGCCTGGCGGGCCAACCAGGCAGAGGATGGCGCCGCGCAGTTTCGGGCTGCGCGATTGCACCGCCAGATATTCGACGATGCGTTCCTTGATTTTCTCAAGCCCGTAATGATCGGCATTCAGAATACGCTCGGCCTCAAGCACGTCGTTTTTGATCTTACTGCGCTTCTTCCAGGGGATTCCGAGAATCCAATCCAGATAGTTGCGCACGACGGTCGCCTCGGCGCTCATCGGACTCATGCTCCGCAATTTCTTCAGCTCGGCATTGGCCTTTTCGCGGGCTTCCTTAGACAGCTTGGTGGCTTTGATCTTGGCTTCGAGCTCGGCGGTCTCATCCTTGCCGTCCTCGCCTTCGCCAAGCTCCTTCTGGATCGCCTTCAGCTGCTCGTTGAGATAATATTCGCGCTGCGTCTTTTCCATCTGGCGTTTGACGCGGTTGCGAATCTTCTTCTCGACCTGCAGAACGCCGATCTCGGATTCCATATGATTAAACACACGCTCCAGCCGGTCGCTGGTGCCATCGATCTCCAGCAATTCCTGCTTATCGGCGATCTTTAGGCCGAGATGGCTGGCGACGGTGTCGGCGAGCTTCGAGGGGTTGTCGATCTGATTGATCGACACCAGAACCTCCGGCGCGATTTTCTTGTTCAGTTTGATATATTGTTCGAACTGCGACACCACCGTGCGGCTGAGCGCCTCCACTTCCTTGGCGTCATCTTCCTTGTCTTCGATGGTCTCGGCATAGACCTCGAAATAATCCTCGGTCTCCTTGAAGCTGCTGATGCGCGCGCGCTTGATGCCTTCAACCAGCACCTTCACAGTGCCGTCGGGCAGTTTCAACAATTGCAGAATCGTGGAGACAGTGCCGACCTGGTAGATATCCTCGGCGGCGGGGTCATCCTGGGCGGCATTCTTTTGCGCAACGAGGAGGATTTGCTTGTCCTCCTTCATCACGCTTTCCAGCGCCCGGACGGATTTATCGCGGCCGACGAACAGCGGCACGATCATATGCGGGAACACCACAATGTCGCGCAGCGGCAGCACGGCCAGGGTTTCATTCAAATCGGGAATCGGACTCTCATCAGACATCGTATTTTCCTCAAAACGCATGGGCTACCCGCTTCGGCATAACCTCAAGGTGCCGGGTTCACCGGCCACACACAACATATCGGCAGTTGCTCTCGATACCGCAAGCCCCTGCCGTTGATAGCCCACAACCTAAGATTAGTTAGGATGCAGTCTCCACCCGCTCCTGTGAGTATAGGAACAGCGGCTCGGCCCGGCCTTCTGCGACCTCCCCGCTGATGACGACCTCATCTACGCCATCGAGGCCCGGCAGGTCGAACATGGTGGTCAGCAATATCGCCTCCATGATCGAGCGAAGCCCGCGCGCCCCGGTCTTGCGGCCGATCGCGCGGCTGGCGACGACTTTCAGCGCCTCTTCTGTGAAGGTCAGCTTGACCCCCTCCATCTCGAACAGCCGGCCGTATTGCTTGACCAGTGCGTTTTTCGGCTTCGACAGGATTTCGATCAGCACGGTTTCATCCAGATCATCCAGCGTGGCGACCACCGGCAGACGGCCGATAAATTCCGGAATCAGGCCGAATTTCAGCAAATCCTCAGGTTCCACCTCACGCAGGATCATGCCGGTGCGGCGCTCATCCTGGCTGCGAACCTCAGCGCCGAAGCCGATGCCCGAACCCTTGCCGCGCTGCGAAATGATTTTTTCCAGCCCGGCGAAGGCGCCGCCGCAGATGAACAGGATGTTCGTCGTATCGACCTGCAGAAACTCCTGCTGCGGATGCTTGCGGCCGCCCTGCGGCGGCACGGAGGCTACCGTGCCTTCCATGATTTTCAGCAATGCCTGCTGCACCCCCTCGCCGCTGACGTCGCGGGTGATCGAGGGATTGTCGGATTTGCGGCTGATTTTGTCGACTTCGTCGATATAGACGATGCCGCGTTGCGCGCGTTCGACATTATAATCCGCCGATTGCAGCAGCTTGAGGATGATATTCTCCACATCCTCGCCGACATAGCCAGCTTCGGTCAGCGTGGTGGCATCCGCCATGGTGAACGGCACGTCCAAAATCCGCGCCAATGTCTGCGCCAGCAGGGTCTTGCCGGAGCCGGTAGGGCCGACCAGCATGATATTGGATTTGGCGATTTCGATATCGTTATTTTTGGTCGCGTGCGAGAGCCGCTTGTAATGGTTATGCACGGCAACGCTCAGCACTTTTTTCGCGTGCTGCTGTCCGATCACGTAATCATCGAGCACTTTGCAAATCTCGCGCGGAGTCGGCACGCCATCACGCGACTTCACCAGCTGGGTTTTATGTTCTTCGCGAATGATGTCCATGCAGAGCTCAACGCATTCATCGCAGATGAACACCGTGGGCCCGGCAATGAGCTTGCGAACCTCGTGCTGCGACTTACCGCAAAACGAACAATATAGCGTGTTCTTGGTATCACTCGACTTGCTGCTCATATCCACTCCAACAGCGGGAAATTTCAATTAAAAGACTAGACCCCGCGGGTTTGCTGCACAAGCGCTGCTACCCTGCCTGCAAAATTATAAATGAAATCAACCGCCTATTGGTTCAAGGCGGTAAGATCAGCCATGCAGGGCCTTGAAACGGCTCCAAAACCCGGCGGTTTCAGCCGATAACGCCCCTGAGCTTGAGGCCGACCACCGCCTTCCAGTCCATCCCCAGCTCACCAAGAATGGCGTCGCCATGTTCGTTGAACAAGGGCGCGCGCGACGTCGGCGCCGGCTCGCCGTCATATTGCAGCGGCGCTGTTACCAGCTGGAACGGAATGCCCGAATGCGTATGGCAGGTTTGCAGATAACCGTTCGGTTCGACCTGCGGATCCGCGGCAATCTCGCGCGCATTGCGCGCGACTGTCCATTGTCCTGAAAAATCCAGCAGTTTTTCGCACCATTCGGAAAGGCTGTGGCGCGCGAACTCAACGCAAAGCGCGGCGATGGCGGTGCCATTATTGGCAAGCAGCGACGCATGGTCCTGGTATCGCGGATCGGCCGCCAGATCTTCGCGGCCGATCAGCCGGGTGAAGATAGGCCAGTAATAACCGGCCTGCAGGCAGCACATCGCAATCTGCCGGCCATCCTTGGTGGTGTAGACCCGTGACAGCGGATTGGCCGATGGCGGCGGCCATCTCCACGCCGGATCGAACAGACCGGCCGAAATCGAGCCGTTCATTGCCCACATGCCGGTGGCGAGCAGCGAGGCGTCCAGCACCGTGGCCTCCCCGGTGCGCTCCCGGTGGAACAGCGCGCCCATGGTGCCACCGGCAATGAACATCGCCCCGGTGCAGTCCCCGAAGCCGGGCGCCGGCAGAAACGGCGGACCGTCCGGCCCCGCCACGGCCTGCGATACGCCGGTCCGGTGCCAGAAGGACAGCAAATCATAGGAGCCCCGCTCAGCCTCCGGCCCGCGGGCCCCCTGCCCGTCGCCACGGACATAGATGATGCGCGGATTATGCGCGCGGATATCGGCCAGCTCGATTTTGAGCTTACGGCGCACCGGCGGCAGCTTGTTGGTCATGAACACATCGGCCTGGGCGGCCAGCTTGTATAATATCTCCCGCCCCTCCGGCGCGCCCAGGTCCAAAGCCAGGCTGCGCTTGCCGCGGTTGCAGGATTCGAACATCAGATTGACATCGGAGCCGACGGTGGAGACGCCGCGGGCGGCATCCCCGCGCTCGACCGGCTCGATCTTGATGACCTCGGCACCCCAATCGGACAGCAGCGCGCCGGCGGCCGGCACGAAGGCGTGCTCCGCCACTTCCAGCACGCGCACGCCTTTCATGATGGCGGTCATTCGCGCGTTTCAGCTTGCCGGCGCGGCGGCGCCAAGATCGAGATGATAGAGCTTTTCCGCATTGCCGCCGAATACCTTGGCGCGGTCGACCGGCGATAACTGCTCCAGCGTCGCGCGGTGATAGCCGATCGGGTCGGGATAGAGGCACGTCGGGTGCGGGTAGTCGGTCTCGAATAACACATTGTCAGCGCCGGTCCGGCGCACCGTTTCCAGCAGGCCGTCGCGTTCCGCCCAGTAGCAGATATAGAAATGCCTGCGGAAATCCTCAAACACCGTGCTCGGCTTGCCCGGCAGATTTTCCCGCACCTGGTAATCGAGATTTTCCAACATGAAGGGAACCCAGCCGACGCCGCTCTCGACCGAGGTGAATTTCAGCCGCGGATGCCGGCGGAAAACATTCGAGAGGAGCAGATTGACGATGGTGATCATGTTCGGCGCGAACAGCATCGACCCACTGACGGCGTATTTCTCGTAGCCCGTGAGGCTCGGCCAGACATCGGGGTTTTCCCAACCCTCGGCGCCCTGGCTGAACCCGACATGGAAATTCACCGGCAGGCCACGATCCTCGCATAGCTCCCAGAGCGGCGACCAATATTCGTGACCCAGATCCGGCAGGCCGTGATGCTGCGGGTTCGAATGGGTGTTGATGCCGCGCAGGCCCATATCGGCGCAGCGCTCGGCCTCCCTTACCGAGGCCTTGATATCCCACCAGGGGATCATCGCCATCGGGTAGATGCGGTTTTTCGATTCCACCTGCATTTCGGCCATGGCGTCGTTCTGAATTCGGATCGATATTTCGCGCAATTCCTGGTCGACCTTCATCGACTTGCCGCCGCCAAAACCCAGCAAATTGGTATAGGCGATCTGTGCCGCGATGCCGTTCTCATCCAGATAAGCGAGCCTTGCCTGCAAATTATGCGCGCCCGCCGTTACGTCCTCCAGCGGATGATTGAAGAAATCCAACCCCGCGAGCTTCGAGCCGTCTTTCATGATCGCCGAATAGCCGTAATTCTTGGCGAGCTCGAAATCGTCGATCATCCATTTGGTAACACCGCCGACCGTGCGGCGCTGCGGCACGCGGTCCCTGTATTTGGCCGGCGCCCGGGAGGTCCATAAATCCGGCCATTCGGTGATATGGGTGTCGGCATCGACGACCTTGACCCCTTTGAGGAGTTCCCTGGCCGATACCTCTGCGGATGCTGCCGGTTTTTCGGCGATTTCGATTGTCATGGCGCCACCTTCGAACGTTCCCAACAGCATTTTTCTACGGGCGCCCGCCATGTCACGGCTAACCGGGCCCGTTCTGCCTGCATCACTATATGCGCTTGGGCCGTCCGGCGGCTAATTAAAAAGCAGTTGCCTGCTGTTCCGGGGTAATTCTGCCAGATGCAACCCGCCCCCAGGCTTGCCCCGAGGACGGGGTAGATGGTTGTTTTATCTAGATTTTAGATTCCGATTTTGCCTCGGGCACGGGCTGCGACTTCACAACCTCATCCACGATGCCGAAATCCTTGGCTTCCTGCGCCGACATGTAGGAATCCCGCTCCAGCTTGCGTTCGATCGCTTCCAGCGGCTGGCCGGTATGATCAACGTAAATCTGGTTGAGGCGTTTGCGAAGGTCCAGTATCTCGCGCGCCTGGATTTCGATGTCGGTGGCCTGGCCCTGGGCGCCGCCGGAGGGCTGGTGCACCATGATCCGCGCATTCGGCAGCGCAAAGCGCTTGTGCTTCTCGCCCGCGCAGAGCAGCAGGCTGCCCATGGACGCCGCCTGGCCGATGCAAACCGTGCTCACCGGGCTGCGGATATACTGCATCGTGTCGTAAATCGCGAGGCCGGAGGAGACGACTCCGCCCGGGCTGTTGATGTAGAAGGAAATATCCTTGTTCGGATTTTCGCTCTCCAGAAACAGCAACTGCGCGCAGATCAAAGCGCTGACCTGGTCGTAAACCTGGCCGGTCAGGAAGATGATCCGTTCCTTCAAAAGCCTCGAGTAGATGTCATAGGAACGCTCACCGCGCGCCGTTTGCTCAACCACCATCGGCACGAGGTTATTGTTATAGACCTCGACTGGATCCCGATCCCACATCTCAAAATTCCTTTATCAACAACCGCGGACCCGGAGATCGTCCCGCGCCTGCAAGAGGCCGCGGGAGAAACAGAGTCTCGCGTCACCCCTTCAACGTAATCTTCTCATTGAAGTTGTCCAGAGTAAGAACGCGGTGAATGTCCAGGATCAGCTCTCGGGGTCGGCGGCGAGTTCTTCCGGGGTAACCGTTACTTCTTTAAGCTGCACCTGGCCGAGGAGGTAATCGACAACCTTATCCTCGAAAATCGGGCCGCGGAAACGGTCCATGGCCTGCGGGTTATTCTTGAAGAATTCCAGAACCTGCATCGCCTGGTCGCGATATTTCATCGCTTCGGCGAACATCGCCCGCTGCAGATCCTGATCGGTCACCGAGATTTCGTTGGCGCGGCCGATTTCAGCCACCATCAGCCCAAGCCGCACGCGGCGGTCGGCAATGGCTTGGTATTCGGCCTTCAACGTCGCCTCATCCTTGGCTTCGTCTTCCGGGTCAGCCCGGCCGGCCGCCTTTTCCTGCTCGACCTGGCGCCAGATCTCGGCGAATTCCGCCTCCACCAGGGATTCCGGCACCGTGAACTGGGCGCGCTCGGCGAGCGCGTCCAGCAGCGCGCGCTTCTGCTTCATGCGCGAGAACTGCGCGTATTCCTGGCCGATTCGGTTGGCAATGTCCTTTTGCAGATCGGCCAGCGATTCCAGGCCCAGCTGCTTGGCAAACGCATCATCGGCTTCCGGAACTTTGGCGATATTCAGGGACTTGGCGGTGATGTCGAAGGTCGCATCCTTGCCGGCAAGCTCCTTGGCGCCGTATTCGGCCGGGAAGGTGACGTTGATCACGCGCGTCTCGCCGGGGGCCAGGCCCACCAGCTGATCGGCAAAGCCCGGAATGAATCCGTCGCCGGCGACGACCACCGGCACATCCGTGCCAAGACCGCCGTCAAACGGCACGCCGTCGATTTTGCCGAGGAAATCGACAATCAGCTGCTCGCCTTTTTCCGCCGCGCGAGGCGGGTCGACCGGCTCGAAGCTCTGGCGCTGCTTGGTCAGGCGTTCCAGCGCATCCGCCACCGCCGCGTCGGTGACCTCGGCCGTCGGCTTCTGCAGCGTAATCTCGCTCAAGCTGGGCAGGGTGATTTCCGGCAGGATTTCCAGCTGCAGCGTAAACTCGAGATCGGAATTCTGGCCGGGCTTGATCACTTCCAGCTTCGGCTGCATGGCCGGGCGCAGGTTACGGTCCGCCAGCACCTTGTCGCTCGCGTCATTGACCGCGCCCTCGATGATCTCGGCGGCCACGGCATCGCCATAGCGCTTGCGAACCATCGACATTGGCACTTTTCCGGGGCGAAAACCCGGCATTTGCATGGTTTTGCCCAGTTCGGCGAGGCGTTTTTCACGCTTTCCGGTGATTTCCGTTTCCGGAACCGTAATCGTAAAACCGCGCTTCAAGCCCTCGGAAAGCGTTTCAGTAACCTGCATCGACAAGATCATCCCTCAAAATTCGTCACGCGAAAGCCGCGGCCAGGCTGCAGTGGTGCGGGCGGAGGGACTTGAACCCCCATGACTTGCGCCACCAGAACCTAAATCTGGCGTGTCTACCAGTTTCACCACGCCCGCCCGAGCCTTACGTCCGACGTCCTCACAAGGCGGGCCGTCTAGCGCGAGTTCCGGCACTTAACAAGCGCCGGCCAGGGTTTGGGGCGGTTTGCCTCCGGAAAGGGTCTATTAACCCGAACGGCGAAGTCCCGGCGGCAGGCAGCGCCGGGGATAAATTAAGCGTGCGGCTGCGCCGGGCGGCGCAAGCGGCTCCAGACGCCAGCCCAGAAGGAGGCGGGAGGGGGAGCGGGAATTTCCTGTTCCCAATAGGCCGCCTCGGAATCCCAGGTATGGGCGTTCAGGCATGCCGGGCATTTTGTCAATGTCACCTGCTTTAAAGCCGCAAGTCCGGTACCCGGCGGGGCCCTGAAACCGGTCCATACCGACATGTTTTCCTCCGGACAGGTGATAAGTATTTTACTCGACATATCGACGCTCCCAAATTTCTGTACGTTTTGTAACAGGAACGTAACCCGGAAAGCCGGCCAGCCGTAAGGGATTTTTGTTGAAGCAGGTATGACGTAAAGTGCAACGACAGGGCAGCCCGCTTGCCCGCTCAGGTTGGACTCTGCTCAAGGACGCGCGCGGGCGAGGAATCGGATGGGTGCAGCGCATCCACTGACCAGTCCTGCCGGCGGTTCATCAAAACGATAATTGCCGCCATATCCTGATCGCGGTTCATGCCGGCGGCCGCCGCGACCACGCCGTCGCGGATATAATAGGCGATGAAATTGCGCTGGCCGGGATCGCCGCGGATGATTTGTTGGTCATCCCCCGAGGCGTGGCCAACGTAATCCAGCCGGACCATGTACTGGATCGTCCAGAAATACGGCACCGCGCTGAAAGCCTGGTTTTGCCCCAACATGTTACGCGCGGCGAGCATGCCGTGCTGCTCGGCAAGGCGCCAATGCTCGACGCGAACCAAAGCCCCGTTGCCGTAAAGTGGGAAGGCGGCAACGTCGCCGGCCGCATATAAATTATTCGCGGCAAGCAGCGTGCTGTCCACAACGATCGCGTGATCCGACTGGCGTGTCAGCGCACGAGCAAGTCCAGTGGCCGGCTTCACCCCGAGGCCGGCGACAATGAGATCGGCCCGGAGACTTTCACCGCTTTTCAGAACGACGGCATTTGCTTCCAGCCGCGCCACCTGTTCACCCAGTTTGAAATTTACCGATTTTTCCTCATGGATCTGCCGGTAGACATTCCCGACTACGGCACCCAGCTGTCGTTCGAACGGCGCTGCTTCGGTCCCGACCACCGCCACCTCCAGGCCGCGTTCACGCAACGCTGCGGCGACTTCCATGCCGATAAAACTGGCGCCGATGACGACGGCGCATCTGGCGTGCGCGGCGGCGTTCAGGATACGCTCAGCGTCTTTCTGGCTGCGCAGCGTAAAGACGTTCGAACCTCCGGCGCCCGGAAACGGCGGGGCTGTCACCTCGCTACCGGTTGCGATCAGCGCGGCATCGTATCGCAGGCTCCTTCCATCCGCCAAGCTGATGGATTGTTCTGCCGAATCCAGTTTGGTGATTTTCGCCTGCAGCCGTTCAATTCTGTTGGTTTTGAAAAATGCATCGTCCTGCAGCGGAGATTTTTCGCCGCCTTGTTCGCCAGACAGAAAATATTTACTCAGGACCGTACGGTCATACGGCAGCTCGTCTTCTTGACTGATCATCGTGACCGCACCCGCAAAGCCGGCTTTCCGCAATTCCTGAGCGGCGGAAAATCCAGCGGCCCCAGCACCAAGAATCACAAAATGGCGATCATCCTTTGCGGATGGCGGCGGTGGCTGCGCGGGCTCAACGCCGCGAAGCGCGATGTCGCCATCTGTTATTTCGATCCCGTAGCGCGGCAGCGCATCGACCGCCGGAGGATCAATCAGCGCGCCGGTGCGCGTACAAAAACTGGCTTTGTGCCACGGACAAATAACGATACCATCCGCCAGAACCCCTTCCGCCAGCGGGCCGCCGGCATGCGGGCATTCGGCGCCGATCGCACGAACCTCATCACCCTGCCGCACGAGCAGGATTTTATTGCCCCGAACCTCCACCGCGCGCATCGTGCCGGGCGCAAGCCCATCCAATCGGCCTAGGATCAGAAGGCGGTCATTTTCCATTTGCATTATCTACGGCGCGCCGCATTTCATTCAACGGATACGAAAAAACATCGCCTAAATTTCACTGCACAACCATCAATCGACGACTGGCTGGCAAGCAAACGCTGATTCGGGGGAAATTTCTGGAGCGGGAGAAGGGATTCGAACCCTCGACCCCAACCTTGGCAAGGTTGTGCTCTACCCCTGAGCTACTCCCGCGCTCCGATGGAGCGGTCTTTAATCAGACTGAACGAGGATTGCAACCCGTCGCAGCCGGAAGCTGGCCCGCTCCGCCGTTGGGCGCTATACCCAAAGCAAAGGGCTGTGAGCAGCCTTCGCGATACCATATACTGCTAAAATAGCTTGGATGGCCAAAATGAACACTCTCCTTGGCGATGGCGCCGATACCGTGAACACGCAGCCGAATGCCGCGGCCATGATCGTCGATGGCGATCAGGCCACCTTCATGGCCGACGTGATCGAGGCGTCGCGCACTGTCCCCGTCCTGGTCGACTTCTGGGCAAGCTGGTGCGGCCCCTGCAAAACCCTGACCCCGATTCTGGAGAAGGTCACCCGCGCCGCCGGCGGCCGGCTGAAGCTGGTTAAAATCGACGTGGATAAAAACCGCGCACTTGTGCAGGAACTCAGCCAGATGGGCCTGCCGCTGCAGTCCATCCCGACCGTGGTGGCCTTCTGGCAAGGGCAGATCGCCGGCCAGCCATTTCAGGGCGCGCTGCCGGAGAGCGAAGTCAAACGCTTCGCCGACGCCTTGCTTAAAGCCGCCGGCTCATCGGCGCCGGCCGCCGACTATATCGTCGAAGGCAAAGCGCTGCTCGAAGAAGGGCATGCGGAAGACGCCGCCAAAATGTTCGCAGCGGCGCTGCAGGAAGACCGCCAAAAACCCGATGCATGGGGCGGCCTCATCCGCGCCTTGCTGGCTTTGGGCGACGAGGAGCAGGCCGAAGATGTGCTGGCCGATGTGCCGGCCGAGTTCGCGGAGCATGCGGAAATCTCCGGCGCCAAATCGGCCCTCGCTTTGGCCTCCGAAGGCCGCAAGGCGCAGGCGGCGCGCTCCGGCCTGGAAGCCCGCCTGGCAGCCGACCCCGGCGATTTTGAGGCCCGCTATGAGCTGGCGACGGCGCTCAATGCCGGCGGCGAGCGCGAGGCCGCTGCCGAAGCCCTGCTGCACATCATCCGGGTGAAGCGGAACTGGAATGAAGACGCCGCCCGCCTGCAATTGCTGAAGTTTTTCGAAGCCTGGGGCTTCGACGACCCGGCGACCATGGCCGCCCGCCGCAAACTCTCGGCGATTCTTTTCAGCTAAGCCGGATCGTGACAATACCCTCAATCCGGCTGGAAGACCTGCCCGAGGAATTCCCTGTTTTCCCGCTCAGCGGCGCCTTGCTGCTGCCGGGCGGCCGGTTGCCGCTGAATGTTTTCGAACCGCGCTACCTGGCGCTGGTTGAGGATAGCCTGGCCGCCGGGCGGATTTTTGGCATGGTGCAGCCCGATAAGCGCCTCGCCAAAGGCGAGACCGGACCGGGGCTCTACCGCACCGGCTGCCTTGGCCGGCTCTCCTCCTTCAGTGAAACCGAGGACGGCCGCTACCTGATCACGCTGACCGGACTGATCCGCTACTCCATCGTCGAGGAAGTCGAGCAATCCCGGGGCTACCGGCGCGTCCGTGGCGCCTTCTCCGGTTTTGCCGCCGATTTGGAGGCGCCCGCGAGATCTATCCTCGGGCCCGACCGCCAGCTTCTGCTGGACGCCTCAAAACGCTACTTCGTCCATGCCGGCGTGGACGCCAACTGGGAGGCGATCGGCGCCATGTCCGATAGCGTCCTGGTCGTCACCTTGAGCATGGCCTGCCCCTTCGATCCGGAAGAAAAGCAGGCGCTGCTGGAAGCCCCTAGCCTGCCGGAGCGCGCGCGCGTACTGCTCGCCCTGCTCGAGATCAACGCGTTCGACGATAACCGCGGCAATGACCCGAAAGCCAGCTGACCCCATGCCTCTTTCACCTTCTCTCCCCCCTGCCCTATCCTCCGAAAATTCAACGCCGGTTGATCCGCGCCTGCTGGAAATCCTGGTCTGCCCGCTCACCAAGGGTCCGCTTACCTATGACCGTGAAGCGAACGAACTGATCAGCACGAAAGCCGGGCTGGCCTACCCGATTCGCGACGGCATCCCGATCATGCTTGCCGATGAAGCCCGCTCCATCGAGCCGAGCGACGGCTGAACTGCCGCCCTGAACCGGGGCCAGTAGATGGACCAACAGAGCGCACCGCCGGTGGAGCTGGAACCGGTTATCAGCGTCGAACGCATGCGGCTGACGGCGCTGATCATCGCCACCGCCTTGTTCATGCAGAATGTGGATTCCAGCGTAATCGCCACATCCCTGCCGGCGATGGCGCGAAGCTTTCACGTGCCGGCGCTGCATATGAGCGTCACGCTGACCTCCTATCTGATCAGCCTCTCCGTGTTCATTCCCGCCAGCGGCTGGGTAGCGGACCGTTTCGGCAGCCGCCAGGTGTTCCGCGCCGCTATCATCATCTTCACCCTCGCCTCGGCTTTATGCGGCCTGGCGCCCTCACTTTGGTTCCTGGTCGGCGCCCGCATTTTGCAGGGCTTGGGGGGCGCGATGATGGTGCCTGTCGGCAGGCTGGTGCTGCTGCGCTCGGTATCAAAAATCCAGCTGATCTCGGCAATGTCCTGGCTCACGGTCCCGTCGCTGCTCGGCCCCGTCGTCGGCCCGCCTCTGGGCGGCTTCATCGTGACGTATTTCTCCTGGCATTGGGTCTTCGACATCAATATCCCGATCGGCATCATCGGCGTCATCACCGTCACCATGTTCATCCCCGACCTGCGCGAGCCCGATCGCGGCGGCAGGCTGGACGTCTCCGGCCTGCTGCTCACCGGCGTCGCCATGGCCGCCTTGATGGCGTCCTTCGAGACCATCGGCCGCGGCCTCGTCCCGCTGTCCTGGACCCTCATTGCCTTCGCCATCGGCATCGCCACCAGCGCCATCTACACACGCCACGCGCGCCACCACCCGCACCCGGTTCTGGACTTCTCGCTGCTGGCAATCCCCACCTACGGCAGGTCCATCCTGGCCGGCAGCCTGTTTCGCGTGGCGATCGGCGCATTGCCGTTTTTGCTGCCGATGATGCTGCAAATCGGCTTCGGCAAATCGCCTTTGCAAAGCGGCCTCGTCACCTTCGCCTCCGGCATCGGCGCAATCGGCATGAAACCCGTCGCCCAGCCCTTGATCCGCCGCTTCGGCTTTCGCCGCACCATGATGATCAACGGCGCGCTGGCCTCTGCCTTCATCATGCTCTGCGCACTCTTCAACCCCGGCTGGACCAGCCTGCTGATGAGCGGCCTGCTGCTGCTCGGCGGCTTCTTCCGCTCCCTGCAGTTCACCGCCTTTAACACCATCGCCTATAGCGATATCCCGCGCGCCCGCATGTCCGCCGCAACCAGCCTGTATTCAACCATCCAGCAGCTTACACTAACCTTGGGCATCGTTATCGGCGCCGCAGCGCTGGAAGCCTCCACCGCCTTGCACCACCACGGCAACGCCGCGCCATCGGATTTCTCCTTCGCCTTCATCTTGATCGGCCTGATCAGCGCAGCTGCCATACCGGTCTGCGCCACCCTCTCCGACAACGCCGGCGAAAGCATCAGCGGCCACCACGCGGAGAGTTAAGGTAAAGGAAAGCACTTCTTTTTGTGAACAAAAAGAAGCAAAAAAACTTTTTTATTCTGGGACTGGGGCGCTGGCGACATCGCGCCCATGCCCGAGCGTAAAAGAAGTTTTTTGGTTCTTTTTTTTCAAAAAAGAACTGCTTCTCTAATAGTTGCTTTCAGCGCTTTTCGATTTTCCAACGCTTCACCCACCAAAATCAGCGTTGGCCCTTTGCCGCCGCGGTCGTGCACGTCGCGGGGCAGTGACCCGATGGTGCCATGGGTGACATGTTCATTTGCCAGGCTGGCATTTTCAATCGCCACCGCAGGCATGTCCGGCGGCATGCCCGCCTCGATGAAATGCGCGGCCAGGCCTGCAACGGTTTCACGCCCCATATAAATAACCAGCGTGCCGCCGGCGCGGGTGAGCGCCACCCAGTCATGCGCCGGCAAGCCGTCTTCCGCGCCATGGCCGGTCAGAAAATGCACGGAGCGGGCAATTTTGCGCTGGGTCAGCGAAATGCCGAGCGACGCAGCAGCGGCGGTTGCGGCGGTGATGCCGGGGATGACCTCATAGGGTATGTTATGCGCTTGCAGCGCCTGCAGTTCTTCCGTGGCGCGGCCGAAAATCATCGGATCGCCGCCCTTCAGCCGCACCACGATGTTCCCCGCCTGCGCGTACTCCACCAATAATTTGTTGATATCGCTTTGCGTGGCCGAGTGCAGCCCGCAGCGCTTGCCAACATCGATGCAATGCGCATCCTTGCGCGCCAGAGCGATGATGCGCGGGTCCACCAGGCTGTCATGCAGAATCACGTCGGCGGCGGAAATCACGCGCCAGGCTTTAAGCGTCAGCAATTCCGGATCGCCGGGGCCTGCCCCGGTCAGGAAAACCCGCACTGGCATCAGATTATTTTTGTCCGGGTGACGAAATCGCCAAAACCTTCCTCGGCTCTCCGGTTTTTCGCGTAATCGGCAAACATCGGTGACAAGGTGGTCAGAATCTCCGCCTCATCCGCATCTTCCCGGAATATGCGGTTGAGCCGCGAGCCATCGGCGGCGCCTCCCAGATGCAAATTATATTTGCCAGGATTGCGCCCCACAAAGCCAATTTCCGAAATATACGGGCGCGCGCAGCCATTCGGGCAGCCCGTCATCCGCACGGTTACCGGCTGCTTGTCCAGCCCGTGCTCGGCCAGCAATGCGTCGAGCTTGGTAATCAGGCTCGGCAGATAGCGCTCGCTCTCGGCCAGTGCCAGGCCGCAGGTCGGCAGCGCGACGCAGGCCATCGCTGCTTCCCGCAGCACCGACCCACGCAACGGTACGCCATGTTCCGCCAGCACTGCTTCAATTTTCGCAACCGCCTGCGCATCGGCACGGGCGATAATCAAATTCTGGTTCGGCGTGATGATAAAGGAAACATCATGCATTTGCGCAATCGCCACCAGCGCGGATTTCAGGCGCCAGTCCCCCACATCCGCCAGCCGGCCGTTTTCCACGAACAGGGTCAGATGCGAAAGCCCGTCGGGACCTTTGTGCCACCCCATCCGGTCGCCGTTATCGGTGAACTTGAACGGCCGCGCAGGTTCCAGCTTCACCGCCAGCCGCGCATTCACCTGTTCGACGAACCAGTCCAGCCCGCGATCCACAATGGTGTACTTCAGCCTGGCCCGGCGCCGGTTGGACCGGTTGCCGAAATCGCGCTGCGCCGTCAGCACCGCTTCCGCAACCGCAACCGCGTTATCGACGCTGCAATAGCCGATCACATCGCCAACGCGCGGAAATGTCTCAGCATCGCCATGGGTAGCACCCATGCCGCCGCCGATGACAACGTTGTAGCCGATCACAGCATTTTTCTCGACGATGGCGATATACGACAAATCATGCGCGAACACATCGACATCGTTTTGCGGCGGTACGGCAATCGCGATCTTGAATTTCCGCGGCAAATAGGTAGCGCCGTAAATCGGCTCCGCCTCCGGCTCGGCCGTCACCTTTTCACCATCAATGAACACTTCCCGCCAGGCGCCGCTACGCGGCAATAAATGCGTGCTGATATCGCGCGCGCTTTGCTCCGCCTGAGCATAGACAGGCCCTGCAAATTCATTCGGCGTGCACATCACATTGCGATTCACATCGCCACATGCCGCGATCGTATCCAGCAATACGCTGTCGATTTGCCGCAAGGCCGGTTTCAGATTGGTCTTGATAACGCCATGAAACTGAATCGATTGCCGCGTCGTCAGCCGCAGCGTGCCGTTGCCCCGCTCATCGGCCAGTTTGTTCATCGCCAGATATTGCGCCGCCGACAGCACCCCGCCCGGCACCCGCAGCCGCGCCATGAAACTATATGCTTTGTCCAATTTCCGCTTGGCGCGCTCGGGCCGCAAATCCCGATCGTCCTGCAGATAAATCCCATGGAACTTGATCAGCTGCTGATCATCTTCCGAAATCGCCCCGGTCGCAGCCTCCGCCAGCCCCTCTTCCAGGGTACCGCGCAGAAACCGGCTTTTGGTTTTAATCGTCTCGTTATGGGATAATTTTGGCGTATCAGTCATGGGGAAGTCCTAGAATAATAAATCAAGGAAAGCAGCCGCTTTTTTGAAAAAAAGCGGCGCAAAAAACTTTTGCTATGCCGGCGTCGGGCTCGTCGAGCGCCACCGGTCCAGATCAAAAAAGTCTTTTTGCTTCTTTTTCTTCAGAAAAAGAAGTCCTTACTTGCCTTATGCGCAGGCGGCAGCTGCCAGCCTTGGCATATGGATGCCGCATTCGGTCTTATCGAGACCTGCCCAGCGGCCGGCGCGCTTGTCCTCGCCGGCCTGGACGCGCTGCGTGCAGGTTGAGCAGCCGATTGACGCGTAGCCTTCAGCCTGCAGCGGGTGGCGCGGCAGATTATGCTCCTCGAAATAGGCCTCGAGGCGTGCGTCATCCCAGAACGCCAACGGGTTCACGGTGACGCGGCCGTCGGGGCCGGCCTCGACCATGTTCATATTGGTGCGGGTGCCGCCCTGGCTGCGTTTGCGGCCGGTGATCCAGGCGTCAAAACCTTCGAGCGCGCCGTCCAGCGGGTTGGTTTTGCGGATGGCGCAGCACAGGTCGGGGTCGCGCTGCCATAGCCGGCCGTCCGGATCATAGGCGGCCAGTTGCTGGCCGCTCGGCTTGATCGCGCGCACATCCGTCAGGCCTAGCTGGGCGACCAGCGCGTCGCGATAGGCCAGGGTTTCGGGAAACAGTTTGCCGGTATCCAGGAACACCACCGGCGTCGCCTTGTCGATTTGCGCAATCATATGCAGCAAAATCGCCGACTCGGTTCCGAACGATGAGACCAGCGCGATCTTGCCGTCAAAGCGGCCATGGATCATCGCTTCAAGCACGGTCTCGGCCGAGGCTTGCTCAACCACATCCAACATCAGTAAACATCCTTTTTATAGCGTCCGGCGGTGATCAGAGCGTCCAATTCAACCTGACCCTCTTTTTCATCCTTGCCTTCGCTCAAAATCCGCATCAGCGTTTTATCTACGTCGTGGGCCATATGCTTGGCATCGCCGCACAGATACAGAGTCGCACCATTTGCAATTTGCCCGCGTAGCCGATCCCGCTGTTCCCACAGCACATGCTGGACATATCTTTTCTCCGGTTGGTCGCGTGATGAGGCCAGGTCGAGCTGCGAAAGAACGCCGCTTGCAAGCCATTCCTGAATCTCTAGCTGGTACAGAAAATCGTAGAGAAAATGCCGGTGGCCGAATACCAGCCATGACTCGCCCTTGGCACCGGTTGCTTCGCGTTCCTGCAGAAAGCCGCGATAGGGTGCGACACCGGTGCCGGCGCCGATCATCACGATCGGTGCAGCGTCATCCTTCGGCAAATGAAAATGCGGGTTGGGCCGAACGAACACATTCAGGCTGCCGCCCATTTTGCGATGATCCGTCACCATCGTGGACGCGACACCTTTGCGCGCCCGCCCGGCGCTCTCATAGGCGAGCCGCGCGATCGTCAGATGCGCTTCATCGCCGACCAGTTTCTGCGATGAGGCAATGGAATAGTACCGCGGCGCCAGCGGCCGCAGCAGGGCTGTGAATTTCTCCGCCTCCAGCCGGTGCGGGAACTGCTCCAGCAGATCGATCATCTGCCGGCCTGCCATAAACCCGGTGCGCTTGCCGGCATCGTCGGCCAATGCTGCCAGGCCGGTATCGCCGGTGATGACGGCGTAGTCTTTCATCTGCTTGGCTGTCAGCGTGTTGATGTCGTAACGGCTCGTCAGCGCGTCAGTCAGCGCCGCATCGCCATCCAACCCAACCGCGCGCAGCACGTCCGCCACCGTCTCGGCGTCATTTTCCGGCACAATCGCCAGCGCGTCGCCCGGCTCGTATTTCAGGCCGGAGCCTGCCAGCGCCAGCTCAACATGCACTGTCTCGCTATCGGCGCGATCGGAGGTGAGTTTGTGCTGGGCGGTGATCTCCGCCTCGAACGGCGCCGTTTTCGAACTGGCCGATGCCAGCGGCTTCTGGAAATCGACATGAATGACAGAGCCGGCGTCTTTCGGCGCCAGCAGTTCCAGCGTCGCGTTCAGCCAGGTTTTGGCGCCCGCCTCGTAATCCAAATCGAGTTCGATCCGGTCAGCGGCGCGGCTGCCGCCGAGGGCCGCGAACCGCTCATCGACCAACCGGCCGGTTTCGCAGAATTGCGCGTAGGAGGAATCGCCCAGCGCCAGCACGGCGAATTTCACGCCTTCCAGCGATGGTGCATTCTCGCCCATCAAGGCGCGGTAGAACGGCGCCGCGCGCTGCGGCGGCTCACCGTCGCCCCAGGTGGATACAATCGCCAGGATCGTGCCGGCATTCTTCAGCTGGTCCACCGTGGCGTCGGCCATGTCCAAGACCTTGGCAGCAAACCCGCGCTTGGCGGCATCCTGTTTGGTTTTGCCGGCCAGCGCCTCGGAATTACCGGATTCGGTCGCGTAGAGGATTAGCAGTTTCGGCTTGTCGGCCTGCGCCGCCGCCGGAATGGCGACCTCGCCTTTGCCTTCGGCCGCGTCGAGCCCGGCCAGAAAGCCGGACAGCCAGGCGCGCTGCACCACCGAAGCGGCGCCGATCACCTGGTCCAGTGCGGCAATATGCTCGGGGGCAAACGGCGCCGAGTTGGGAAGCGTGGTCAATTTAGACATATCAAACCTTGAATTAAAAATTTCAGTGCGTTTTCTGGCAGGGAAGCCAACAATTTTCGGCAACCAATGCCTCGATCCGCCTGGAGGCTTCCGCCATCGGAACGCCCTCCGCCCGCCAGCCGGCACGCAATGCGGCAACCTCATCCACCCGCGCGTCCCATTCCGGGCCAAAGCAATCTTCCAGGTTGCGGCGGATGCTGCGCGCCAGCCCCGGAGCCTTGCCATTGGTGGAAACGGTCAAAATTAGGTTTTTCCGCCGGACTTCAGCGACGGAATGGAAATCACAATGCTCCGGCCGGTCCTCCACGTTTACCAGCACCCGGTTGGCGCGGGCAGCGGCGGCAAGCACTGCCGCCTGTTCCAGCCCGGCAATCCAAAGCACCTGCAGCGCCTCCAGATCCGCCGCATCCGGAAGCCGGGCACGGAGAAACTCCCCCGCGGCCGAAACCAGTTCAGGCTCCGGCGCATCGGCGAACACCAGCGCAGCGGTAGCACCCGCTGCCCGCAACGCCTGCAGCCGGCGAACCGCCAGCGCGCCGTTTCCGGCAACTGCGAGGCGGGTGGTTTCGGGGTCTAGCGCGATCGGAATCATGAGCCTTAGAAGAGGATTTTTCTAAAGAGATCAATGATTTGGCAAAAATAACGTATTTCTACTCTGGAGCACCTTGCAAAGCGAAATATTTTGTCTTTTGGCCGATGTTTGCGCAAACCCAAACTAGGAAAAACTGCCTATAAAATCGGTAGAATTTGTTCCTATGAACCAGAATCAAGCATTTTCAGTTTCCGTATCCGGCAGGCTCATCACGAATTCGGTCCCGCTGGGTCCGGTATTGCGCAGCAAAAGATCGCCGCCATGGGCGCGCACCAGGTCCCGCGCAATCGCCAGGCCAAGCCCGGTTCCCCCTTCCCTGCCTGACCCAACGAACGGCCGGAACAGCCCGGACAACGCTTTGCGCGGCAGGCCGGGACCATTATCGGCCACCACCATCTGTGTCACGCCGGCCTCCTCCTCGACCGCCAGAGACACATGGCTCGCGCCGGCCTCCGCCGCATTTCGCAGTAGATTGACGAGCACCCGGTAAATCTGATTCCGATCGAGCGGCAGGACCAGGCTCCCGGGCACCAGATTGTCGATGGCCAAGCCGTTTTCGCCCTCGCGGATGAACGCCGAGACCTCCGCCACCAGATCGCGCAAAACCACCGGCGAGCGGCTGACCGGCGGTGGCTCGCCGCTCTCCACCACCGTCCGGCTCACCATTTCGACTGCCCGTTCCATCGATGAAATCAGGCTGACCGCCGCTTTGCGGATCGGCGGATCGCTGGCTTCCTGAAGCCGCCCGGCAACCAGCAATGCCGAGGCGAGAATATTGCGCAAATCATGGCTGATTTTTGCAACCGCGGTTCCCAACGCAGCCAGTTGCGCATTGCGCCACAAGGCGGTGCGCAATTCTTCCTGCATGATCACCAGCTCCCGCGCGGCGCGGGAGATCTCATCTTCGCCCCGGCGGCTCAGCCATTTCAAACTGCTTAGCCGCGCATATTCCGGATCGCGGCGGAACGCGACGACACTGGCGGTCATGATCCGCATGGGTTTCACCAGCAGATGGTTAAGCGCGGCATAGACCAGCCCGCCGGTAATCAGCGCCACGGTCAATGAAAAGATGACCATTTGCACTGCATAGTTCCGCAGCCGCGCCATTACCGGAGCCTGCGCCATCACCACCTCGATCCGCGTGTCGGATCGCAGCGGGAAGGCCGCGATAACCGGCACATAGGGCGCGCAAATGCCCAGCACATCGCGGTCCGCCTGCCATATGCTTTGCCATGCGCCGGCATGGTCAAGCACCACCACAGGGTCCTGCCGAAGCCCCGAATTTTCCGGCAGCAAAGCGATCTCTCCGCCGTTGCCGATCAGGGATATCGCTTGCATTCCGGATAGCGCTGAAACCGCCGCGCGGGTTTGCGCATCCGACGGATTATTCGCCGTTTGCGGCGGGATCAGCGTCGCCGCCAGCTCCGCCAGCATCACCCTGTTTTTCAGGCAGCTGCGCCATTCCTGCCCAAGTCCAGGCATCATCACCAAAATATCGACGACAAAAATAATGCTGACGGTGAGCCAGAAAACGCGTGCCGAAAGGCTGCGCGGCCCCCAATGAAAGGGCATCCGCATCACGCCGACATGGATATTCCCGCGGCCTGGCGGCCGGCGTTGAACAGCGTGATCAGAAACTCACGCTCGGTGTTCATCTTGGAAATCAGCGGATGCGCGGCAAGCGCGGTATCGGCCGAAATATCCTGCAACCGAACCGATCTCGGCAGCGCCAGCAGCTCGGCATCCAGTGGCGCCTGAAAGGCGATTTCATGCAGCCGGTGCACGATATCGGCCGTGGTATTGGGCACGCCCTTGCGCATGCGCGGCTGAGCGCGGATCAGCACCAGCCGGTCCGGCTTCAGCGCCAGCACCGGACGCAGCGCCGGGTTACAGGAATAGCCGCCATCCCAGTAATGCCGGCCATTGATATTCACCGCCGGAAACATCATCGGTATGCAGCATGAAGCGAGCAATACATCGACGCTCATTTCGGCATTATTAAAAATCCGCGCCTCGCCGGATTCCACATCGGTTGCCGCAATGAAAAGCCGCGGCGCCTCGGGGCTGCGAATGGCGTCCATATCGAGCAGCGATTCCAGCAGCGGCTCCAGCGGATTCTGCCCGAACGGGTTCAACTGCCCGGGGCTGAACATGCGCAGCACGTTGGTCAAGCCCTGCCATGCAATTTCATTGCCGAACTCGCGGGTTTTATCCCAGCCCCATAGCCAGTCCATGGAAGCGCTGGCCGGCCCGAAAACATTGGCGGCGGCAACGCTTTCCCATAATCTGCGGACCTCGGCGCGCGCCCCATCGGGCCCGTTATGCACGAAACCCTGCACCGCCATCGCCGCGATCATGGCGCCGGAGGAGACCCCCGTCACGGCGCCGAAGCTCAGCCCATCCTCAATCAACCGGTCGAGCGCGCCCCAAGCGAAAGCGCCATGCGCCCCGCCGCCCTGAATGGCCAGTACGGTACGGTTCTCAATCGTATTGGCTTGCGACATAGGGACAAGCTGCACGTTGCGGCGCGTCGCGGCAAGCTTGTAGTGGTTGACCGTAAACCTTAACCGGGGCTTAGGGTGCCCCGGGCAACATCTTCGAGGATATGCAACATGACGGAAACGCAGACGGAAACAGTAACGCCGGTTATCGGCATTCTCGGCGGCTCCGGACTGTACAATATCGAAGGCCTTGAGGACACCGCATGGGAAAAGATCGGGACCCCCTGGGGCGATCCTTCCGACGCCCTGTTGATCGGCAAATTCCAGGGCACCAAGGTGGTGTTTCTGCCGCGCCACGGCCGCGGCCATAAAACCTCTCCAAGCGGGCTGAACTACCGCGCCAATATCCACGCCTTGAAAAGCGTCGGCGTGACGGATTTGATCTCGCTGTCGGCCGTCGGCAGCCTGAAGGAAGAACTGCCGCCGGGCCATTTCGTCATCGTCGACCAGTTTATCGACCGCAGCTTCGCCCGCGAGAAATCCTTCTTCGGGAATGGCTGCGTCGCCCATGTCTCGATGGCCCACCCGGTCTGCGCGCGCCTCGGCGACGCGCTGGAAGCCTCGGCCACCGAACTCGGCCTGCCGGTCACCCGCGGCGGCACCTATCTCGTCATGGAAGGCCCGCAATTCTCAACTTTGGCGGAAAGCAATCTGTACCGCAGCTGGGGCTGCTCAGTCATCGGCATGACCAACATGCCGGAAGCCAAACTCGCCCGCGAAGCGGAAATCAACTACGCAACCGTCGCCATGGTCACCGATTACGACTGCTGGCACGAAGACCATGACGCCGTCACCGTCGATGTCGTCGTCAAAGTCCTGTTCGACAACGCCGACAAAGCCCGCAACCTGGTCAAAACCCTGATCCCCAAACTGGGCGCGCCGCGCGCCATCTGCACCTCCGGCTGCGACCGCGCATTGGAATACGCACTGATTACGGCTCCAGAAGCACGCGACCCCGAGGTTTTGAGAAAGCTGAGCGTAGTGGCAGGTAGAGTATTATAAAGTAACTTCTTTTTTGAAAAAAAAGAAACAAAAAACTTTTATGAATCTGGGGCATGGGCTGTGGCGATGCCAGCGCCCATGCGCAGATTAAAGAAGTTTTTTTGGTTCTTTTTGTTCACAAAAAGAACTGCTTACCTTTTTCTTATTTCGGGTAAGGCACCATGCGATGGGCGTCTTCGTCCCAGAGCGTGAAGCTTTGGGCTTTCAATGCGCTGCGGAATGTCAGGGTGGTCACGGGCGCCATCGTCTGCTCGCAGGCTTCGTGGCAATCCACCAGCCGGTAGCTCGGGACCGATGGGCGCAGATGGTGGACGTGGTGGGTGCCGATATCGGCGCTGAACCAGCGGAACAGCCGAGGCAATTTGAGGTAGGACGTACCGTGCAGCGCGGCGTTGGCCGGGCTCCAGTCGTCGTTGTTGAACCATTCCGATTGCTCGAACCGGTGCTGCACCGAAAACAGCCAGATACCGATAATCGCGGCAAGCATCGTGGATGGCAGATGCACCAGCAGTACGGTCTTGATGCCGAAAAAATGGATCAGGCTGCCAAATAGCAGCAGCAGAACGACGTCCAGAGCAAAGGCGCTGCGCCGCTCGGCCTTGAATGATTTGGGCGTATCATAGGGATAGCGATACACCAGCAGAAAAACCACCGGCGGCATCAGTAGATGAATAATCACCGCGTGATGGGTGAAGCGGTAGAGCCATCGGCCGAGCGGGGTCAGTTTCTTATATTCGGCGACCGTCATGCTGTCGGTATAGAATTCCGAGGCAACGCCGCGGCGTTGCAGATTGTTCCATACGCCGTGGTGGCCGGCGTGGATCCGCCGCCAATAGACAAAAGGCGTCCAGGTCACCAGGCTGCAGGCCCGGCCGAGTGCGGTATTCTGCTTGCGCGTGCGGAAAAAAGAATTGTGCCCGGCGTCGTGCTGAAACACGAAAACGCGCACGATCAGCCCGCTCAATGGAATCGCCAGCATCAAGGTCAGCCATACCGAAATTTTTGCGGTCACATACATCGCGGCCGTCAACAGGATGTAGGCGCCGAAGGTCGAGGCGGCGAGCCAGATTGCGCGCCCCTGCTGCGCGGACTGGAAGCTCCGCAAGATTGTGTGCTCGGCGGCGTTGGCGGCATAGGGTGCCGTCGTCGAGATATGTGACAAGCGGGGAACATCCTTCAAAGATTCCCGGATCTGGCGATCCTTAGAGGGAATATGGAATAAAATTTACAAAAAGTCGATTTACCGGCTAATCTTGCAATTTAACCGGCTGCAGCGTGTCCCAGGCATTGATGGCATCGGGGTTATCCGGGGCGCTGGTGCCGCCCAGATGACGGATGGTGCCGGCGACCGCGTTCAGCGCCGTGGTAACCGCGCCCTCGGCCCAGCCGGCGGTCCAGGAAATATCGTCGCCGGCGAGGAAAATGCCGCGCTGATGGGTGGGCAGCTTGTCCTGCACAAAATGGCTGAACAGCCGCCGCTGGTAGCGGTAATGGCCCGGCAGGTTGGCCTTGAACGCGCCCATGAAATTCGGATCGGATTCCCAGGACACGGTGATCGGCGAGCCGATGATATGTTCGGAGATATTGAGCTTCGGGTAGATCTGTTTCAGCGAATGCAGCATCAGCCGCACCCGCTCATCCAACGGCAGCGAGATCCATTTCATCGCGTCGTCATTCCAGGTGTAGGACAGGCAGATAACGCCGCGCTTGCCCGCGCCGTTATCCATCAGATAGGTGCCGCGCGTCATCCGGTCGGACAGCGTCATGCTCATCACGTCACGGCCGCTTACGGGGTCGGTATCATGCCAGAACGGCCGGTCCACCATGACAAAGGTTTTGGAGGACTGCATGTAATGGCTGCGCTCCATCGCCATCCACAGCTCATGATCGAACAGCGATTCCGCGCAATCGATCCGCGCCGAGAGCAGCCAGACCTGGGTGGTGACAATGGCCGCGGCAAATTCATTGCGATTTCCGTAGCGATCGGTGATGGCGATTTTGTGATCCGCGCCGGGCGCGATGCGCGTCACCCCCGGCCGCGGCGTGTTGCCGTGCAATGATGCGAGGCTGGTTCCGGCCGGCCAGTGGACGCAACCCTCCGGCGCATGTTCCCACAGCCGGCGCGGCAATCGTTCAACGCCGCCCACGACCGATTGGTGATTATCCTCAGCACCGGTTGCAACCACCCGCAGGATTTCGAGAATGCTGTTGGGATAATCGGTATCCCAGCCGCCGGTGCCAAATCCGACCTGGCCGAAAATCTCCCGGGCCCGGAAACCGAGGCGCTTGAACGCCGCAGATTTTGAAATGAAGCCGTAAAAACTCTCCTCATCCAGCCGTGCGACCAGCGGATTCCAGATGGATTTTATCGCATTCGGGTTGCGGGCGAGAATGGCCGCCTGCAGCGCCGCAAAATGCGCGCCTTCATCCAGCGCCGCCTGCCAGGCGAGCTCGACATCCTGGAACACCACCGGCAGATCCGTATGGCGGCGGGCGTAGTATTCCTGCCCGCCGAGCTCGATCAGCGTCGAATGCGCCGCCGGCGTCAGCGGATTTGGGAAATCGACGGTCTGCAGACCAACCTTGTCCAGATAGTGGAACAGGCAGGTGGAGGAAGGCGGAAACCGCATGGCGCCGAGTTCCGCGAAAGCGCCGTCGCCATCCTTGAACGGCTCCGAGCGCATTCTGCCGCCGATACGGTCAGCTTCATAAATCTGCGGGCGCAGGCCAAGCTTCATCAGCTCATAGGCGCTAACAATGCCGGCGATGCCGGCGCCGATGATCGCGACTTCGGTGCCATGCATGGCCGGCGGTAGGTGGCCGAGGCCCGCCGGGTTTTTCAGGAAATCGTCATAGGCGAACGGAAAGTCCGGCCCGAACATGGTGACCTTGCGCATCACCCAGAAATGGGTGCGTAGAGCTCGGGGCGGCGGTCATGAATAAGGGGGTCGACCTGCCGCACGGATGCGTGGTGGGTCTTGTCGGCCGTGGCGTAGATCAGTTCCTCGCCGGTGCCGGCGGCGGCGAGAACCGCGCCATCCGGACCGCAGATGGAGGACAGGCCGACATAATTCAGCCCGTCATCCGAGCCCGAGTGGTTGGCATAGGCGACATACAGCTGGTTTTCATAGGCGCGGGTCGGGATCAGCAGTTTCGCAACCTGGGTATAGGGTTCCATCTGCGCCGTCGGGATCAGCAGAATATCCGCGCCGGCCAGCGCCAGCACGCGCGCCGGCTCCGGGAACTCGATATCGTAGCAAATCAGCAAGCCGATTTTAAAGCCGCCCAGCTTGGTGACCGACAGCTGATCGCCGACCGATTTGAACATTTCGCGGTCGAGATCGCCGAATAGATGGGTTTTCCGGTAGTTGAGCAATATCTCCCCATCCGGCCCGATCATGACCGCGGCATTGGCGACCTGGCCGCCGACCCGCTCCGGATAGCCGAATACCAAAGCGATATGATTGGCCTTGGCGATGCTCTGCGCCTGGCCGAGTGATTCCAGGGTCAAAGCCTGCGCGCGTGCGGCTTCCGGACCGATATTATAGCCGGACAGGTACATTTCCGGCAGCAGGAGGATATCAGCGCCATTGGCGGCGGCCTCGGCGGCCTTCTGCGCCATCAATTCAAAGGCGGCTTCGACATTGTTGATGCGGCCGGGACCTTGATAAAGCGCTATCTTCATGGGCGGACCCTAGTTTGAAAACGCCGCGCCATCAACGCGGGGGATGCTTTTTTGCCCAACATGCCCCAGATGGGGGTGACGCGCCCATAAAAGGGCGAGCGGGAGAGCTTGCATGACGATGGATACGGAAGACGCGCCAGCCGGGACATGGGTGCGGCATGATACGTCTGGAATTTCGCCACAGCAGAAATACACCAATCTGATCGCCGCTCTGCTGCTGTTTATTGCCGGCATATTCACGTTGAAGGAGTTCTTGCCCGCTTTGGCCTGGGCCGCGGTATTCGGCATCGCCTTGCTGCCGTGGTTTCGAAGGCTGGCCATTCGCTGGCCGCAGCATAAGCGGAATTTATTGCCCAGCCTGTTCATTCTGGGCGTGGTCCTGGTTTTTGTGCTGCCGCTGGTGATGATCGCGGTGCCGCTGGCAGAAGATTTTCACGATGCAAGGCAATGGGTGACCCAGGCCCAGCAGAACGGCGTGACCCCCCCGCCGATGCTGGAAAACCTGCCGGATGGCGCCAAATTAACCGAGATATGGGAGGACAATATCGGCCAGCCGGGGCAGATTTCCACGATTACCCACGGCGCCATCCATGGCGGCGGCGCCAAGGTCGCCAGGCGCATCGGCGCCGAGACCATCCATCGGTTCGTGCTGCTCGGCTTCATGCTGCTCGGACTTTTCTTCCTGCTGCGCGATGCGGATAATGTGGTGGAACAATTGCAGGTCGGCAGCCGGCGGGCCTTTGGCGATGCCGGCGAGGATATCGGCCGGCAACTCATCAGCTCCGTACACGGCACGGTAAACGGGCTGGTCCTGGTGGGGCTGGGCGAGGGATTGCTGCTGGGCATGGCCTATGTCGTGGCCGGCGTGCCGGATGCCGCCCTATTCGGATTGCTGACGGGAATTCTGGCGATGGTGCCTTACGGCGCCACGGTCGCCGTGCTGGCGGTGGGCGGCATATTGATGATCACCGGCAATACCATCGGCGCCGTGATCATCATCGTCGCCGGCGCGGTGGTGGCGTTTATCGCCGACCATTTCATCCGGCCAGTACTGATCGGCGGCGCAACCCGGCTGCCATTTATCTGGGTGCTGCTGGGTATTCTAGGCGGCGTCAGCAGCTGGGGATTGCTCGGGCTGTTTCTCGGCCCCGCGATCATGGCGGCTTTGATGCTGCTCTGGCGCGAATGGATCGGCTCGCAAAAAGGCCCGATCAATCCAGGGCCGGAGGAGATGGAGGCGGCGGAAGGCTGATCGGGGCGATCGATTTTCTGGAGTCGCCGTACCAGCGCGCGGTTGTATAAATCATAAAAGCAAGCGCGATCCAGGAAACGCCCTTGGCCAAAACCATGACCCCGAACAGCATCCAGAAGCCGCCGAAAAAACTCAGCAGGTAATCCAGGCTGCGGGTGGTGATCGAAGGATAACGCTCAAAGAAACCGAAATAGCTGGCGTAGATAATATAGGTGCGAACGCTGATGAAACCGAGATAGATCAGCGCCGCCAAACAGAGTTGCTTGCGAAAACGCGTCTCGGAATAAAACAGACCGTGGATTAAAAATACGACGGTGAGCAGATCGATAACAAGGCACACATGCATTGATCAAAAGCTCCGAGCCAAGCGGTCGCTTTTTGAAAAAAGGTCCGCAAAAACTTTGTTACTCTGGGCCATGGGCGTTGGCCGAGCCACAGCCCATGGCCCAGCATAAAAAGTCTTTTTGCATGCGGACGGCTAGTCCTTTTTCTTCAGAAAAAAAAGTGCTTGCCTTGCGTTTAAACGTTAAATCGGAACAGCAGCACGTCGCCGTCTTTGACGGTGTAATCGCGTCCTTCGATGCGCAGCTTGCCGGCGTCGCGGGCACCGGCTTCACCTTTATAGGCGACGTAGTCTTCGTAGGCGGTGGTCTCGCAGGCGATGAAGCCGCGTTCGAAATCGCCGTGGATGACACCGGCGGCGCCCGGGGCTTTGGTGCCTTTGACGATGGTCCAGGCGCGGGTTTCTTTCGGGCCGACGGTGAAATAGGTGATGAGGCCGAGCAGGTCGTAGCCGGCGCGGATGATGCGATCGAGCCCGCTGTCTTCGAGGCCCAGATCGGCGAGGAAGACCAGGCGGTCGTCTTCCGGCAGCTGGCTGACCTCGGCCTCGATCGCGGCGGAGACCACGACATAAGCGGCGCCCTCGGCTTTCGCCATGGCGGCGACGCGCTGGCTCTGGGCGTTGCCGGTGGCGGCCGCCGATTCCTCGACATTGCAGACGTAGAGCACGGGTTTGGCGGTTAGCAGGTTGAGGCGCTTGGCGGCTTCCGCGTCCGCTGGAGCGATTGCGGTGCGGGCGGGTTTGCCGGCTTCGAGGGCTATGAGGATCGGCTCCATCAACGCCACTTCGGCGATGGCGCTCTTGTCGTTGCTTTTGGCTTTTTTCTGCAATTGCGGCAGGCGCTTCTGCAGGCTTTCGAGGTCGGCCAGCATCAGCTCGGTTTCGACGGTTTCAGCATCGCGGATCGGGTCGATATTGCCCTCGACATGGGTGACGTCCCCGTCCTCGAAGCAGCGGAGCACGTGGACGATGGCATCGACTTCACGGATATTGGCGAGGAACTGGTTGCCGAGCCCCTCGCCTTTGGACGCACCGCGGACCAGGCCGGCGATGTCGACGAATTCGAGGCTCGTCGGGACGATTTTGACGGATTTGCCGATCAGGGCCAGCGCGTCCATCCGCTTGTCCGGCAGCGCGACGCGGCCGATATTCGGCTCGATCGTGCAGAACGGGTAGTTGGCGGCCTGCGCGGCGACGGTCGCCGTCAGCGCATTGAACAGGGTGGATTTGCCGACGTTCGGCATGCCGACGATGCCGCAGTTAAAGCCCATTTGTCGCTCCTCCAAAACTTTTTTGCCCGCCTCCGGCGGGGGCCGCCAGTGCCACGCGGGTCATGAAATCTTCAGGTTTGTGCTCGGCCAGCAAAGCGGCTTCGTTGGCGACGGCATCGAGGCAGGGGATCAGCCAGGTCAGGTCGTCCTTGGCGAAATCGCTCAGCACGTAGCCGGTGACGCGGTTTTTATCGCCGGGATGGCCGATGCCCAGGCGCACCCGCCAGTACTCCGGCGAGGGCAGATGCTGGTCCATGCTGCGCAAGCCGTTATGGCCGGCAGCGCCGCCGCCGCGCTTGACGCGTATTTTGCCGGGAACAAGGTCCAACTCGTCATGAAAAACCGTGATCGCTTCCGGCTCGATTTTGAAAAACCCGGCGGCCGCCTGCACGGATTCACCGGACAGGTTCATATAGGTCATGGGTTTCAGCGCCAGGATTTTTTGCCCGGCGATGACGCCCTCCGCGGTCAGCCCCTTGAATCGCTGCCGCCACGGCGAAAAACCGTGGCGGCGCGCGATAACGTCGATCGCCATGAAACCGATATTATGCCGCTGCCTTGCCATGCCCGGCTCGGGGTTTGGCTTTGGCGCCGGCGGCGCATGCGTCCGGCTACGGTTTGCGCGAAGGCTCGGCCGACTGGCTGGGCAATGCCTTCGCCGGCGGAGCCGCCAAGGCCTATGGTCCCAGCAGGCCGGACCATAGCC
>JAMFSE010000014.1 GCA_026225115.1 Rhodovastum atsumiense
CAGTGATGAGCGCAATTCAAATGCGGGTTTGGGTGGCTCTGCAACTTGTGGCGATGACGTTTGCGCTGGCCGGCTGTTATGCCGATCCGTTTCAAAACCCGGGCAACTGGTCGATGACCGGAGCGTCGCGGAAAAATATCGCGGTCCAGACGGCAACACCGTCGCAGCTGATCAGCGGACAGCAGGCGGACGGCTCGAACGGCGTGGCGGCCTCCGCCGCGATCGACAAGGCATTGGGCGGCCCTGCCGGCACGGCGGCGGGGTTGCAGACGCCGCCGACGACCAACATGCTGAATATCAGCGGGAATTGATCACTCCATGAATCAGGAGCTGCCGAGAGGCAATGCAGGCGCCGAGGTGCTGAGCCGGCCCAACCGCGTCACCGTGCTGGCCTTTTTGTCGGATGCGGCGAGCGAGCAGGTGTTGCGCGATGCCCTTGGGGACATCGTTTCGAACGGGCTCGATATTCGGCGCGGAACCATCAAGGTGGCAATTGCGGCAATGGCGAAATTGCAGAGCCCCGAGGTGTTGATTGTCGATATCTCCGGCGAAGCCTCGCCGGAGCAGGCGCTGGGTGAGCTCGCCGATGTGGTCGAACCGGGGGTGCGCCTTTTGGCGATCGGCGGTACCGACGACGCGGATTTCTATCGCCACATCACGCGCGGGTCCGGGGTACTGGAATATATTTTCAAGCCCATTACCCGGGAAGCCGTGGCCAGGCATTTCGTGCCGATGATTACGCAGAACAAATTGAAGGAGGACGGCACGCGCGGCGGCCGGGTGGTGGCGGTGATGGGCGCGCATGGCGGCGTCGGGGCCACCACGATTGCTGCCAATCTTGCCTGGTTTCTCGGGATTTCCGGCAAGCGCCACACCATTTTTGTGGATGCGGATTTGTACCTGGGGTCCGGCGCCTTGCTGCTGGGCGGCAAAACTGGTCCCGGCCTGCGTATGGCCCTGGAAACGCCGGATAGGATAGATATGGACTTCATCGCAACCGCGGCGCAACCGGTCACCGACAGGCTGCATGTGCTGGCCGGCGATGAGAAATTGCATGACCCCCTCCGTTATGCGGCAGGCGCCGCGCAGCGCCTAATCGAGATGCTACGAGTTCGATATAATTTTGTCGTGCTCGACCTGCCCTATCTGGCAGTGCCGAGTCACCGGGAATTGCTGAATCTCGCGCATCACCGGGTCATTGTGATGGACCCGACGCTGGCCGGCCTGCGCGACGCGCTGCGGCTGTTGGCGCTGCCGAACGGCCCCTGGCAGCCGCAGAGCCCCACGCTTGTTCTGAACCGTCAGGGGCGCCACGGCAGCCTGACGCGCAAGCAGATTGAAGACGCATTAAAGGCGAAAATCGATATCGTTATCCCTGATGTTCCAAAGCAACTGCAGGAAACATCCGGCTATGGCGAGCCCATCGCTTCGCATCGCGGCCCATTTCAGCAGGCGATTATCGAATTATGCAGGGATATCGGCTTTGTAGCCGGGCTGGATGGAACCGCCGCCCCCGTGGCCCGGGGACGGGGATTCGGCGGGGTGTTTAAAAGACTGGTGCCGCAGCATGGCTGACCAACACCCGCCGGAACCGCCGAATCACGCGCATGCGCCGGTCTTCGGACGGCGCGCGCGGGAGGATCAGGATGCGCCCGCCGCCGCAGCCATCGTTGTTGCCGAGCGGCCGGGCTTGGCCGAGCTGGCCAATGCCGGCGCGGTAAGCGCCGCGGCCCTGGCGGCAGCCCCCGGGGGTGGTTTGGCACGGGCTGAAATTGTCGATCTACGCGCGCTATGTCTGAGCAAAATGGATGCGACCGCGGTTGCCACATTGCATCCGGGCCGGTTGCTGATCGAGGTCGAGCGGCTGGTCTCCGACCTCGCGACCGAACGCCGGGTGCAGCTGAACGGCCGTGAGCAGCGGCAACTGGCGACCGAACTGGTCGACGACATGCTCGGGCTGGGACCGCTGGAGCCCTTGCTGCTGGACGAGAGCATCAACGACATTATGGTCAACGGACCGGACCATGTGTTCGTGGAACGCGCCGGCAAGCTCGTGCAGGTGCAGGTGCGATTTCGGGACTGGCAGCATCTCACCAATATCTGTCAGCGGATTGCCGCATCGGTGGGCAGGCGCGTCGATGAAGCGAGCCCGATGGTGGATGCGCGGTTGAAGGACGGATCGCGCGTCAACATCATCCTGCCGCCTCTGGCGCTGGATGGTCCGACCATCTCGATTCGGAAATTCAGCAAAAAGCCGATCGATTTTCAGAAGCTGATCTCCTATGGATCACTGACGCCGGCGATTGCGCGCATTCTGGAAATTGCGGCGCGCTGCCGGCTCAACATCATCGTGTCGGGGGGCACCGGTTCCGGCAAGACCACCATGATGAACGCGATGAGCCGGTTTATCGACACCGCGGAGCGGATCGTGACGGTGGAAGACGCTGCTGAATTGCAGTTGCAGCAGCCGCATATCGTGAGGCTGGAAACCCGGCCGCCCAGCCTGGAAGGCAAGGGCGAAGTGAATGCCCGCGACCTGGTGCGCAACGCGCTGCGTATGCGGCCCGACCGAATCATCATCGGCGAGGTTCGCGGCGCCGAGGCATTCGACATGTTGCAGGCAATGAACACCGGTCACGATGGCTCAATGTCCACCATCCACGCCAATAACACGCGCGACGCGCTCTCCAGGATCGAGAACATGGTGCAGATGTCGAGCATGGGGCTGTCACCAAAGGCGATCCGGATGCAGGTTGTCGCGGCGGTGAATGTGATCGTCCAGGTGGAACGGCAGCGCGATGGCGGCAGGCGGGTCACGCAGGTGACGGAAATCGCCGGGATCGAGGGCGAGACCCAGCTGTTGAACGACATCTTTAAATTCGAAATGACCGGGGAGACACCGACGGGCAAAATTATTGGCCGCTACGTGGTGAGCCGTATTCGATCGAGTTTTACTGAGCGACTGCAATATTTCGGATTGGAGCGCAGCTGGAATGAAGCATTGGCCGAGATAGAATCATGAGCACGGAACTGCTCGTGCTTCTCACGCTGATCGTTGTCCTGTTTCTGGCTGCTGCGGGGATGATGATCTGGATCATGAAGCTGGACGCCCTGGAAAAGAAATTCACTGGGCGGCTGGATTTTATCGTCGCGCCGCTGGTGCGGCCCGATGCGCCAGAGCAGCAGATTTCTCTTTCGAAATCGGAGAAGGAAGCCGACCGCGTCAAGCAGTTGGCCGAGACCATCATCGGCGTCGATCTCAACCAGGCCGAAACCTATCCGATCAAATGGTGGCTGGTGCCACCGATGACGCTCGGGCTCAGCTGGGTGATCATCGATATCGCCGGACATCCGATCGGCCATCGGGCTTTCCTGCTTGTGGTCGGCTGGCCGTTCTGCTGGCTGTTCGTGACGAAATTCGTCTTCAACTGGTTCAACAACAAACGCAACGCAAAACTGCTGGAACAATTCCCCGATGCCCTCAGCAGCATTGTCCGCTGCGTACGGGTCGGCATTCCGATCGCGGAGGCGTTACGGACGGTTTCCCGGGATGCGATGGAGCCGACCAAAGCAGAGTTCCAGATGCTGGCGGACAAGGTCACCATCGGCATTCCGCTAGACGTGGCGCTGCGGGAACTTTCCGCCCGGATCAACATGACCGAATACCAGTTTTTTGCAACGGCGCTCACGCTGCAGGCGCGTTCGGGCGGAGGTATTACGCAGACGCTGGAAACGCTGGCCGAAGTGATTCGCAAACGCGTCGGCCTGAAAGCGCGCGGCTATGCGCTGACCGCCGAGGCCCGTACCAGCGCGATGATCCTGGCGGTTCTGCCGTTCATTGCTGGCGGCGGAATTTTCGTGATGCAGCGGCCCTATATTAAAATGCTGTTCGATACGCCGAGCGGGCAGTCCTGCCTGGGCGCGGCGATCCTGCTGATGGCCGCCGGCATGGGGACGATCCAATACATGATCAACAATGTTTTGAAATAGCATGAGCCGGGCGATTTACATTTACGCCGGTATCGGCATTGGGTTTCTGCTGGTAGCGGCGGCGGGCTTGATGCTGCTGGGAGATATTGCCCGCAAGGGCAGACTCGCCGCCAGGCTCGCAATGGCGACCAAAGGCGGAGACGCGGCTCCCGCGCCCGGCAAACCCGAGGGCTCGCCGGCGCTCAGGCTGGTATCATGGCTTGGGATGCTGGTTGCCCGCAGTGGATTACTCTCCGGAAAAACCCTTGCGGAAATGACGGCAACCCTGGAATCGGCCGGGTTTCGGGGCGGCCGGGGCCTGGGGCTTTTCATCGGCGCAAAGATTCTATTAACTGTGCTGCTGCCGGTGATTGCGGTTTTCGTGCTGCGGAATCACTTCTACGGGACGCTGTACACGATCCTGAAAATTGGCATTCCGGCATTATGCGGTATGCTTGCGCCGGAGACGATCGCCAATAAAATACGGGCCAAGCACCTGGCGGCGGTAAATGCCGGAGTCCCGGATGCGCTGGACATGCTGGTGATCTGCGCCGATGCCGGATTGGCCCTGGAGGCCGGTCTGGCGCGGGTTTCGCAAGAGTTGAGCGGCCTGAATTCGGCGCTGGGCATGGAGTTGACGCAGACTTCACGCGAATTGCAGATCGGTGGAGATATGCGGCGTGCAATGGAAAATCTGGGAGACCGGACCGGGCTGGTCACGCTGAAGCGCCTGTCGACGACGCTTGCGCAATCCTTGCAATATGGCACGCCGCTCACCCAGGCGCTGCGCTCCCTGTCGGCGGAACTGCGCCAAGAGGCGCTGATACGATTCGAAGAACGGGCCGGTCGCTTGCCGACCTTGATGACGATCCCGATGATTCTTTTCATCCTGCCGTGCGTTTTTCTAATCGTCGCCGGCCCGGCAATGATCAATGTGTTGGCGACCATGCGCCATATGAAATGAGTGGCAATGAAACATTCCAGACTGTTGATGATCCTCCTTATAACTTCCTTGGCTGGTTGCACCCAGCCGGATCCGAATACGTCGCCCAGTGCCGCGGGCCCCAGCACCTTGAACGTGGCGGATGCGGCAATCGCCGGCGGCGATCCGGCGATGGCACTCAGCGTCAGCCAGTCCGTTCTGCAGAGCGATCCGAATAACGTCGACGCGCTGATCCATGAGGGCGATGCCTATTACGCTTTGCAACGTTGCCCGGATTCTATCGCTGCCTATACGCTGGCGCTGAAATTCGGGCCAAAATCCTCGCCGGCGGAAACCGGGCTAGGCCGTTGCGTGATCAAAACAGATCCGAAAGCGGCGGAGGCGGCATTCTCCCGGGCGGTTCGGGACGACCCGGAAAATGCCGCGGCCTGGAATAATCTGGGAATAACACGGGATCTGCAGGGAAATTTCGTCGGCGCCGCCGATTCCTACCACCAGGCGTTGCTGGCGCAGCCCGGGCTGACGGCGGCCGAGGTCAATCTCGGCCTGTCTCTGGCATTATCGGGTAACGCCGCCGCGGCGCTGCAATATCTGGGGCCTTTGGCAATGGGTCCGGATGCGACCCCGAAGATACGGCAGAACTACGCCGCCGCTCTGGTGGCCTCCGGGCGGGAGGCTGACGCGCGCCAGGTTTTAAGTGTGGATCTGCCGCCGGACCAGGTGAACCGCGCGTTGGCAGGATTCAGAGCCGTTATTGCAGCATCGCAGCCGGTTGCCGCTGCCGCGCCGCCGCCCGCCCAGCGAACCGCCTTCAATGCGCCGGAACCCCCGGTGATCGAAACCCCGCTCGGTGTGGCCGGCCAATAGCTGGTTAAACGACTGCCTGCAGCCGTTTCAGGCTTTCCTCGCGGCCCAATGCAGCGAGGGTAACGTCGATCCCAGGGCTCATCGTGCTGCCGGTCAGTGCCGCGCGCAGTGGCTGTGCGACCTGGCCGAGCTTTTTTTCCTCGGCTGTCGCGAAGTCGCGCAACAGGGCATCGACCCCTTCGGCTGAAAAATCGCTGGCGGATAACAAAGGGATCAACCGGGCCAGCATGGCGCGACTATCCGGCGTCAATAAAGCGTCAGCTTTAGGCTCGAATGGCAGCGGTGCAGTCCGCGCCAGGAAAGCGGCGGATGCGGTTAGGTCCAGCAATGTCTTCGCGCGTTCTTTCAGCCCCGGCATCAGCATCAGGATGCGTGCCTGGGCTTCGTCGGAAGCGCTCACGCCGCATTGCGTGGGCAGGCGCGCCGTGACTTCATCGGTCAGCCGCGCGTCATCCGCGCCGCGCAGCCAAACCCCGTTCAGATGCGTCAGCTTGGCGTAATCCATCCGGCTGGCGGCGCGGCCCACGCCTTCGAGCGTGAAAAGGTCGATTTGCTCATCGCGGGTCAGAAATTCGGAATCGCCATGTCCCCAGCCCAAGCGGAGCAGATAATTGCATAGCGCCTCCGGCAGAAAGCCCTCATCCCGGAATTCAAGAATGCTGACGGCGCCGTGACGTTTCGAGAGCTTGGCGCCGTCGGCGCCGTGGATCAGCGGAATATGCGCAAATTCCGGCAGCGCCCAACCCATGGCCTGATAAATCTGGGCCTGGCGGAAAGTGTTGGTCAGGTGATCATCGCCGCGGATGACATGGGAGATCGCCATGTCGTGATCATCAACGACCACCGCATGCAGATAGGTCGGTGAGCCGTCGGAGCGCAGGATGATCATGTCGTCGAGCTCGGCATTGCCGACGCGGACGCTGCCCTGCACCAGATCCTCGATCACCGTCTCGCCACCGCGCGGCGCTTTCAGCCGGATGGCCGGTGAAATTCCCGCCGGGGCCAAAGCCGGGTCACGGTCGCGCCAGTAGCCGTTATAGCGCGGCGGTTTGCCGGCGGCCTGCGCATCCTCGCGCATCTCGCGCAGCTCATCGGCGGTGCAATAGCAATTATAGGCGCGGCCATTCGCCAATAATTCTTTGGCCACCTCCACATGCCGGGCTTCCCGGGTGGATTGGAATACCGGCGCCGCATCCGCTTGCAGGCCGAGCCAGGCCAGCCCGTCCAATATCACCTGCACGGCTTGTCCGGTGCTGCGGGCCTTATCGGTATCCTCGATGCGGAGCAAAAATTCGCCGCCGTAATGCCGGGCGAACAGATAATTGAACAGCGCCGTCCGGGCGCCGCCAATATGCAGCAGGCCGGTGGGTGAGGGGGCAAAGCGGGTACGTATCGTCATGGCTGGCGGTCTAGTGCCGTTTTGCGAAGAATGAAACCATTGTCCACTCGCCAGCCGCAATGCTACGCAATACTACCGGAGGTAGAAAATGCAAGGCTTTGCGGCCTGGATCGAGGCGGAACGCGGCCGTTTCGTACTTTGGCTGCCGGTCGCCATGGCAAGCGGGATCCTGGTCTATTTCGATCTGAAATCCGAGCCGCCGATCTGGCTCGGCCTGGTTTTGCTGTTGCCGCCATTGCTGGGGCTGGCTGTCTTTGGGCGGCATCCCGGGGCGCGATTGATTCTGGCGCTGTTGTTGTTTGCCGCCCTCGGCTTTGCCCGCGCGGAGTGGCGTACCGCTTCCGAACCGCCGCTGACCACGATCCCATACGGCGCGGTCGCCATTACCGGCCGGCTGACCGCGATCGACCTGTTGCCGAGCGGCCGGCGGCTGAGCATCGGCCGGGCCAGACTGGATGATGTCCCGGACGCCCGCCTGATCCACATCAAATTGCGCGATGACGATGCGATCATTCTGCAGCCCGGCGCCGAGATTGCCGTGCGGGCGCTGTTGTTCAAGCCGGAACGGCCGGCTTACCCAGGCGCCTGGGATGCAGGGCGGGACGCATTTTTCAGCGGCCTCGGCGGCTCCGGTTTTGCCCTTGGAGACGTATCCGTGACCGCACCGCCGCGGCACGACGGCTTTGCGGTCTGGCTACGTGGATTGCGCGAGGAAATTGCGGAAAACATCATGCTTGTGCTGCCCATCCCCACCGGCAGCGTCGCGGTCACGCTGCTGACCGGCTTTCAACAGGAGATGCCGGGGCCCGAGCGGCAAAGTTTCATTGCCGCCGGCCTCGCGCATCTGCTGGCGGTCGCCGGGCTGCATGTCGGCATCGTCATGGGGCTGTTTTTCGCAGGCGCGCGATATCTTCTTACTCGCAACGAAATTGCCGCACTGCGGCTGCCGTCCAAGGCGCTGGCGGCAATCATCGCTTTGGGCGCGGGCGTCGCTTATGCGGCTCTGACCGGCGCGCATCTGCCGATTTTGCGGAGCCTGGCGATGGCCGGCCTGGTGACCCTGGCGGTGCTGGCGAAGCGGCAGGCGGTGTCGCTGCGCGGGCTTTCGCTGGCCGCCATCGCCATCATGCTGGTGACACCGGAAGCGGTGCTGGGTGTCAGTTTTCAGATGAGCTTTTCGGCCGTGCTGGCGCTGATCGCAGGCCACGCGGCGGCCCGCCGGTGGTTTTACCGGCTGCACGAGAAGAACACCGCACGGCACTGGGCGCTGGGTCATGTTTCCGCGTTGTTCATCACCAGCCTGCTTGCCGGCGGCGCCTCGATGCCATTCGCGGTTTTTCAGTTTCAGCAAATCCAGCCCTACTGGATCCTCGCCAATCTGGTTGCCGTGCCGCTCACCGCTTTATGGGTGCTGCCGCTGGGCCTGCTGGCGCTGGGCTTGATGCCGTTGGGTGTCCCATTTCTGGCGCTCATTCCGATGGGCTGGGGCATCGGGCTCATCGTCTGGCTGGCCGGCGTCATCTCCGCCTGGCCGGGCGCGATGCTCGATATCAAGCCGATGAGCGGGCTGGCGATTTTACTGATCGCTGCCGGCCTCGCCTGGCTGTGTCTGTGGCGCTCGGGGCCGAAGTTTCTGGGACTTGCTGCCATGCTCGCCGGTCTGCTGGTTTATGTGGCGAGCCCGCGTCCGGATGTGCTGGTGTCATCGGATGCCAGGCTGATCGCGCTGGCCAGCGCGCCGGAGATCATTCTGTTCCGGCAGAAAAAGGCCGCTTCGTTCATCGCCATGCAATGGCGCGCGGTTTGGAACGGCGACGCGTTTACCCCGGCGGATACGCTGCAATGCACCGGGGCGTTTTGCCGGCCGCCGTCCCGGTTCGACAATATAGTCGTGGCGCTGGGGCCGCCCTTCGCGCATTGCCCGCAGGCGGTCCTGGTGATCTCGCCGCAGCCCTTGCGCGGCGCCTGCGACGGGCAGGGCAGGGTGGTGGTGGACCGCTTCACCGTATGGCGGGACGGCGCCGTTGCGGCATGGGTGAGCCGCACAACCGTGCGGCTGCTGACGGATCGCGCGGTTCAGGGGAGCCGGCCCTGGGTGTTGCCCTGGCCGGCGCCCTAGTGGGACAAACATTAACAGCTGCACAACTTTAAATTGACAATTGATAAAACTTACAGTTTCATTCGTTATGGTTTCGGAGCGCGCCAACCCTGTCGCCTTGCGGCTGCCCGGACCTGAGCCAGACTGGGCGGATGCGCCTACCCGGCCAAGCCTGGCCGACCAATTGATGGCGCTGCGCCGCCGCTGGCGGTTGATCCTGATGGTGACGCTGCTAACTCCCGGTCTAGCGGCGATCGCATTGATCTGGACGCCGGCCCGCTACACGGCAACCGGAATTCTGCTGTACGACCCCGCGGACGCAGCCCCGGCCGGAACGGCGCTTGAAGCCGGCGGGATCGATACGCCGGATGAGGATGCGATCACCGCCAGCCAAAGCGCCATCATCACCAGCCTGCCGGCGGCAACCGCGCTGGCAGCCAAGCTTGGCCTGGCCACCCGGCCCGAATTCAACGCGGCTCTGCGGCGGCAATCCTGGTTCGTGCAACTGATCGGCCAATGGCGGGAAGCCCCCGACACGCTACAACCCGACCATGTCGCCCTGGCGGTGCAGCGTGTCCTTGCGGTCAACGTGCTTTCCGGCTCCCGGATCCTCTCAGTCAGCTTTACCAGCCGGGACCCGGTGCTCGCCGCGGCCGGCGCCAATTTCGCCATGCAGCATTACCTCGACCACGAGCGGGATCAATCATTCGCTGACCTCAGCGACGCGCAAAGCTGGCTGGAGGGCAACGCATTGTCGCTGCAGACCCGGCTTGACCGGACCGAGACGCAGCTGGCCGCGGCCCGCGCGGCGGACGGGATCATCAGCGGTGCGCAGGCGGATCTTACCACCGAGGCCGCAAGCCGCATCACCGCCTCGCTGGTGGATGCGCAGGCGGGGCTTGCGGTGGCGCAGGCCAGGCTGACCTCGGCAGCGCATGGCGATGCGGCCGCCGCGAACGCAGCGATCGCGCCGAGCCTGCAGCCGCTTCGCAAGGAACAGGCGGATCTGCTGGCGCAGGTGCAGTCCCTGCAGGGCCAGTACGGGTCCGACTACCCGGCGCTTGTGGCGGCCCGCACGTCGCTTGCGGCGATCGATTCCGAAATCGGCTCGGAGACGGCGCGCGAGCTGGATGCGGCGCAGGCAGAGGTTGCTGCCGATCAGGCCCAGGTGTCGACGATTGCCGGCGCCCTCAAATCGGCGCGTGCGGCGTCGGTGGCGCAGGATGTCGAATCAACGCCGATCCGCGCCTTGGAACAGCAGGAGGACGCCGAGCGCGCGATGCTTCGCAGCGTGACCTTGCAAGCAGACCAGCTGGCCCAGCAATCGGCGCTGACCAAGCCGGATGCCAGGATTCTCTCCGAAGCGTCGCTGCCGGATAGGCCGAGCTCGCCGCGGCGGATGCTGGTGCTGGGCGCCGGACTGGCTTTGGGATTCTTTGCCGGACTGATGCTGGCGGGGCTGGCGGATGCGCTGGATACGAGTTTTCGCAGCGGCAGCGAGTTGCGGGTGAGCCTTGGCCTGGCCTGCTTGGCGCTGGTGCCGGAAATTCCAATGCCGCGGGACGCGCCGTTGCACGCGCCGTTTTCAGTGTTTTCCGAACAAATGCGCGCCTTGCGGACCGGGCTGCATCTGGTGACGCAAGCGGGCGGCCCCTCGCAGGTTATCGCGATTACCGCGGCCAGGCCCGATGAGGGAAAAACCACGCTCACCATCGCCTTGGCGCGTGCTTTGGCGTTGAGCGGCTTGCGCGTGATCGCAATCGACGGTGATATTCGCCAGCCCAGCTTCGATGCGATCTTTTATACCCTTGGCGCGCCAGGGCTGACCGATCATCTTTCGGGCCTCTCCCCGATGCGGGATGTTATTCTGCAGGACCGGCGCACAAAGCTGCACATCATCACCGCCGGCAGCCAGGCGCGGGAAGCGCTATCGTTGTTTTTATCCCCCCAATTGCCGGAGATGCTGACGCAGCTGCGCAACGATTACGATGTAGTGCTACTGGATGTGCCGCCGGCCTTTGCGTTGGCAGAGGCGCGCGTTCTGGCGCGGGTTGCGGACCATGCCTTGCTCTGCGTGCGCTGGGGGAAGACGCCGCGCCAGGTTGCGCGTGCGGCGATTACCTTGTTGCAGGAGGCAGGCGTGAGCCTGGCCGGCGTGGCGTTGACCCGGGTGAACGCGGTCGCGCACGGCAGGTCAGGCTTTCCCGATGCTGAAATCTACCAGCCGCGCTACGGGGGCTATTTCCGTAGCTAATGATTGGGCCGCTCGCGCCCCGCCAATAAAACGATATAGATTTTGGCGAAGGAAAAACCAAGCCGCATACGCCAGTCGACGGCATGGGGGACGCGATAGCGCATGCCATAATGCAGCTCGACGGCTGCAAGCTGGTCGGCGGTGAAACTTTGCGCGAGCTGCGGGGAGAGCCGTTGCAAAAACCGATCGATACCCGGGCTTTGCACGACGCCTACCTGGTATAGCGATCCAGTATTTCCACGCGTTTGAACAGCATCTGCCGCAGCAGGATCGGTCCGAAAATGCCGGACAGCAGCATCACCAGCGCAAAAATCAGAAAATGACTGCCATTCCAATCGGTGATCCGGAGCAGCAGCGCTTTGGCGATGCCGATGAAAATGGTGTTGAACAAATAGATCACGAAACTATTCTCCCCCAGCCATAAAAGCATGGCGGCTGAGGGTATGGAGGAATGCCTTACCAAACCGTGAAGGGCGGGCAGGGACAGGATGCCCACCAGAAATAATTCGGGCCTGACCGGCCAGTTTTTTCCAAAGCCGGCGATCAACGCCAGGAGGCAAAGGAACAATAATAACAGTGGCCGCCAGCGGCGATCCACGAAGGCGGTCCATCGCTCATCCCGGCTCGCCGCGAATGCGCCGATGCAGAAAAAAATGCCGTATTTTCCGAATTGATCCAGGTACAGATAGGCCGGCAACGGCAGGCAATAGAGGATAAATCCGGCGATCAGAAGATAGTACAGCCCGCCGAAATTTGCCCAGAGCAGAACCGGCGCCAGAAGGGTCAGCAGGAACAATACGAACAGATACCAGATGCACCCCGCCGGGCTGTCCGCAGTGTGCCAGACCAGATTTGCCAATGCGGCGCCAAGACTTGCGGCATGGTTATCAACGTAGAGGAATTGCTGCGTTAAAAACTTTCCGAAAACGATGAGCGAGCCGATCGCGAAAAACGGAATCAACAGGCGCCGGGCCCGGGCGTTGCACAACGCCGTCCAATTTTCCGGCCGCGTGTACAACGCCCCCGAGAATACGGCAACGATGCCGCTGAGATATAGAAAAAACGGCATATGAAACGTGTAGACCGCGCGCCGCAGCGGCTCATACCAATGCACGCCGAGCGGATCTGCGCGCGCAACGAGATGGCCAAAGACAACCAGCACAATGGCCAGCCCTTTGGCACGATCGATATCCTGCCGCCGCGCGGTGGAACATGCCCCCGAAGATACAACCATAAGTATGATTTTTATAAAGAATAAACTTTAAGTTGTATAGGGTTGATGCTAACTTAAATCCTTGTGCAATCGTAACTTATTCCTTTGGTCCATCATGGCGTACTCCGTCTCCACCAGCGGTGCGGCAGCGCTCGAGTTGGATAGGCTTTTGCCGGTCGATGTTCCTGGCTATGGCAGCATCCCGGGCTTCAGCATTCTCAACCGGGTGCAGCCTAAATACGCGCCGGTCAGCATTAATTACGGATCATTATCAGTCTCGCCGGTCATCGATGCCGGCGGCGGATATGATTCCAGCCCGAACGGAATTGCCGGTGGTTCCGGCGTC
>JAMFSE010000094.1 GCA_026225115.1 Rhodovastum atsumiense
CGCCACCAACGCCCGCATCTGCAGCTACGAATGCACTTTCTGCGCCGATTGCGCCGAGACCAAACTCGGCAACATCTGCCCGAACTGCAGCGGCGTCCTCGTACCCCGCCCGATCCGTCCGCCGGCCATGCTGGCGCTCGACCCGGCCTCGACCATCCGCATCCTGAAACCCGAAGGATGCGCTAAAGCCGCCTGACCGCTTTCCACGCTGCATCCGCCGGCCCATCCCAACCGTATCTGGTTTACACTGAACCGGATCAACCATGCCCAAGCCGCGAACGACACCTCGCCACCCCACAGCGGCCCTGACATGCCTCCTCCTCTCCGGTTGCGGCGCCCCCAACATCCACCAATTCGCCACCGGCGCCCCCTCCATGGCCCCCGACAACTGGATGGCCGGCACCGCCGCCGACATCACCGGCACCGCCACCGGCACGCAAGCGGGGAACGCCTGGCATCTCTCCTTCAACCAGAACCTGCCGGTCAACGGCCACGAACTTGCGGTCCATGTCGAGGACTGGCGCATCCGGGAATCAAACAATGTCGCAATCGACATCTCAACCATCTCAAAACTTGGAATCCGCCTCGCCGTCTCCGACATCGCCTTCGTCAAAGGAGCCGACTAATGTTGAAAAACCCCCTCTATGCCTGTCTTGGTCTCCTCCTCGTCGCTGCATCGGCGCAAGCCTCTGGCACCGGCCTGACCGGCAACTGGGCGCGCAATGACGGCGCCACCCGAATGGCCATCGCCCCCTGTGGCGCCAACCTCTGCGCCACCAACAACTGGGTCAAAAATCCGAACGGCAGGGAAAGGGCAGGGGACCAGCTCGTCCTCAACATAACCCCCGGGTCAGGCTCGGTTTACAAGGGCCAGGCCTACGACGTACGGCGCCAGCGAAGCTACAAAATAACCATCACCCTGCAAGGAAACACAATGCGCACCACCGGCTGCGTGCTCCTCGGCATCATCTGCAAAAATGCGGATTTCACGCGCATCAACTAATCGCGCGTGAGCGCCAGCCCCCGCATATCCCCCGCCGCCCGCCAGGCCTCAATCGCCCGCACAAACGGTATCGGCCCAGCCTGATACGCCCCATTGCGGGCATTGATCATCTTCATATCGCCCTCGGCATTATAATACCCCGGCGTGCATTCGGCGATAAACGCCAGCCGCGGCGCCGCCGCCATCACCACAAACCGGGCCCGAAGCGCATCATCCCGATCGGTCCTCACAACCCATATCTTCGCCTGCTCATCCCACGCCAGCGAAGCACCCGGGTCTGAAAACAATTAATTAAGGAACGTCGGCATGCGCTTCTACGAACCGGTCCGGCCTCCGTTGATATCAATGACCTGACCATCAACAAACGCCCCGGCGCGCGAACTCAGAAAAATCGCCAGCCCGCCAATATCCTCCGCCGTACCAAAGCGCTGAAGCGGTGCCTCAGCCTTCCATCTCTCGCCAACCTCTTTCGGATTCCGATCATTGATCCGCGACGGAAACCACCCCGGCGCAATCGCGTTCACCGTAATCCTGTCCGCCCCCAAAGTCTTCGCCATCGCTTGCGTCAACTGCTCCAGCGCCGCCTTCGAAGCCCCATAAACCAATGTGGACGCCGCCCCAGACCGCGCACTCGTGGAACTGATATTAATCACCCGTGCCCAACATTCCTTCGCCGCCGCCGCCCGCAACAACGGCAACAACTTCTGCACCAGAAAAAACGGCGACTTCACGTTGACGTTAAACAACTTATCCCAGCCGGCCTCAGGAAAACGCTCAAACGGCGCAACCCAGCTCGCCCCGGCATTATTAATCAAAATATCCAGCCGATCCTCACGCCCCCCCAGCGCCGCAGCCAAACCTTCAATCCCCGCAACGTCACTAATATCCGCCTGCAACGCCACGCAATCGCCCAACCCACGCAGCTCCGCCACCGCGGCCTCCAGCCGCCCCGCATCGCGCCCCACAATATAGGTCCTGGCCCCATTCGCCACGAAAGCGGAAGCAATCATCTTCCCAATCCCGCTGGACCCACCGGTGACCAACGCGACCCGCCCCGAGATATCAAAAAGATTTTCCGCTTTAAGGCTCATAAGAATTTCCTAAGAAGAACTTCTTTTTGTGAACAAAAAGAAGCAAAAAAACTTTGATTGCTGGGGCATGGGCGCTGACGACGCCAACGCCCCAGCATAAAAATTTTTTGCGGAGCTTTTTTTTAAAAAAGCGACCGCTTAACCTGGAATCTTCAATAACTTCCTTGCATTGCCTGACAAAAATTTCGGCCAGACTTCGTCTTTCAAGGCCAGTGCTTCCAGTTCCTTGAATGTGCGTTCCAGTTCCAGACCGAACGGGAAGTAGCCGGCGTAGATCAGCTTGTCGGAGCCTCGCGTGTTGGCGTAATCGATCACATCCTGCGGGATATATTTCGGCGCGAAGCCGGACGTGCTGTAGTACAGGTTCGGCCATTTCAGCATCAGCTTCACGGCCAAATCCGCCCAGGGTTCGGCGCCGTGCCGCATGATGATTTTCAGATCCGGAAAATCATAGCAGACCTCATCGAGGTACCCCGGCCATTGCGGCATCATCGGCAGGCGCGGCCCCGGCACGCCGACCGCGCAGAATACCGGAATATCCAGCTCCACGCATTTGGCATAAATCGGATACCAGCGTTTATGGCTGATATCGAGCGGCGGGTAGACGCCGGAGGGAAAGATGGTGACGGCGCGAATATCGTGCTCATCCTTGGCCCGCAGAATCGCCCGCACCGCGTCCATGCCCTTATTGCCATCGACATTGATGCAGGAAACAAAGCGATCTTTGTGTTCCCGCACGGCCTTCGGCGTCATCGCGCTGGTCAGGCTCACCAGCCCGTATTCGATGCCGAATTTGTCCATTTTCGCCAGCGTCTCGCTGATCGAGACGGCGGGGTCTTCCTTGGCATCCAGATCATCCGGAATTTCCTTGAACATATAGGCATGCGGATGCACCCCGTCCTTATGTTCCTCCCGCAGCCCCGGCATTGCCGGATGCGGATTGACGTCGCGAAATCCGATCAAGGTGTCAACGATATTGCCTGTTTTCGGCATCGGCATGAACTGGTCTCCTAATAACTCTTGGGCAGGCCGAGAACTTTCTCGGCAACGAAACTTAAAATCAACTGCTCGCTGATCGGCGCGAGGCGCGTCAGCGCCACCTCCCGGTACAGCCGCTCGACGTGATATTCCTTCGCATAACCCATTCCGCCATGCGTCATCACCGCCTGCCAGGCCGCATCATGGCCGGCCCGCGCGCCCAGAAATTTCGCCGCATTGGCCTCGGCGCCGCAGGGCAATCCGGCATCATAGAGCTGCGCCGCCCGCATCGCCATCGCCCAGGCGGATTCCAAATAAATCCAGCGCTCGGCCAGCGGATGCTGAATGCCCTGGTTCTGCCCGATCGGCCGGTCGAACACGACCCGCTCGCGGCCATAATCGGCCGCCCGCCGCAACGCGTCATAGCCAATCCCGATCGCCTCGGAGCCGATCAAAATCCGTTCTGGATTAAGACTATCCAGGATATAGCTGAAACCTTTGCCTTCCTCGCCAATCCGGTCTGCCTGGGGAACAAACAGGTCATCGATAAACACGGCGTTGGAATCCACCGCCTTGCGGCCCATCTTCGCAATCCGCCGCACTTCAATCCGGCTGCGATCCAGATCGGTATAGAATATCGTCATCCCATCGGTCGGCCGCCGGCAATCCTCCAATTTCGTCGTGCGCGTCAGCAGCAATATCTTACTGGCCACCTGCGCGGTGGAGGTCCAGACCTTCTGCCCGTTCACCCGGTACCCGCCCGGCGCCTTTTCCGCAAAAGTCTTGATCCGCGTGGTATTCAGCCCGGCATCCGGCTCGGTCACGCCAAACGCCACCTGGTCCTCGCCCGCCACCAGGCGGGGAATCCACCGCGCCTTCTGCGCTGCCGTCCCGTGCACCACAATCGGATGCGGCCCGAACAAATTGATATGCACGGCAGACGCCGCCGTCATCCCGCCGCCGTGACTTGCCACCTCGCGCATCATCGCCGCCGCCGCCGCCACCCCCAGCCCGGCGCCGCCGAATGCTTCCGGCATGGTAATCCCAAGCCAGCCGCCTTCGGCCATCGCCCGATGAAACGCAAACGGAAATTCCCCGTCCTCATCGCGCGCCAGCCAATATTCATCATTGAATTTTTCGGCCACCGCGCGCACCCCCTGCCGGATTACCTCCAGCTCAGGGTCATCGGTCGAGGCCGGGGAAAAATTCATCCCTATAGCCGAAAACCCGGATCAATCCGATCCAGCTTGCGCAGCAGCGCCGGCCAGGACAGCCGGTCCGCCACCTTGCCCATGAAACTATTCTTTGTCTGCTCGGCAACCTTTGGTCCCACCTCGGACTGTGGATTATGCAGGCGCTCCCTGCCGGCCGCCAGCATATGCACCTGCGCCTCACAGGCGCGTTCCAGAAAGTATAGCCGCTGAAAACACTGCGCCACAGTCTTGCCAACCGCCAGCGTACCGTGATTGCGCAGGATCAGGATATTTTTGGTCCCGATATCGCCGATCAGGCGTTCCCGTTCCGCAAGGTCCAAAGCGATTCCTTCATACTCATGATAGGCAATATCATGCGCCACCATCATTGCGGTCTGCGTATGCGCCAGCAGCCCAAACGCCATGGCGGATACCGCCTGCCCATGCGGCGTATGCAGATGCATCACCACATGCGCATCCTCGCGCGCCATATGGATCGCGGAATGGATGGTAAACCCGGCCGGATTAACCGGGCTCTTTGTTGGATGCACCGGCCTGCCATCCATATCAACCTTGACCAGCGAGGAGGCGGTAATTTCCTCGAACATCATATCCTGCGGATTAAGCAAAAAATGCTTCTCCACCCCCGGCACCCGTGCCGAGAGATGGGTAAAAATCAGGTCATCCCACCCATAAAGCGCCACCAGCCGGTAAGCCGCCGCCAGATCAACCCGCGCCTCCCACTCACCCTCCGCCAGCACCGGCCGCATATCCAACAACGTTGCCATATCACGCCCTCCAACCTGTACCGTATCTCGATACGTGGCTAAAATTGTCTAACTATTTCCCCGCAAATGCAACAACATCGGATTCAGCGGCTTCAGTCCGCCATAATCCCAACAAACCGCTCATAAGCCTCCGCAAACTCCGTCTTGAAATCCTGCACCACCTCCGCCACGGATTTCACGGCGCCCACCAACCCCACGCCCTGGCCGACATAATAACTCACAAGCTCCCGCGCCTTCGCATTCCCCAACGCGTTCACCAGCAGCCGCACCGGATGCCGGCACGCCACGTCCAGCAGCGCCATCGCCGCATCCGGCGCCGTCGCCGCCGCAATGCGCATCGATCCAGGAAAGCTCAGCCTCCAGCTGCGCCGCCGTAAAACTACTGCACCCAAAAACCCCGAAACCCCCCGCCCGGCTCACCGCGGCCACAACATCCCGGCAATGGCTGAACGCGAACAGCGGAAACTCCGCTCCCGTCAGATCAATCGCGGCGCTCTTCACGCCCGCATCACCGCGCCGCCATCAACGTTGATCACCTGGCCGGTAATATACCCGGCCTGGTCGGAAAGCAGCAGCGCCGACATGGCCGCAATATCCTCAGGCTTTCCAAAACGTCCCTTAATCGCCAGGCGCTGCATCATCTTCTCTTTCCATTCCTCGGTCGTCAGCGCCGCCAGCCGCTCATGCATGATCACCCCCGGCGAAATGACATTGGCGCGAATACCCCGGTCGCCATATCGATTGGCCACACTGCGCATCAACGCATGCAGCGCCGTCTTGCTCATCGCGTAAGCCACCCGGTCGACATCCCCGGAGTATGCATCCCCCGAAGACGTATACAGCATCGCGCCGCCGCCGCTCGCAATCATCGCCGGCACCGCATAGCGTGAACACAAAAAATGCCCCCGCGCATTAATCCGCATCACCTCGTCATAAACCTCCACCGGCATTTCAATGCCGCCTTCCTTATTCAAGAACGAAGCAAAATTGGCATGAAACCCATGCAGCCCGCCGAATTTCGACACACAAAAATCCACAAGCGCCTTAATCGAACTTTCCTCGCCGCCATCAAGCTCGGTCCCAAACACCCGCGCCCCCGACGGATCAATCTCCGCCGCCAACCGGCGCGCGGCCTCCCCATCGATATCCCCAATAACAACCCGCGCATTTTCCTGAAAATACCGCCGCGCGCAGCCCGACCCCACAAATCCCGCGCCCGCCAAGATAATAATCTTATCCTCAAGCATCTTATTTGTCCTTTTTATAAGCAGTTCTTTTTGTGAACAAAAAGAACCAAAAAAACTTTTTTACTCTGGGCCATGGGCGTTGGCGCAGCCACAGCCCATGGCCCAGGGTAACAAAAATTTTTGCGCCGCTTTTTTCAAAAAGCGGCCGCTTAAATTGCTTTTCCTTCAAGTAAACCCTTGAGGTTCGTAGAAAAAACCTTCTCCAGCTCATCTGGTCTATACTGCCCAAACTCCTCCAGATACTGCATCGGCTCGGCCACCCCCTCCGGGTGCGGATAATCGCTGCCGAACAATATCCGTTCCACCGGAATATTCTGCTTCAACACGTTCACGTCATCCTCATAGAATGGCGCCACGAAGACATTTTTCTGAAACTGGTCGCGCGGATGCATTTTGAATGCCTGCGGCATCTGGCCGTAGGCGCGCTCCAGCCGGTGCAGCAGCGGCGCCACCCAGGTCGCACCATTCTCAACCGATGCCACTTTCAGCGTCGGGTGCCGGTCAAACACCCCGTGGCAGATCAGTGCCGTGATCGCATCCGTAATCGGCCGCCCGACGATATCGATCACCAGCCCAAAGGTATCGCGCTCGAACGGCAGATACTCGCCGCCGCCGGCCCACCATTTGGTAATCCGGTCATAGCCGCTATCGGACCCATGCAGCGTCACGAATATGCCGGCTTCGGCCACCCGCGCCCAGAAGGGATCATATTCCGGATAGCCGAAGGAACGGCTGCCGCGAATATCGGGCACCGGTGCAGGGCGGATATTCACGCAGCGCGCGCCGTTGGCCAGCACGAACTCCAATTCCTTCACCGCCAGATCCACATCGGTCAGGCTGATGAACGGCACGGAGAACAGCCGGTTATCCCGCGCAAATCCCCATTCATCCACCGTCCATTGGTTCAGCGAATGAAACAAGGCGGCGGTAACATCGCCTTTGGGACCAATCCGTTCCTCGATCACCGAAGCCAGCGTCGGGTAGACCAGCGCGGCATGCAGCCCCTGTTGATCCAGCAGTGCAATCCGCCCATCGCCGGACCGCCAGGTCTCCGGCGGCCGGATCGCCTTGCCCTGAATCTCGCGCTTGGATTTCCCCTCATGGTTCTCCGCCCGAAACCAGGTCTCCCAAGCCCCGGGTGCTGCCACCACCGCAAAGGTCGGGTTCGGAATGAATTCCGACAGCACGCCACCGATCACCAATTTGCGGCGGCCATTCAAATCCACAAAATAAAATTCGCGCTGGAATTTTTCCGGCAAATGCCGAGTAAAAGCCTCTTCGGGCTCATACAAATGGTGATCGGCATCATAGACGGGAAAATTTACCGTATGCATTACGTTTGCTCCCTTGTTATTTTGATACCCCCGGCCCGGCTCCCATATTGATCGGAAAGCCGACACTTGCCCCGCCATCCACCACCAGCGTCTGCCCGGTGATATAGGCGGATAAATCGGAAATCATGAACAGCAGCGCCGAGGCTATTTCGCTCGGCTGTCCCGGCCTTCGCAGCGGGATGGATTTCTTCGCCGCCGCCAGCGCGTCGGTCTGCATCGAGCCAGCAATCCGCGGCGTCCAGATCAACCCCGGCGCCACGCCATTCACCCGTATCTGATACCGCGCCATTTCAGTCGCCGCCGAGCGGATCAGCGAATTCAACCCGGCCTTGGCGGCGCCATAGGCCGAATGCCGAGGTGCTCCCATAATCCCGGAAATAGACGAAACGAACACCATCGCCCCGCCACCGCTCTCGCGCATCAATTTCCCGCCCGCGCGCAAGGCGTGAAACGCCTGCCGCAGTGAAATATCCAGCTGGAAATCCCAATCCGCGTCCGACATTTCCATAATCGGCACGTAGCGCGGCATGCCGATAATATCGATCAGCGCATCGATCTTCCCGAGTGCCCTGGCTGCCTGGCCAAGCACGCTTTCCATCTCCTCGGCGCGCATCGCATCCGCGGCAAAAGCGCAACCGCCCAGCTCGTCGGCCACGCTTTGCGCCCGCGCAATATCGGCATCGACACAGGCAACCCTTGCCCCCACCGCCGCCGCCGCATGCGTCGCCTGCCGCCCAATCCCCTGGCCAGCGCCCAGCACCACCACGCTTTTGCCATCCAGGCGGATCAGCCCAGCATAATCGGGAACCACGCTGTCATCGGTGATAGCCAAAGCCTTCGCCTCAGCTCAGCACGAAGCCGCGATAGCCATCGGCGACAATCTCTTCTACTTTCTGCCGGTAAGGCGGCATGCCAAGCGGGTAGGCCACCAAAAACCGCTTCTTCCCCGCAATATTGGAGCCCATATACCAGCTGTTCGCCTTTGAGAGCAGTAACCCCGAGCCGATTTCGGCAACATGATCGGTCCATTCATCCTCGGCCTCGGCCGTCGCTTCAATCCGCTGCAGGTGGTTCTTGCGCAAATACGAGATCGTATCGCCGATCCAATGCACATCATGCTCGATCGCGGCGACCATATTCACCAGCACCGAAGGGCTGCCCGGCCCGGTCACGATAAACAAATTCGGAAAGCCCGCCGTCATCAGCCCAAGATAGGTGCCCGCCCCATCCCGCCATTTATCGGCAATGCTCAAGCCTTCCTTGTTGGTAATATTTATCCGCGTCATCGCGCCCGTAACGGCATCAAAACCAATCGCGAAGACGATCATATCCAGCGGATATTCCTTCTCCGTGGTCTTGATCCCCGCCGCCGTAATCCGCTCGATCGGATGCGTGCGCACATCCACCAGAGTGACATTCTCGCGATTATAGGTCGCATAATAATCGGTATCGATACATATCCGCCTGGCGCCGATCGGATGGTCCTTCGGGCAAAGCAGTTCGGCGGTCTCGGGGTCCTTCACAATCTCCCTAATCCGCTCATGCACAAACGCGACCACCTTGTTATTGGCTTCCAATACCCGGCCGGCATCGGTGAAGCTGCCGGAGAGTGCCGGCCCGCCGGCTTCCCAGCGCGCCGCCAAAACCTGCCGCAGTTCGTCCGGCGTGAAATCAGTCGTCGGCCGCCCCGTGCTATAGAGCGGCGAGCCGATGCGAAACGTTTTGGCCTCCTCCCGGTATTCCGGGTAGCGCGCCTTTACCGCCGTGAATTTCTCCTGGTCCATCGGCCCATTGCGCGCCGGAATGGTGAACACCGGCGTGCGCTGGAAAACGGTCAAATGTTCAGCCGTCTCGGCGATCTTCGGCCCGCTCTGCACGCCTGAAGATCCGGTGCCGATCAACCCGACGCGCTTGCCCTCAAATTTCACCGGATCCTTCGGCCAGAAGCTGGTCTGGTACCACTCGCCTTTGAAATCCTGCAGCCCGGCAAAATCCGGGTCCTTCGGCGCCGAAAGGCTGCCGCTCGCCATCACCAGATATTCGCAGGAAATCACATCCCCCGCATCGGTCTCCACCAGCCAGCGCCTATCCTCCGCCTCACGGCTGGCGCTCAAAACCCGGGTGTTGAACCGGATGAGCGGCCGCAGATCGAACCGCTCAGCCACATGCCGCAAATACGCCAGTATCTCCGGCTGGGCGGCATATTTCTCCGTCCATTCCCATTCCACCTGCAACGCGTCGGAAAACGAATAGGAATAATCGACGCTCTCGACATCGCAGCGCGCGCCCGGATAATTATTATGGTACCAGACCCCGCCGACATCCGGCGCCTGCTCAATGCCGGCCACGCTCAATCCCAGCGCCCGCATTTTATACAGCGCGGCCAGCCCGGCGAACCCGGCCCCTACAACGACAACATCTTTAACTTCAGTCATTTTGCGTTCCGCAATTCATATTGTTTCCTCCGCTCAAGTGACACTGAAGACGAACCCGGCAGCATCTATGCGCCCCATCGCGGCCGCCTCAACTGCCGTTTGACACCGCAATCTATGCTGGTCCGGCATATCAAACAACCCTATCATCTTACTGATTGAGTTTCAGCCCCGGACCGGTGTTAATGCGGCAATCAATCTTCAAACCAAAAATAACGAGGAAAAAATCAGATGGACCTAGGGTTGAAGGACGCCGTCGTTATCGTGCAGGGCGGCTCCAGGGGCATGGGCCTGGCGGCGGCGGAGCGCTTCGCGGCCGAGGGCGCCAAAATCGGCATCATCGGCCGCACCCAATCGGACCTGGATACCGCGGTCCAAAAGCTGCAAGCCCTCGGCGCATCGGACGCCGCAGGCTTCCGTGCCGACATCCAAAACACCGCCGAAGTCAACACCGCCTTCCAGGCAATCGGCGCCCGCTGGCATCACATCAACAGCTTGGTCAACGCCGCCGGCCCGGAGATCGTGCTCGGTTTCGAAGATTTATCCGACCAGGACTGGTTCGACAGCGTCGACATCGGCGCCTTCGTCAACGTCGACGGCGGCTCCGATTTCATTTGAAGAAAGCCGCTTTTTTGAAAAAAGCGGCGCAAAAAACTTCTATACTCCGCCCATGGGTTCTGGCCTCTCCAACGCCCATGTCCCAACATAAAGAAGTCTTTTTGGTTCTTTTTCTTCGGCAATATTGTACTTCACATACCCAAGGCAATATATGGTATGACGGAGTCGCCGCATGAGCGCACTATGGAAGCGCGAACCCGGACGGCTTTGGAGCCTTTGGGATATGATTAAATTTGATGCGGGACGATTTCACCAGCTATTAAAATGGCTATCTAATTTAGAAGGGGTTCTTGGTTACATCCGGGGACAACAACATGGGGTTCCTGTTCGCATCACGATGCCAGGGTGGAATTTCAACGAAAAAAGTCCCAACGACGACCTGGACCAGTATATTCGAGAGCTAAATGAATTAGGGCTTACCTCGTCTCGCGTTGCATTAGAGCGGGTTAAGGACTGTCTTACTAGTTTTGGTAAGCCTGGGTGGAAGCAAGACCGTCTAGAGGAGCTTGCGAAGGATTTTCTAGGCCGGCTGTATGACGATCTTGCAGAGCCCAGATTTCTTGCAATCGAGGCTGGAAAGCGAGCGCTTTACGAACAGCCAGAACCGATATTTGGGCAAGTCGTTTTTGAGAAATTTCCCCCAGCCCGAGAGGATATCGAGGAAGCTGGAAAATGCGTTGCGTTGAATAGAAATACCGCCGCCGTATTTCATTTGATGCGCGCGCTAGAATGCGCTGTGCAGATAGTTGCAGATAAAATAGGAGCGACAATCAAAGATCAGCACGGGCGCGGGCTGGGGTGGGGTGTTATTGCTGAAAATATGAAGCCGTTAATTGATGCCATGCCTAAGGGTAGCGCCGAGCAGCTTAATTGGTACAGAATCCAGAGCGATCTTGCTGTTGTAAACAGAGCGTGGAGAGTGCCGACAAACCATCCAAAAGAAACGTACACTTCCGAACAGGCGAACGAAGTTTTTGACGCAACAAAGACATTTATGAGGGAGCTTTCGGAGTTGGTATGATAGGTCTGTCAGCCTTCTTGGGGTCTATATTATCAAACCCCTTCTCAAACCCTTCCTGCGTCTCATCCGCGCCGATCTCGCGAGCAGTCTCAATGAACCGTTCGCGCTGGGGTTTTTCGTCAGGTTTTGGCTTTTTAGCTGGCATCAGAACCTATCCGGCTAATCGAAGTTGGCGCGTCAAGAATTGGTGGCGGATCTTTGGCAACTTCATCCACGCTATCCTGTGAACTGTCCAATATTTTATCACGTATTCCCTTTAACGCTTCATGCGCTTGATCAATAAAGTCGTTATGTTCTGCAAGCTCATCTTCAGAGCATTCGGTCACAACATAACCGCCGGCACCATCTTCTTGAATAATAGCTACATCCGGAGAATAGCCTACACCAGAAGTATGCGCATCTATTGTGGCCTTTACAGTCCAGTAAGCGGTCAAAGCAGCGCCCTGCACAGAAGGGCGCTGCCCATTTCCCCAATAAACCGACCACAGGAATTTAATAAATGGATCAGCGTTTGCCTTACCGCTGCCTACGCAGACAAAAGGAACGTCATGCGTGAGATATTCAAAGCCACCTTGGGTACTAATTTCAATTAGCTTCAAACCATCTTGAAAAACTGCAGCAAGCAAGCAACTGCACAAAGCTTCTGACGCCGCAGCCTGTGTTCCAACAATTCCTTGAGCCTGCTGAGCGCCCATAATAGCTTGAAAAAGAACGCTACGAACGGTTTGCTGCAGTTGAGGCAAAGCTCCAAAATAAGGGTTCTGAGCAACCAACGTCGCATTAGATGACACGAGATGCGCTAAGTGCTGCCCCAATCCTACGGGACCACTTGCGGCAAATAATATGGTATCGCTTAACTTACGAATTTTAGGCGTCTCATGCCCAACAGTTGTCGTGCCCAACGCTCCGTGGCTAGCCTGCCTATCCGCGGCGATTACGGCTCCCCCTTCACATAGAATTCCAACTAAAAGTGTCACGGCTACGCCTAGTTAACAAATACGCTGTTTTGACGGTATTCCGGCCATCTTTGATAAATCGCACGCACTAAATCCTGAAAAGATTGGCGTTGAACCCACCGAACCACTTCGCTCATGAAGCTCGAATGTCGATTGTCCTCTTCGCGCAAACGGGCAGCCTGGGCAGACCCTGCCTGCGTAATAACATACCTTCTCTGCGCAGTAGACCGGGGATTGATGATCTGGACTAACCCACTTTCCTGTAATCTTTCCAGATCGACATAAATTTGAGAGTCGAATGGGCCATAATTGTATGGAATAAAATCATATACTTCATCAGCGGCTAAACTTTGGGCCGCGCCCTGCTTGAACACGAAGAGCGCTTTCTGAATTTGAACCGGCGACATA
>JAMFSE010000095.1 GCA_026225115.1 Rhodovastum atsumiense
CACCACCGCCGGCTGTCCCGACGCCCGGTAACCCTCGCCGATCTGAATCACATTGGCGCCAAGGGTCGCATTCTCGACCGGTGAATTCGGCACCACGGTGAGCCCGAGCAGATGTAGCGCCGCGGCGTGACCGCGCCAGGCTTGCAGCGCCTGGCGGCAGAGTTGTTCGGCTTGCGCCGGTTGCCCGGCCTCCCAGTGCCGGTAGGCCAGGGCAACGGCTTGGTCCACGTTCATGCGGCTATTTAGCGGTGCTGCCGCCCGGCTGTCAGGCGTTATTTTCACAAACCGTGTCTTAGGCCGGTGTGTTTGCCTAAGCCTAAATCCCCGCCATACTGAAATTGATGGAAAACCATGACCCGTCAGCCACGCTGCGCGCTGCCCAGGCGGCAGTGGATCGCGGCGATCTGGAAGCGGCGGAGGCGGGGTTGCGGCGCGCCGTTGCGGGTAGCGCCTCGCTGCAGGAATTGTTGATGTTGGCGCAGGTGCTGCGGACGCAGGGACAGATCGAAGAATGCTGCCGGCTTCAACTTAAGCTGGTCGAACTGCGGCCGGGCAATCTGGTCTTTCGGTTCGACCTGGCGGAGACGCTGCTATTGCTGGGCCAATTCGAACGCGGGTGGCGCGAGTATAAATATCGCTACAGCCTGCCGGCGACGATGGAACTCGCGCGGAAAATCCAGCGGCCGCGCTGGGCCGGGCAGAGATTGGAAGGCAAAACCATCCTGATCCATGACGAGCAGGGTTTTGGCGATACCTTCCAGTTTTTACGGCTGCTCCGGAATGTGCGGGCATTTGGCGGCCGGATTATTCTGCAGGTGCATTCGGCACTGCTGCCCTTCGCGGCGCGGCTGGGTTGGCACGATCTGTTGCTGGCTCGCGGGCAGTTGCCGCCGGCTTTCGACCTGCATTGCGAATTGATGAGCCTGCCCGATGTTTTGGGCCTGCAGGCGGCAGATTTGCCCGGGCCAATTCCTTACCTCAAACCGGACCCGGTCTTTGTGCAGAAATGGCAATCGCGATTGGCGGCATTGCCGCGCCCGATCGTCGCTCTGGCCTGGGCCGGTACGCCGACCCACCCAAATGACCGCAACCGTTCGTTGAGCCTGGAGCAATTAGCGCCGCTTGGGGGAGCCCAGGCGAGCTTCATCACGGTGCAGAAAGGGCCGGCCGCGGCGCAGGCGGCCGCATCCTCCTTCAAATTGCTGAACCTCGACCCCGAAATAGCAAGTTTCGAGGATACGGCTGCTATTTTGAGCGTTGCGGATCTGCTGGTCTCGGTCGATAGCTCGCCGGTTCATCTGGCCGGCGCATTGGGACGCCCGGTGTGGACGCTGTTGCCGTATGTTCCCGACTGGCGCTGGCTGCTAGGCCGCGAGGATACGCCCTGGTATCCGACGATGCGATTATTCCGGCAGGCGCAACGCGCCGATTGGCAGCCGGTCATCGCGCGGGTCGCCGATCAACTGGCCATGACCGGGTAGCTAATCTGTTCCGGCGCACCTATGCGCGTTTCCCCTCCCAGACAGAAGCGGGCGCCCAGACATATTCAAGGTAATGGCCAAAGCTCTTGCGCGCATCGGCGTAAAAAAATCGGATGTCGCCGCGGGCCTCGCCCTCGGCGACGATCGGGTAGCCCAGGCGCGTGACTTCGGCGCGCATTTTTTCGAGATCATCGGTGCGCATGGCGACGTGGTGGAAGGTCATCACCCGGTCCGGCACCAGGGCGTCCGCGTAGATCGCCACATTGCCGGAAACCGGCTGGATCAATTCATATTGCAGCTTGCCCACCTGCACCAAAGCGATGCGCATGTTGCCGACGCCCTCGCCATTGGTGCCGCGGAACATCTGCGCGGCGCCATCGATGCGCCGCGGCTCGCTGACCGGACCGAATTGTTCGACAAGCATTGCCACCGCACGGTCGATATCCGCGGTGACGTAGGCGTTTTGATAATGGTCTGTCAGCATTGTTCTCTCCAAGGGAAGAGGTCGCTTTTTGAAAAAAGCTCCGCAAAAACTTCTGTTAACTTGGAGCGGGGATTTTTTAACACCACCGGCAAAGATTTATTTTCCGCGTTGCTGCATCGCTTCCCAATAGGCGTCCGGAGCGGAAATATATTCCAGATAATGGCCTAATGTCTGGCGGGCGTCAGCGTAGAGAAAACGAATGCCGTAGGCTTCGCCTTCGAGCACAATTGGGCGGCCATGGCGTTCGCTCTCGGCGCGGACCTGCTCGAAATCATCGGTTCGCATGCCGACGTGATGAAAGCGAAGCAATTGGTTTGGCATTACGGCATCTGCGTAGATTGCGACATTGCCGGAGAGCGGCTGGATCAATTCATATTCCAACCTGCCTAATTGGATAAGCGCCAGGCGCAGCGTTCCCTCGCCAACGCCATCGGCCGTGCGGAATGTTTGTGTGACGTCGATGCGCATCGGCTCGGCCGTAACGCCGAATCGCTCGGCGAGCAGCGCCACGGCGCGGTCGATATCCGGCGTGACGTAGGCATTCTGAAAATGATTGGAAAGCATTTTGCTTATTCCCACAAATTGAAAATTGGGCATCGTCGCCGCCGCAACCCATGCCCCAGAATAACAAAAGTTTTTTGCGCCGCTTTTTTTCAAAAAAGCGGCTTCAAAAAGCGGCTAGAATTCTACCATTACTTTTGCGGATTGCGGCGTTCCTGCCATTTTGAATCCTTCCAGAACGTCGTTGAAGGCGTAGCGATGGCTGATGAGGGATTGCGCTGTTTCGCGGATGCGGGGCAGGGCTGCGACGACTTCCGGCATTTCGGTTGGGTAGCCTAGTGCCGTCGTCAGCGTCATTTCGTTGATGAGCATCATGCCGAGGCTGATTTCGACCGGTTTGGAATAGGCGGCGGTGACGACCAGCCTGGCGTTGGTTTTTGCCATGTTGATGATGTCGCTGACCAGATTGGGTCCGCCGGCGGCGTCCATGAAGATATCGGTTCCGACCTGTTCCAGGAACAGCGCCGTTGCGGTGCCGTGCAATTCGGTGAGGCGCTGGCGGACATTCTCGGTGCCGGCGTTGATGGTGGCGCGCGCGCCCATTGCCTTTGCGCGGGCCAGGCGTTCGTCGGCGAGGTCGATGGCGACGACGTCGGTGATGCCGCGGTCGATGAGCCATAGGACCATGCCGAGGCCGATGGGGCCGCAGCCGAAGACTGCAACTTTGTCGCCGGGTTTTGCCTGGGTGCGGTTGACGCTGTGGAGCGCCACCGCGAGTGGTTCGGCCAGCGCCGCTATTTCATAGGGCAGGTCGTCGGGGATTGGCAGGAGGCTGTCGCCGAGCCGTGCCTCGGCGACCAGCACCTGTTCGCTAAAGGCGCCTTCCGGGCCGCCGCTGCCGATGTTGCTGGGCGTCATCATGGGGTTGATGATGACGCGCTGGCCGATGGAGACGCCGGCGACGGCGGCGCCAACCGAGACAATTTCGCCAGCGGCCTCATGGCCGATGGGCGTGACGCCGCCTTCCTGGCGGTTGATGCCGCCGCCGCGGATGTAGCTGAGATCGCTGCCGCAGATGCCGCAGGCCTTGATCGCGACGACAACGTCGTTGGCGCCGGCGCTGGGCGCATTGCGGGGGTCGAGCCGGACGTCGCCGGCGCCGTGGATGTTCAGGATGCGCATGCTCAGCTCCTTGGATCGGAGGGGAAATGATAGGGCGGGAAGATGGCGCTGCCGCCGTCAATGACGATGGTGTCGCCGGTGTGGAAAGAGGAGGCGTCGCTGGCGAGATAGGCGGCGATGCCCTCGAAATCGGCGGGCCAGCCGACGCGCGGGATTGGGGTGTGCGCCATGAAATGCTGGTCGATGGCGTTGGGTTCCGTGTTCTCGCCGGAGATGCCGGTTTTGATCATGCCGGGGGCGATGATGTTGGCGCGGATTCCGTAGGGGCCGAATTCGGCGGCCATGGAGCGGATGAGGGCGCCGATGCCGGCTTTCGCGGCGGCGTAATTTCCGAGCGCCGGGATGCCGTGAAACATCGACAGGCTGCCGCAGAAGATCAGCGATCCGCCGGCTTCTCCGGCTTTCGCGCGCCCGACCATATGCCGGGCGCCCTCGCGCAAAGTGTAGAAGGCGCCGTGCATGTTGGTGGCGAGCAGGCCGTGCCAATGCTCCGCGGTCATCTCGAGCGTCGAGGGCGCGTTCGGCGGTATGCCGGAATTGGCGATGACCGTATCGACGCGGCCCCAATCGGCCATTGCCGCGTTGAAGCCGGTGATCACCGCCTGTTCGTCTCCGACATCGATCTGGCGGGCCAGCGCTTTGATGCCAAGGCCTTCGAGTTCGGTGACGGCGTCGCGGTTTTTACCCGCGTTGCGCCCCCAGATTTCGACATCCCCGCCCTGTTTGGCGATGCCGCGCGCGAAGCCGAGGCCAAGCCCGCTGTTGCCGCCGGTGATGACGGCGACCTTGCCGGTCAGATCGAATAGGCCCTTGGACATTTTTTATTTTCTCCTGGATTTATGCGTTGTACTTAGCCCTCGGGCTCGATTTCGTAGCGCGACGAATATCGTTCAAACATGTTGCGGATTTTGTTCGCGGTGAGCCCGAATTCCTCCAGCCGGTATTCATGCTTGCCGAATTTGTTCGGGGGATTGTCGCTGAGCCAGGCTTGCATGCCGGCCTCTGCCTCGGGCGTGAAATCGTCGCCCAAAGTGGCGTAGAGTTTGCGCATGGTCTCGATCGGCCGGCGCAGGAGATCGGCGTAATGCACGTCGGTCACGCGGTCCTCGCCGAATTTGTCGCGGAAATCCATTGGCCGTTCCGCGTGTTGCACTGCCTGCCAGGGTTGGTTCTGCGCGATCCAGGGATCGTCGATGGGACCGGAAAAGGTGGTGTGTGCAACGCGGGTCAGGCTGCAGAAGGAACCGACGACGGCCAGCGGGTCCCGGTGCGTCCAGACCAGCCGCGCATCCGGGTAGGTCTTTAGCAAGGGTTCCAGCCAGAGGCCGTGGCTTGGCTGCTTCAGGTTCCACGTGCCCGGCGCCTGGGATTGGTGCAATTGCAGGAAGCGTTTGTGATATTCATAGGTCGAATTCATGTCGGTGCTGAACAGATATTCGCGATACTCCGGCAGCGTGCCGGAAGATTCCCAGACCAAAGATTTGAAATCGCTGCGGGTGAAGAACAGGCATTCATTCGGATAGATCGGCGAGCCGCGATAGACCATGCCGGCTTCCGGATTGGCGGCAAGGATTGCTTCGTGCTGCGCCAGAGCGGCGATTGCGCGGGGATCGGTTTTTAAGGTGGCGGTGTTTGGCGGCGGTACGGGATCATCGATTTCCCAGGTCAGCGCCGAGCGGCGGATGGGGTCGGCTGCGAGCAGGTTGCTCAGCAGCGTGGTGCCGGTGCGCGGCAGGCCGAAGACGAAGACGGGGCGTTCGATTTTCTGGTTCAACAGGTCCGGATGGTCATTGAGATAAGCGGTGGTTTTCAGGCGGTTCATCAGGGCTTGGATGAGAAAGCCCTTGAAATTATCGGTAAGGGCCGGCTGGCCCGGCCGCGTTTTGTCGGCCAGCAGAATCTCCAGCCCTTCGCGGAAAGAATCCGAGTCGAATTTCTGCAGACCGGTGGCCTGTCTGGCGATGTCGATGAACTGATCTGCGAGCGCCGATCCTGTCATGATTTTTCCTTCCCGTATCCCGCGCGTTTCGCGCTTGTGCTTCGTCTATAGCGCCGGAGGGACCGGGTGGCGCAAGCGGTGCTGCGGTGCTGGCCCGGCCAAACCATCGAGATATGGCCATGAAGCTCGGGCGGCCGGGTTAAATGCCGCGCAGCACGCGGGTGCGGAACAGTTTGGGCGTGACGCCGGTCGCCTGGCGGAAGGCGAAGCTGAAACCGGCGGCGGAGGCAAAGCCCATGCGGCGGGCGATGTCCTTGATGCGCTCGTCGCCGCCGAGCAGGCGGCGCGCCATGTCCATCCGGTGCTGGGTGACGTATTCGCCGATCGAATAGCCGCGGCTGGTCCGAAAGCCGCGGGTCAGCTGGCGGATGGAAAGATTGCATAAAGCGGCCAGCTCCATCAGCGTCGGCGCGGGGCCCTGTTCGGCCAGCCGTTCCTCGATCAGCTTCAGCCGCCAGCTTGCAAGTCCGCCGGTGGTTGCTGGTTCGTCCACCGCCAGCAGATAGCGCGCCAGTTCGATGCATAGATGCTGGGCGATCAGGTCGGCGGCGACCTCCTGGCCCAGCGCCGGGTGCTGTAATTCCTGCGCCAGGAACCGCAACAAGGCGATGATGCGGGGCGCGCCGATATCGAGGCTGGCCTCAAGCCGGCGCTCGGTCCAGGTGAATTCGCCCAGCCAGGGCGCGAATAATGCTGGCTGCAGCGCGCACATAAGTGCCACCTGGCGGCCGCCCGGGGCCCGGAACTGCAGGATCTCCCCTGGAGGGATGACGAAAACCTGGCCGACCGCTTCGAACCTTCCGGGCGCCCAATGATTGGCGAAGCGGGCCTCGGCGCCGGCCGGGCGGGGGGTGAGGCATAAATCCATCCGCAGCGCCGGGCCGGCGGAATGAAAATCATTGACCTGGTCGTCCAGCTGCATCCGGACCATCTGGGCGGCCAGATAGGGACGGTGCAGCGCCGCTTCGATGGTGAGCGTTCGAGACAAAGGCGGCATCCCTTACCGAATTATGGCTGTATCTCGTTATTATGGCCCAATCTGATCTAATCTGACGGGTTGCACAAGGGCTGGATGCCTGAGCATCCTTGGCTCCAATGCGCTCCGTGAACGGGGCGGTAAGTCGGAGGGATGCCATGAACGACAGTACCGATAAGGCGCCGAAGCTTGCGGAGCTGGTTACCGCCGGCAACCGGCAGACGCAGGCGGAGGATCTCGGCGACCGCATCTTCATGGTTAAAGACATCTCAAATGCCTATCTCATCAATACGGCCGGCGGCGATGTGCTGATCAACGCCGGTTTTGCTTTCAGCGCCGCGCGCAATAAGGCGCTGCTGGAGCCGGTTCGGTCCGGCCCCTTGCGCGCGATCATCCTGACGCAGAGCCATGCCGATCATTTCGGCGGCGTGCCGGAATTGGCGGAGCCGGAGACTAAAATTTACGCCGAGAAGCGCTTTACCGATACCTGCGAATTTTACAGTGCGCTGACCCCGGCGACCCAGCCAAGGCAGGCAAAATTATGGGGAACCACCGTCAACTTGGGCGGTCCGAAAACCCCCGATGTGGTGCCGGACGTCACCGTCGACGGCAGTTTGACGCTGGAGATCGGCGGCCGGCGTTTTGAGCTGCTCTCCACGCCGGGCGGCGAGACGGTCGATAATCTGGTGGTATGGATGCCGGCGGAGAAAATTGCCTTCATCGGCAATCTGTTCGGGCCGATCTGGTTGTCGATGCCGTTCCTCAACACCATCCGGGGGGATAAGCCGCGTTCGGTTTTGCGGTATTTGGAATCGGTCGATCTGGTGCGCTCGCTGGACGCTAAAACCATCATCACCGGGCATGGGGAGCCGATCCGCGGTGCTGAGGTGAAGGCCGGGCTCGACCGCATGTATGACGCGGTCTCATGGCTGAACGAAGCAGTGATTGCGGGCATGAATGAAGGCCGGGATGTTTTCACGCTGATGCGCGAAATCCAACTGCCTGAGGCGCTGAAAATTGCCGAGCTGCACGGCAATGTGCGCTGGGCGGTGCGCGCCATTTACCACGAATATTTCGGCTGGTTCCTGTATGATTCGACAACCTCGCTGTACGGCGTGCCGCGCGCCAGCGTCGATCATGATATTGTTGAACTCGCGGGCGCCGATGCGCTGGTTGAGCGCGCGCGCGTGAAGCTGAGTGCGGGGCAGGCGCTGGAGGCGCTGCATATTCTCGATATCGTGCTGGGTGCGGAGGCGAGGCATCTGGGCGGGGTGCAGGTGAAAAAGGACGCGCTGGTGATGCTGCTGAATTTGAGCGGAAGCAGTAATTTGAGCGAGACGATGTGGCTGCGATCTGAAATTGCGGCGGCGGATCGCGCGCTGGCGGGGGCGTGAGGTATGAATAATCCACGCACCGCCGTTATCACCGGCGCCAGCTCGGGAATTGGATTCGAGGCGGCCATGGCGCTTGCCGCAGAGGGGTGGCGGATTATCGGCGTTGGCCGCGATGCGGGGCGTTGCGAGAAGGCGGCGGCTGCGATCCGTGCAGCTTCCGCTTCCGGCGGCGTCTCCATGCTGCGCGCCGATCTTTCGTTGCTGCGCGACGCCAGGCGTTTGGCCGGGGAGATTGCCGGCCTGACCGATCGTATCGATCTGCTCGTCAACAATGCGGGCGGCATCGCGGCCGAGCGTGTGGTGACCGCCGAGGGCAATGAAGCGACGTTCGCTGCCAATCATCTCGGCCCATTTGTCCTCACCGATCGCCTGCTGCCGATCCTTCGTGAAACGGCAAGGGGCGGGCCGCCCGGCCAGGTGCGCGTCATTGTGACCAGTTCGGATGCGAGCGAGATGCTGCCGGGCATGAAATGGGACGACCTGCAGCATTTGAATGATTTTAACGCTGGCCTCGCCTATGCCAATGCGAAACTTGCCAATTGCCTGTTCGCCAGCGGCCTGGCAGTGCGCACAGCGGAGGATGGTATTGTGGTTCATGCCTTTCACCCGGGTCCGGTTGCCACCAACTTTGCGAACACTGCGGACGATCAGACGCGCGGCTATATCCTGTCGCTGGATTTGCTCACCTCGGCGCAGGGTGCGGATACGCTGATCTGGCTGGCGACGGCAGACGCGCCCGGCGGTGCTACGGATGGGTATTTTTATGAACGCCGGCCACGCGCGCGCAATCCGGTTGTGGAAAGCCGCGAGGCCGTCGATCGTCTCTGGCGCATGAGCGAGGCAATTACGGCTGCTTGATTAATGCCCGGGGCAGGGGGATTTGCCATCCTTGTGCTGCCATAAAGCAAAAACCTGACCGTCCGGCGTGGGAAATTCGAGCACCTGCTCAAAACCCGATTGCTGCGCCGCGGTTTTCATTAATCCGGGATCGACCTGCGGATCGAAATCCCCCTTGGCTTGCTCGGCGGTCAACAAAATGCAAGCCTGCGGGCCGTTCTTGGCCAGCCAGTCTTTATAGCCGGCAAGCGAGGTTCCGGTTTCTATCGGGTCGATCATCTGTATTGGAAAGGCGCTGTGGAATTTGATGAGTTCCTGCAGATTAAGGGTGTTCACGTTGAACATGACGTTACGAAACGCAAACATGATATTGGCCTGCGGGCCGTATTTTTCGGTAATCATCTTGGCGGTCCAGCCACTTAATTGCACCCAGGCCTGGCTTTCGCCGGCTCCGAGCAACGCGCCCGGCACGCCGTACCCGCCGCGGATTTCATAGCCCTGCACGGCGCCGAGACCATCGGTGAGCGTGGCGCCGCCGATCAGGGGCAGTTGCAATGCCGTGGCGCGGGCGAATGGCGGCGTGAGTACGGCCATTGTTGCGATGCAGATTGCGGCGGCGGCGATTGCCAGGGTGCAGAGCGCGACGCGGACCGGCGCCGGTAGGCGAACGCGCCATAAGGCCCAGCCGGTTTGGGCCATCAATGCCGGAATGACGGGCGTGATGAATCCGCTACCGGCATTGCCGCTGCTGGAAAGCGCCAGCAGCACCGTCACGTTGAAGATCAGGACCGGCAGGATGGGAGCGGCAAAACCGCGAAATATTGACTGGCGGACGCCATCTTTTACCGCGGCCTGAATGATTATTCCGAGCAGCGCCACGAGCCCAAGGCAGATGATGAAGGCTTCCGGCAGATAGATTTCCGCGTTGAGGAAAAAGTTGAATTTTACGGCAAGAGAATGCAGGCTGAAGACCGATATTTTCGCGCCGTATTCGAGCGCGTGCTTGTCATAGCCATAGTTGAACAGGTAGTGCGCCACCAACACGCCGTTTTCCCAGAACCAAGGGCCGGCGACCAGCAGGCTGATGATCAAGCCAAGGCAGAGGTTTCGAAAGCGTGAGAGCCGGGCCTCGGGGTTGCCGAGCACGCTGACCAGCGCCGCCAGCACGAGCCCGGGGATAAACGCTACTGTCATTGTCCGGGCCAAGGGCAGCAGGCCGAGACCTAACCCGAATACCACCGTCCAGCCGATGCTTCGAAAATTCCGGGATCGTAATATCGCGACCAAGGCCAAAGTTGCGCAAAAAGCCGCCGGCGTTGCGAACAGATAGGCGCGCGAATAATTCAAAATCACCGGGCAGGCGGCGGTGAGCAGGGCGCCCAGCAAGGCGGCCCGCCCAAGGCCCAGCGAATTGCCGAGCGCGTAGGTCAGGGCAACGCAACCGGCGCCGGCGGCAAGCGGTACCGCGAAGCCAATGATGATATGCGGCCCCGTGATGGCAAAGAGCAGCGAGGTGAGCGCCATGGTCAGCGGCGCCTGAATGCTCTGAATGGATAGCGCCGCAAACCAGCCGGCAAGGCCGCCGAAATGCAGGCCGTAATAATCGATCATCGCATAGGAGAAATAACCGGCCTCATCGATGTTGAGCACGAAGCCGTGCCGGAACCGGTTCACCCAGACCCAGTTTGCATTGAACAGGACGAAGGCCGCGATGAGGGCCGTCAGGAGGGGTAGTCCCGATGTCCAGTTTCGTCTGGGGGGTAGGCCAGTCATCTCAAATACTCTCGGGCTATGATTGCTCAGGCCTGTTTACTGTCGAACGGCGCTGATTTCCTAGCCGCATGTTGGAATATTTTTGCGCTCAGGCGCTTGTCTCTCGCAATCTGCTGGATAGCCGAATATTCTGGATCAAATGTACAGCTGCAATTTCGCTCTCAAGGAATAACCCATTTGCAGCATCGGAAATATCTGGACGCAGTTGCTGCATTTCTGATTTACCTGACGCTTTCCCTCGTGTTTTTTGGCCGTTCGGCTGATTGGACCGGCCATTATCTCGGCGTCAGCGTGGATCCGGTCAGCTTTGTATGGTTCCTCAATTGGTGGCCCTTCGCGCTCAGGCATGGGCTGAACCCGTTTATCTCCCAGTTTGTCTGGGCCCCGCAGGGTGGTAATCTCACCTGGAGTACGTCGATCCCGACGCTTGCCTTGGCCGCGTTGCCGATAACACTGCTGGGCGGCCCGGTTGTATCCTATAATCTGGTTGCGGTAGCCGCACCCGCGCTCTCTGCCGGCACCGCCTTTCTGCTTGCCCGATACCTGACGCGAGACTGGGCCGCCGCGCTGGTCGGCGGTTATATCTATGGTTTTTCGTCCTACGAGCTCGGGCAGATGCAGGGCCATCCTAATCTTGCCTTCACCTGCCTGCTGCCGTTGATGCTTTTGCTTTGCGCCAGGCGGGCCCGGTCCGATTTCGGCCGCAGGCCGTTCATCGTTTGCATGGCGGCGCTTATTCTGGCGCAGCTTGGGGTTTCGACGGAAATACTTCTCACTTTCCTGCTGTTCGGCGCGATTTTCTGGGCCGTCTTTCTTATTCTGGCACCCGCCGCCGGGAGGCCGGTATTTTATAGCCTGGCCCTGGAAATTATCACCGCCGGCCTGATCGCCATCGTGGCGGCGGCGCCGTTCTTTGTCTTTATCGTGATCGGCCTGCCGGCGGTGCCGGATGTTATCTATTCCACCGCCGATTATTCCTCGGATTTGCTGAATTTTGTGCTGCCGACAACAATGACGGCGATCGGCTGGCGCTTATCCGCGCCGATCGCCAATGCGTTCACCGGCAATTCAACCGAACAGGGCGCGTATCTGGGGCTGCCGCTGCTGGGTCTGCTGGGGTTTTATTTCCTGCAGCATCGGCAACAGGTTTTCGCCAGAGCGCTGCTCATCATTTTTGTCATTCTCTGCGTCGGGAGTCTGGGGCCGCTATTGCATTACGCCGGTCATGATCGGCAGATCATGCTGCCCTGGCGGGCAGCTTCATCGCTGCCTTTGCTGGAGGATGCGTTGCCCTGCCGCTTCAGCATGTATGTCTCCCTGGTCGCGGCCATCGCGGCGTCCTGCTATTTGGCGGGGCCGGGCAGGAGACGCACCGGCCGCTTTGTTTTGGCTGGAATTGCTGTCATCGCCTTGGTTCCGAACCTGCCAGTTTTTCTGTGGTCGGCTTGGCCGGCACAGGCATTTTTTTCGCCCCGGAACGTGGCGCGCGTCATTGGCCCGAATCATACGGCGATATTGCTGCCCTTCGGCATCAATGGCCCCGGCATGGCCTGGCAGCTTGACGCCGGCATGGCATTCAAACAGGCCGGCGGGTATATCGGCTTCGTACCGGAACAGGAATGGGCGTACCCGGCCACCATGGAATTCCTGCTGGGCGAGGCCTGGCCGAATTTCGGGGATGATCTCACTGCCTATTGCGCGACCCATCACGTCGACGCTCTACTGATCGGCCCCGGCACGCCACCCGCGATCTCCGCCGGTATTCAGGCCATGGGATGGCAGCAGCAGACCGATCACGGCATGCTTGTCGTCAAACCGCCCGCTGCATCCGGCCTCGCTTATTATTATGCGGAAGGCGATTACTGGGCCTCGATTGCGCCGGAAAATTGGATGGGACGGCAGGTCACGGTGTCCACGCATGACATGCCGGTTGAGGTGACCCTGACCGGCTCCGGCTACATCCCGGGGCAGCTGTTAGTGACGCAGACAGGGCCTGGCGGGAGCCGAAATTTCTACGTCGGCAACGGGCAGACGCGCAGCGTCGAGGTGCCAGCCAATACGGCGGTGACGCTGACGGCGGCAAAAACCTTTGTGCCGGCGCGGGTGATCCATAACGGCGACACAAGGCATCTCTCGATCCTGATTTCGTTTGAAAAGAAGCATTGAAGCCGGATCAGGAAGGCGTTGCGTGATCATGCAGCTTTGCCTCCGGCGTTCGCGTGATGTCGAGCACCGCGATGCCGATCGCCCGCCAATCGATGATATCGCGGTCCAGGGGATGATGCACCTGCGCGATCAATATTTTCAAATGCAAAATCGTCATGCCCGGCGGGACGGGAAACTGCGCTTGCGCGATGGTGTTGGGCGGTATTTGCAGGCGCATCGCCGCCGCATGCGCCTGCAGTATCTCCACCGATTGCGTCACGTGCTGCGAGTATCCCTGCAGGCGCAACGTCACCAGGGCGTCGCCGGGGCGCAGGGGAATATCCAGTCTTGCGATCCGGCCATTGGACCAGACATTGGTCGTATCCTTCGGGTTCCAGCCCTTCGGTAATAAGGCGCAAGCCTGGTTTGCCGGCAGAGCGCGCGGCACGATAACATCCGCCGAAGGCAGAAACGGAGGCGTTCCCGGGGGCAGCCAGCAATCCATGCGATGGGTGATATAGGTTGCGCTGTAATCCGGCGAAGCATCGGGCCAAAACCAGCCTGTCAGCACCACCGCCGCCTGCAGCCCGATCAGCAGTGCCGCAAAGATAATGCGGGCCCAGGCGAGCGGCGCAGCTTGCGCGGTAGCCCTCAATACAAGCCTCCGGCTTCGCGATACCAGGCCATTAGCAGGACGATCTGCAACACCGCCATCAGCGCCGCCGCAGCCAACGCCATGCTGCGTCTGCGTAGCAGGAGCAGAACATCATAGACCGCAAGCAGAAATACCGGGTTGGTGCCGACGAATCTCGGGATGGAATGCAAGCCGGAGGAGAGCGGCAATAAAATCGCTCCGGCACACACCCATGCTTCCGCGAAGCGGCGCCGCAGCGCCAGCCAGGCCGCGGCGCCGAGCCCTACAATTGCCGTGGCGGCGTTGAAAGCGTTGCTCTGCTCAGGGAACAGCGCAAGGACCAGCGGCCAGTCCCCGGTTCGCAGCCCGAGCCGGATCCAGGTTACCGGCCCCAGCCAGTAACGATCCCAACTGACCTGAACATGGGTAAATGCGAAGGCATCGCCGATGCGCCAATATTGCCAGGCCATGAATACCGTGAGTCCTAGCGGGGCAATGGCCATGGGCGGCAAAACCTGCGCCCATACCAGGGACCGCGGCCGTTCGCGCCGTCTTTGCCAAAGCAAATAAATCTGATCGGCGATGATGATGAGGGAGAGCAGCACGCCGGTTGGCCGGCTGGCGGCGGCCAGCGCTGCAAGAACCGCGGCCAGCATCGGCCGGTTGGTTGCGCGTGCCAGCAGCACCGAGATCGCAAGAGCGGCAAAAAGCGCTTCGGTATACGGCACGGAGAAGAAAAAACCGTAGGGTGCGGCAAACAACACCAGAAGCCATAAAACCACATCGCCGCCGGGCCGGCCGAGGCGGACGTAAAGCGCGCCGGCGAACGCCAGCAGCCAGAATGCCAAAGCGGCAACCAGCATGCCGCAAGTCTCCAAAGGCCAATGCGTAACGAAGTGCATGGCGCGCATCAGCGTTGGGAAAAGCGGAAAATAAGCCCAGTTCGGGTAACTGCCCCGGCCGTGATAGAGACTATCGCTGCCGTAGCCGGCCGCCGCGATGCGCCGGTAAAAATCACAATCGAAATGGCAGTACGAACCCGACAGCCCGCCATATCCCTGCGCCAGCCACCCATATGCCGCCATCCGCAAAGCCACTGCAAAGGCCACGGCAAGGGCCAAAATTATCGGCGTGCCGCGCAACAGCTTGCCGCGGCGCGCGCCGGCGTTAAAATACCCTTCTCTCAGAGCAAGGCGCGATGGCTCAACCTGACTCATATCGTATCGTTATCCCCACGCGCGACGGCGGCCGATGGCTGGCGCCCTTCGCGCGGGCCTATCAGCGCCTCAACCTCCGGCCTCTCTATTTGCTGGATAGCCGCACGACGGACAATAGCCGCGCGATCCTGGCCGAACAGGGCTGCGACGTCGTGCAAGTGGCCGCCGAGCATGACCGCGGTGAGGATGTGCTGTGGCGCGGCGCCGCGGCCGCCGGCGCTACCGAATGGCTGCTGCGGATCGATGATGATGAAATGCCCTCGCGAGCGCTGATCGACTGGATTACCGAAATCGGCCTGGGCCGGCCGGAGCCGGCAATTTACCTGTCCTTCCGGCAAGCCTGGTACGGCGGCTATAGCCGATTGGAAGGGTTTTATTTCAACCACTCGCGGCCTGATTTTCTATTACCGCAACCGCGCTTTTTCCGCCCGTCCAGAATCGCCTTTACCGCGGCGCTGCACACCCCAGGCATCATCGTTCCGCCAGATACCGGTTGGGCGCCGGATACGGCGTTTTGTCTGCACGCCGACTGGCTGGTGCGTAGCCTGGATGAGCGGCTTCGAAAATTGCAAAGCTATGAGGCGCAACTGCCCGGCGGCGGCCGGGATTTCGCGCATTTCTCGCTGCCGGAATATCAGGATCCGGAAAATCTGCGCATCACGCCATTTGAAACGGATGAGTTCGCGCCCTTGCTGGCGGAGATCCCGCCGATCCAATAGGCTAAAAACCGAGGCCGGCGGCCCGGAGCCGCGCCGCTTGCATCGCCTGAATTTTTTCTGTTCCAAATGCATCGCGCAGATGCTGCCGTGCTGCTCGAATTTTCCCGGCACAGGCCGCCGGGGCCGATTGCACCTGGCGCATCAGCAAGGCGGCGTGCCCCGTGTCCGGCTCGGCCCAGACCTGTCCTGCGGCATGCGGATACGCATTTTCAGCGATCGGAACCAGATGGTAATCGACAGGAAAGCCTGTGGGTTGCGACAATAATTCCGTGGTCGCGCCGTAATCGGTCGCAATCACGGGCTTTTCCAGCAACATCGCCTCGGCCACCAGCAAGCCGAATCCCTCGCTGCGATGCAGAGACACCACGCAGTCGCAGGCGGTCAACAGGCTGATCACCTCCTCTGCCCGCAACGTCTTGTCGATTACCTTGATCCGGTCATCATCGCCAATGGCGGCATGCAACTGCGCCAGGCCTTCGGGATTGCCGGCGCTATTCTGCGTTTTGATGATCAAGCCCGCGGCTTCACCATTTAGCCGCGGGAAGGCATGCTTAAAAGCCGCAATGGCCGCCAGGGGATTTTTGCGCTCCATGTAAGACATGAAGTCGAAGGCGGCAAAAAACAGGAAGTCATCCGCGGGAAGTTTGAACGCCTGCCTTCCGCCCGCAACCGGCGCGATCGGGGCGAAAGCGAGCGGCATGTAGATCACCGGTTTCGTCAGCGTTTTTTCCAGCATGTTCTGGATGAAACGGCTGGATGCCCAAACCTCGTCGACACCGTCAAACGCACGCGCCCATACCTCCGGCAGTCTTTCCAACTCCCAGAACGGCACCGCGATGCGATAGGCCCCGCGCGGCAAATGCGGCCGCATCGCCTTCAAGGCGATCGGCAACTCATCCGCGTTGACATGAAAAACTTGTACCAGTCCGCTGCCGGTCTTATCCCCGGCTGCATCAATATCGATCAGTTCGCAACGTAGATTCTCGATTTCCTTAAAGCTGCTCAGCGTTTTGCGGGCAGCCTGGCCGACGCCGGTTGAAGCGCTAAAATGGCCGATAACGCTTACATCCACAGCACCCGGCAGGCGCGTTCTTAGACGCTGTTCAACCGGGGCAACAAGCCGCCAGTCTAAGCCAAACGCTACCCCCGCATGTTCGACATACCATGAGACCAGATCGCGCACATCGCCAGCGTTCCACAGATCAAGCTTGCGGCCGCCGGCGCCGAGCTCATCATATAAATACCGCATCAGATTGGTCACGACAAAGGGCCGAGCGGTAAATGTCGCCTCGCCATCCGGCAGGTGCAAAACCTCCTCGTACGTCTCAAAAGGATTGCCGAACCACAGCCGATGCCGCAGGCGGTACATATGCCGTACGCAGCGCGGAATCGGAACGCCCGAGGCAAATCTCCCAAACGCATAGGGGGCATGGCGCTCCTGCAAATATCCATTGGCCAGGATCTGCGCCGCATAATCTTCGAGCAGAGTCCGAACCGGCGTTCCTGCTTCGGGCCGCATGGGCCCGTGGCGTGAGAGCCGACCGGTATCCAGCGGATCGACACCGCTGAAATGAAAAAATGCCAGAGGCCGGGAATTGATTTGCCAACCTGAAGGACCGCGCTCGATCGGACGTTGCGTGATATTCCAATAGGCGACGTTCAGCGTGTTATCCCGGTTGATAAAACAATTGGTGGCAAAACCCGGCACCAGATCCATGAATTTCTGGTCGACGAAATATCCGGCGCTCGGATCGTTGACGCAGTCATAGCGCAGCCGGCGGCTCCACCAATGCAATACGCCGACGGCCTCCTCGCATTGCCGTACCGCAAAAAACCCAAGGTTATAGGTGCCGGCGAGAAGAAATATGACATCCCGGATCGCCTCCCCGATTTCGCCCGGCTCGCAGATATGCGGTGTGAGCACCAGAGAGGCGCCGGCATCGAGCGCGTCGGTGACGCTGGTCAGCGGGGAAAAAATTTCGATGTCCGGGTCGAAATAGAGCACTTGGTCGAACCCGCGCTGTTCCAACAGGTACAGGAACATGAAAGGTTTTGCGGCGGTATTCAGCTCGAGTATGTCATATCGAAAGGTGAAATCCGCTAGATCATCGATGCTTAGTTGATCGAGCGTGACCAGTTCAACATGCGCCGGATATTTTGACTGTTGATCTTCTGCAAATCTGACGTCGGCGAGGCATAGAAAAATTTCGGCCTCCGGATGATGCCGGGCCGCGGATTCCATGACGATACGCGCCAACGGCAGATAATTGTTGCTGCATATCGTAAATATTGCGCGGCGAGGGGCAATACCAGCCGCCTCCGCCCGGAGCGATTCCGGCCCATCAATTGCGGCCGATGCCAACTTAGCCTGGCGCGCCGCGCAGGCGTTTCCATAGGTTGCCGGCGACCCGCAAGGGTGCGGTAATGCGCCAGCAGGTTGAATCGCGCATGGCCTGCAACAGCGCAATGTCAGCCGAGGGCGCCGGGCTCGGCGCAACGCCCGAATTCAGCGCCCGGCTGAACAGAATATGTGCTTGCTGACTGTTGCGAATTTCGTCGCGCGCCCGCTCCAGCTGGGTCTCCAGCGAGATAATAACCTGCCGCAATGTAAATATTTCGCGTTCGCGGTCCGCAAAGCCGGTCTGTCCGGTGGTGAACGCTGCAAGCGCTGCGTCGCGCTCTGCCTCAAGCTGTTGAATGCGCTGAACCTGCTGTTCGAGCCGCGACCACGTCGTAATCCCGGCTTGCCCGTCGTCTTCGCCTTTGCGGCAGGCGATGAGCTGCGCACGCAGCACGTCCAGTTTGCGTTCAAGCCCCCGTATAATCGCGTCGGTTTCGGGGGAAGGCTGCAGGATGTCTGGCAGGGCCTCTGCAATCGCACCTTCGTCTCGGTCCATCAGCAGCCGGTGTCCATGTTAGCTTCATTTTTACGGAGATTTAGGCTGGCGTGTCAATTCGATCGACGGGTTTTGGCACACCATGCCGCCCTCGCGTAAAAGCCGGCGTATCATGCGACAAAATTGCAGATCACCCTTGGCGCCAGCAAAAGGCAACCAATACGACGACAGGTTGAGCCGGAGATAAATTGCCCACAACATGATGGACGCTGAATGCTAACCACAGGAACAGCAGCGGCTGTCACGCCAGTTTGGCGATATGGTGCAAGCAATTAAGGCTGGAACGCCCCCGGCTGGTCAAAGGTGGACAGCGTGATATCGAGCTCGGCGCCGCCATCGATTTCGAATGCCATATGGCTTCCGCATTGCGCGCAGAAATTTCGGCTGGCGGTAGCTGTGGAACTTAAAACCTTGGGTTGACCGGCTGTCCACTGGAATGCCGTTACGGGAAAGGTGATCCAGGTCACAACAGGCGCCGCGGAGGTTTTCCGGCAGATCGAGCTTTGATACCCGGAGAAAATATCGATTTCGTGCACCGTTGATTAGGAACATCTATCAAGTTCCGATCTGACGCTTAAATTCGCGCTGTCGCCGGGGCGGCATTGAGTGGGACCGATTAGTGGTCGACCCCGCCTAATCCGGAACTGCCGGTAGACCGCTGGAAGACTTTGCTTTTGCAGTTCGTGCGTCCGCGAGAACAAGGATTGTGAATAGGTGTCGGGTTCATTCGTGCCAGATCACCTTGACTTTAGCCGACCAGTACGGGACCGCTTCTCACGTTGAGCCATTCATATTTCCCTACGCCCGAACTAGTTACCATTAGTTACCCAATTTCTGTTGAAGTTTAGCGCTTATCGGGATCGGAAAGTTGAGCAGCAATTGCGCCATGCCCTTGGCGACCGGATCAATCCACGTCGATGCTAGGACGCCACCTTCCATTGAATTCTTGACGACAAAGTTGAGTGCGAAAAGACCCGGTGCGCTGAAAAGGTCAACGGCCAGCGGACCTTTCTGTCCAAGCACGCGGCCATAATGTTCGCCAACGCGCTCCGGCGTTAGCGCGGCGGCAATATACGGCAGGTACTCCGGGTTGCGGGCGATGACCGCCACATTGAAAAGATTGCCTTTATCACCGCTTCTCGCCCAGGCCAGCCGGATAAGGGGCACGGTCTGCGCTGGATCAGCGTCTTGCGGCGCCTGCGGCAAGGCTGGAGTGGCCACGTCGCCAGTTGCCGGCCTGGCATCCGTGGGCACCGCAAAGGGCACGGGCTGCCCGTCCAGCGTCACGCGCTGCGTCACGGATGATTTCGGGATAAGAAATCCAGCAATCCGTTGCACCGGCCGCACCGAGGCGCCCAGGCCCATGGTGGTTCCGACCGACATATGGCTGATTGCCGAACCCTGCTCGCGCACCAGCAATTGCGCGCCTTCCTGATCGATATGGTCAGCGACAAGCCGGCATATTGCCGTGGTTGGGCCGCTGCCTTCTCCACCGATAACATCGCAACGCGTCCGCTCGAAAGGAGGAAGCTGGCTCTGGCGAAGCATTCCGCTGGTACGAGCGAAGATTTCCTCGCCGAAGCGGCGGGCCTTGGCGCCTGATTCTAGACCGACGATTGGGATTGCCGCCGTCGCGCGCCAACCCTGTTCATAGGTCAGGCTGGCCTTGTAGGTGGAGGTGCGTCCGAGACCCCGGGCGCCGGCAATCGCGACCCGATCCGAAGCGACTTGCGTAATGGTTACGTCGGTGAAGTCGCAGATGACGTCGGCGACGTAATAGCGCTGCGGGTCGCTTACCTCGTAGAGAAGCTGTTCTGATACCGTACCAACCGATACCAGGCCGCCGGTCCCGGCAGGTTTGGTGATCACCAAGCCACCATCGGCGCGGCATTCACCGATCGGCATGCCGATGCCAGCCCAGTCCGGTACATCCCGCCAATCGGTAAACGTACCGCCGGTAACCTGCGCCGAGCATTCCAGCAGATGCCCGGCAAGGGTGCCGGCGGAAAGCAGATCGAAATCCTCCGGTCCCCATCGGAATTCATGGATCAGCGCGCCCAGCGCGAGCGCACTGTCAACCGCGCGCCCGGTGATGACGATGTCGGCGCCGGCGTCCAATGCCGCTGCGATCGGAAAGGCTCCGGTATAGGCAGCCAGACTATTCAACCGATCCGCGCCCTCTATCTTGCCGCGAACGGACGAGCCGTCAAACATGTCGGCCGTATCGGGACCGATGATACTAGATTGGCGGTCGGTGAGATTATCGCCTTCGACGACGCCGATGCGCAGTCGCAAGCCGGCTGCCTCGGCGCCACGCCGGATGGCTTCGGCGCAGGCTGATGGATTAAGGCCGCCGGCATTGGCGACAACCCGAATTCGCCGCTCCTGCAGCATATGTAAGTGCGGCAGAATGTAGCCATCAACGAAGTCCGTCGCAAAGCCAGGACCCGAGCCGGTGGCGATGCCGCGGCCCAGGCCACCCATGACGGACTCGGCAAGAAAGTCGAAAATAATGTAGTCGAGCCCTTCGGCTTTTTCCAGCAACTGAGCGATGCCCATGCGGCTGTCATTGAAGAATGCAGTGGCGGCACCAATTTTAACGGTCTTGTTCAAGTTTTTTACTCTACGTTAAAGGTTTGTCCCTGCCGAGACCGGGCAGCTTTGTCGCATTTGAATCAGCCCGCTGCGGCCTTGCGCAAACCGCGCTGAATGGCGGTACGGGCAGCGCCCCGTGACTGGCGTGAGACATGCGCGTTGATGGCGCCAAAGGCATGATAGGCGCCTGGCCAGACGTGCAGTTCCACCGGAACGCCAGCGCGCGTCAGCCGGCGGGCATATTCGAGCGATTCTTCAAGGAAAAGATCGATCGCACCGATATGGATGAAGGTCGGGGGCAGACCCGTAAGATCTTCGGCGGTGGCGGGCGATGCGTAGGGGGAGACCGGAGCCACCGACCCGCCAAGCATCGAGGCCCAACCGAAACGGTTGTGATCGCGTGTCCAGCCAATGTGGCCGACATGGGGATGGTCACTATCGACGCTGCGATGGTCCAGCATCGGTTCCGCCAGATATTGGAAACAGGGGCGCACCTGGCCGCGATCGCGCGCCAGCAGGCACAAAGCGGCCGTAAGCCCGGCACCAGCACTTTCGCCGGCTACCATGATGCGATCCGGGTCGCTGCCAAGTTCGCCGGAGGCCGAATGCAGCCAGAGTAAGGCAGCGTAACAATCCTCGAGCGGCCCGGGAAATTGCGTCTCCGGCGACAGGCGATAATCGACGGAGACCACAATGCAATTCATTTCGGCCGCATAGCTGCGGCTGTTCGGATCGCTCATATCGGCATTGCCGCTGACGAATCCGCCGCCATGGATATGTAGGATCGCCGGAAGCGGTTCATCCGTACGGCTGCCCGGCGAGTACACAAGCACCCGGACATCGGGACCGTTATCATATCCGGGAATGCGGCGATCCTCGAACCGCACATTCTGCATTGCTTCCGAATTGGGCTTGGGAATTGCCGCGACCATAGCGAACAACATTGACCGGTATTGCGCCAGTGTCTCGCTATTCAGCGTTTGCGGCAAGTGCGCGTCAAGCCCGGCGCTAAGTTCTGGGTCCACCAGATGACGGCTCATTGTCCCCCCTGAAATTTTTTTGTTTCGGTCGGATTGGTTGCTAGTGCCCGGATCTGTCGTGACCCCCATCGGCTCGTCGTTTGTTTGGCCGAAGCCAGCCCGAGCAAGGAGATGTTAGCCGCCTCCTACCTGACAAGTTCCGGGGTGAACGCAGTCGACCTCAGCAGCCGTCCCGGGCGGGCCAAGGTGTCTTCATCATTTAACCGAGTAGGAACACCCGCGACGACCGTGGCAAGATATCCTTGACTTGGCTGCAGGCAGCGGCCGGCCCCGGTGGGCAGGTCGTGAACAATCCGCGACCGCTTCAAGGTCAGGCGCTCATAATCGATGACGTTGATATCCGCGCGCTTGCCGACGGCCAGCACGCCGCGATCCGTCAGGCCGTGATGCCGGGCCGGCGCCGCGGCAAGTTTCTCCACCATGAATTCCAAGGGGATACGCTCGCCCCGGCTCCTGTCGCGCGTCCAATAGGCGATCTGACAGGTGGTGTGCGCCGCATCGCAGATCAGTTTCAGATGAGCGCCGCCATCGCCAAGTCCGATGATCGTGTTCGGGTTCATCATGAACTTGCGCGTGCTTTCCAGATTGCCGTGGAAATAATTCGCAACGATGTTAAGATTAACGTTGGTGCCGTCGCCTGCCGTCAAATGGTCATATAGATATTCATCTGCGGACTTGCCCGCCGCCGCCGCGAGCGCGCCGAGCCTGCGCTCCGGACCGGGTTCAATATCCATCGGCGAGCTCAGGATAAAGGACTGCTCATTATTAGCGGAGATGTATTTGAGAAGCACCCCGTGGTCTCTGACACCCACGGGGCTGGTCACGTCGCTTTCGCTCAGTATGGCGCGCTTGCGCACCGGATCGCGCAAGGCGTGAACGCGTTCGGCCAGCGGCATACGCGCGACTTCGAGGTAAGAAGGCCGCGCCATGAACAGATGATAGCCTTCCAGCGTGTACATCAGGTTAGCGGCGCGCGGAGAGACCATTGGATAAACGCCGACGCCGCGCGCAATTGCCTGATCACTTTGGCCGATCATGATGCCGGCGTCCGCCTCATCGGTGAACACTTCGAGCACCCCATAATTCAAGGGCCGCCCTGAAACCGTTGCAATCTTCTCCATCAGCCGATGCTCCTTGGTCCGAGCCTCCCTGCCATCCGAGCCATCGGTGTTGAACGTGTTCCCAAGCTCGCCGCGCGGGGCAACCTGAAACACGCCGCGGCCGCCTTCGCCCAGCGCCTTTGCCAAAGCCAGCACCTCGTCCTCAAGCGCGAATGTGCCCGGCAAATAGTTGCCGTCGGAGGAGCGATGTTCAACGACCCGCCCGGTGGAAAACCCTTGAGCGCCGGCCGCCATCGCGTCCCTGACGATCGCCGACATCGCGATGATGTCATCGGCGGTGGCCGCCTCGTGTTTCAGGGCTCTCTCGCCCATAACCAGAAGCCGCACCGGCGCATGCGGAAGATGCACGCCGACATCCATCGTGTATTTTCGTTCAGCGAGTTTATCCAGATATTCGGGGAAGCTGCGCCAGCTCCAGTCGAGTCCGACTTCAAGGACGATCTCGGGGATTTCTTCGACCCCGGTCATGAAGTCGATCAGCTTGCTCTGATATTCGTCGCTGACCGGCGCGACGCCAACGCCGCAGTTGCCCGCAATCGAGGTTGTGATCCCGTGAGAGAAACTTGGATCGATCTTGTCATCCCACAAAAACTGGCCGTCATAGTGCGAATGAAGATCAACAAACCCTGGCGTTACGATGGCGCCATCGGCTTCGATCGTCTGCCGCCCTTCGGTCGAGCCGACCTTGCCGATCGCAGCAATCAAACCGTCCTTAATGGCGACATCACCGCTGCGAGCAGGCCCGCCAGTGCCGTCGTATATGGATCCTCCACGAATGACGAGATCGTACATTTCAACTTTCCCCACCAGCTATATTTAAATACACGCTGCATGTTTTATAAACCAGTTGCGAATGCTCTGCAATACGGAATTGCTCTATCGAAACTGATAGTGGTGGACCATATCAGTATGACGGTAAGAGTCGTAAGGCCAATATGCGAAGGTATGTGGCAGCTATCGGCGGCCCTGATGGCATCTCAATCGCAATCCGGTGATATTCGGCCCGGTTAAAACTCGCCGTCCGCCCTATACCCCGCGTTTTCTGAGCCCCTTTACCAGACTAAGTAGCGAGTATGTGTGCGCCGCCAGCGCAGTTTCAGGGTCGGCGGCGTGCGCGATGGACAACGCGGCCTCGTTTGTCGCTGCGAAGATGAGTTGCGCCAAAGGCCCAGGCGGTTGCCGGCCAATTTGTCCCTGGTCCATCAATATTTCCAACGTTTGCACCATCCCGTGCAGGGAACCTGCCTGCAATTCGCGCCAGCGCTCCCAGCCGAAAACAGCGGGACCGTCGATCAGCAAGATGCGACGGGCCTCATGGCTTTCGGCCCGGTGGCGCAAATAATGGGCCAGCGCAGTCAGCAATTGCAGCCAAGTATCGCCCCTCATTTGGGCGGCGGTGCCGCGGGCGGCGGCGTTTAATTCTTGGTCCAGTTGAAGGAAAACTGCCTCAAAGAGGTCGCTTTTGTCTCCGAAATGGTAATACAGCGCGCCACGCGTTACAGAAGCAAGCGAAACAACATTATGGGTGCCCGTCGAATGGTAGCCCGCCTCCGCGAAGCATGTTCGCGCCGCTGCGATTAATGCCATGCGCGTGGCAGTGGATTTGGTTCGTTGGAGTGTCTGCCGGCGGACCGGCGGCGTCTTTATCTCAGTCACAAGCTCTCTAAATGCTCCTTTCGCATATCTTACGGGTGCGCACCCCATGTTTCCATATTGACGATAGTCGTCAAATCATATTATAAACATGCAGTTTGTATTTTTTTATGAGCGGGTTGGAGTGGCTGTCCGGGACACAAAGCGCGATGCAGAGCCCGCCTTTGGCGCGGATGGACGCTGTCGAACTTCCCATTGGGCCGAGTGAAATTGATAATTGATAATTGATAAAGGATGATCGATGGACATAATGCAGGGTACCAGTGTTCCTAAAATCACCGACAGCACGGATCGCGCCAAAAGCGACCTTGCCGAATATGGCGTTGCCATCATGTCAAATGTCCTCTCACCCGAGAAGTTTCAGGAGATACGCGACGCTGTGTATCGGGAAGCAGAGGGAGATATCCGGGCGGGCAATGCTAGTGACCCCTATTTCGCAGACGCCATGCTGGGAGCACCATCGCAGCGCGTTTGGAACCTGCCCAGCCGCGGACAAGTCTTTTGCGAATTGGTTGAGCATCCTGTCGCCATGGATTTGGTTGAATCTGTGGTTCGGGGTCCGCTACGGCTTTCGACCTTTTCAGCCAATATTACCCTACCTGGCAGTGATATGATGTATTTGCACGCCGACCAAGGAACCAACCCGCAGCCCTGGGGCCCGGAACCGCACGGCCTCAACGTCATTTGGTGTATTGATGACTTCACGGAAGAAACCGGTGCGACGCGTTTCGTTCCTGGTAGCTACCGGCTGAACCGATCGGCCACGATGGAAGAAATTATGGGGCCAACTGTAGCTTTGGAGGCGCCGGCCGGCTCACTTATCCTGATGGAGAGCCGGGTCTGGCACAAGACGGGCGCCAACGTGACCAAAGACAGGAAGCGGGCCGCCATACTGGGTTTTTACTGCAAGGATTGCTTCGTGCCGAATGAAAATTGGTGGCTCTGCCTCTCGCCGGTCGTCCGAAATTCCGGTCAGAGTTCACTTCTCAAGTTGATGGGTTTTGGGAGTGATTCTCCGCTGGGGAGAGTTCACGGTAAACCGGCAATCTGATTGGCGCAGGTGCGAACGCGCCTGCCGGCAATGGCCCACTGTCCGTGCCCGACGGTGAACGGTGTGGATTAGTATCGATCAGAAGGAACCTTATGGCCAAAGACTCTGCTGACGCACAATCCGCTTTCAGTCTTGTCCGCCGTTTGTGCTGCGAGTGGCCGAGCCTAACCCAGAGCGACTTTTACGAAATGCTGACACCGGACTGCCTTTATATCAACATGCCAATGCCGGAGAGGCGCTGCATAGGTCCTGATCAGTCATTTAATCTTATCGCCGCTTTTGTTGCGGGATGGAAGACGGAACTTCGCATGATCCACATTCGGGGAGATGGCGAAGTTGTCCTGACGGAGCGCCTGGAACGATTTGAGAGCAGATTCAGATCCATATCTGGTCGTGGAACTCCACGTCATGGGTGCATTTGAGATCAAAGATGGAAAGATCGCGCACTGGCGCGACTATTTCGATTCAAACGAATCAAGGGCCCTAACATCGGCAGGACCCGCCACATAGAGTTACTCGGTAGATAGCCGGGTTTTGGTGCGGCGGCGATGGCCAAGCCGATCAGCGGAGAGAGGTCGAAGGAATACGCTCATGAATACCCCGTTTCTTACATCTGTCCTGACGCAGTATCATTGGTCGCTGTCGCTATATAGCGGCATCGGGATCATAGCACTGACGATTCTAGCCAAGCGATTGGCGCTGCTTGTGCCGACCTTCAAGGCTGCCGGGAAGCTCAACAGCGAGACTTTCAGGAAGAAGATGGAACGGCCCAATTACGCGGCCAACCAAAAATGGAATCGCAAGTGGAGCGTTTTCTATCTGCTCGTGATATTCGGCCTGTTTCTGCCATTCTGTTTGACCGCGCGCGCACAGCCCTGGTGGAAGACCCCGCTGGATATCGTGGTGATTCTAATGGTCTATGATTTAGTTTATTATTTTACGCACCGTTTTCTGTTTCATGATAACGGTTTTCTGGGCGGTCCGTTGTTGAAGATTCACGCTGTGCATCACCGGCAACATGTCCCCTGCCGCTGGGACTCGAGTTATATTCATCCGCTTGAAATAGCGATTGGGCTTAGTCTTTACGTCGCGAGCATCTTCATGTTGTCGCGCTTCATGGGCAATTTCAATGTCGAGACGATCGTCATTACATGGGTCGCGTTCTCCGAGATTAATTTGCACAACCATGATCTGTGGGAAGCGGATCATTTTCCGTTCCGGTATCTGAGCACGATGTCGGAGATGCACCATACTCATCATAAAACATTTACCGGCGGAAATTATGCCACCATTTCGCTGCTCTACGATTGGATCTTCGGTACGCTGGATCATGGGGATGAGCGTAAGGTGGAGCAAAAATCTGAAGCAGTTTCCACTTGATTGAATTAGGAATTCGATTTCCGGAGGGTACTACGGTGGACAATCCTAGCAATGCGGCCGGTATCATAAGCGCGAAGCGCCATGTGCCGCAAAAGATCGACGTGGTGGTGATAGGTGCTGGCTTTGCCGGGCTCTATGCGCATTACAAGCTTCGGCAGCTTGGGCTTACAGCTTTTGGTTTCGAAGCGGCTCCGGAAGTTGGAGGCACCTGGTTCTGGAACCGGTATCCAGGCGCGCGCTGCGATG
>JAMFSE010000096.1 GCA_026225115.1 Rhodovastum atsumiense
GCTTAGCCAGTCGATCCGCCGGCTTGAGCTGGATCTGGGCATTGAGTTGTTCGACCGGTCGCGGCGCGGGGTGGAACTGACTCAGGCTGGGCGAATTTTTCTGCAGGAGGCGCGCCGCACGCTGATGCAGGCGGATCTGGCGCGCAAGATGGCGACCCGCGCGGTAGAAGGCGCGGTGGAGGTTCGGATCAGCTTCATTGGGCCGGCGCTGTACCGGGTGCTTCCAGCTTTGCTGGTCAAGTTTCGCGAGGCGCATCCGGATATCAATGTGCGGCTATTTGAGGAGCCCTCACCGGTGCAGACAAAGGGGATTCTGGCGGGCGATTTCGATATCGGGTTCGTGACGCCTGTGGCGGAGCATATCGGCAGTTGCGAGACACTGGTGGTCGAGCGGACCGGGCTGGTCGCGGCGGTGCCGGCGGACTGGCCGATCGCCAGGGAGCAATCCGTGAGCATGAAGATGCTCGCCGAACACCCGTTTATTCTACCGCCGCCAAAATACGCTTCGAAAGGTACGGATAATCTTTCGATTTTCAAAAGCCTGGGGTTGATGCCCGTGGTGACCCAGGAAGTGACCCAGACGAACACCATGCTCAGCCTGGTTGGCGTCGGATTGGGGTGCAGCATCGTGATGGCGACGGCCGCGTTGATCAGCCCGAGAAACGTCAAATTCCTGCCGATTACCGATTACCAACCCTACCGGCGGTGGGAGTTGCTGGTCGCCTACCCGTTCGAGCATTTGAGCGGCGCCGCGGCGACGTTCATCAATCTGACCAAGGATGCACTCAGCGCCCACCCTGAATGGCTGGCTCCGGCAGCCACCGTCCGGTGATATGATGGCGATATGAAAAGACCTTATTTTCATATTGGAGCCAGTCTTCTGCCTGATGTATTTATCGGAGAATGAAGCAGGAGACAGCGATGACCCAGGATGCAGCGGTGCTTGAATCCAAGCAGGCGACCAAGCCCAATACCTTGATTGTGGATGCGGATGCCCATGTGAATCCACCGCATGAGATGTGGGCCGAATACCTGCCCGCGGCCTTCCGTGATCAGGCGCCGAAGATCGAACATGGCGAAGATTTTGACTATGTCATATTCGAGGGCAGCCGCCGGAAAGTGAACCTGATCGGCGCACAGGCCGGCCGCAAAGGCCAGGACTACAAAATGCACGGCCGCATCTCAGATGCACGCTCGGGCGGCTGGATGCCGGCGGCCCGCGTCGAGGATATGAACCAGGACGGGATGGATATCTCGATCCTATTTGGCGGCGGCCCGCTCGGCACCACGAACAACGAACTCTATAAGGCGAGTTTCGGCGCCTATAACAACTGGCTCGCGGATTTCTGCTCCTATGCGCCGGATCGCTTCGCAGGCGTTGGCTACATCCCCATGCAGGATGTCGACGAAGCGATCAAAATGATGCGCGAGCTGGTCAAAAAAGGTCTGAAGGCGGTCAATATCCCGGCCTTTCCCATGAAGGCATTGGGTTCGCTGAACAGCGGCGGTGCACTGAATGGCGGCGCCGCGCAAACCCTGGCGCTAACGGGCGACGTCAACAGCGAGCGGACCTATGCGGACCCGGAATATGATCCGTTCTGGAAAGCCGCCTGCGATCTCGGCATCCCCATCACCATCCACCTCGGCGGCCGCACGGTGCGGTTCACCGATAAAAAATTCTTCCTGTCGGACCTCCTGATGTCCAAATTCGGCATGGCCGAGCCGATCGCGATCATGATTTACGGCGGCGTTTTCCAGCGGTTTCCGGAACTGAAACTCGCCTCGATCGAGAGCGGCGTGGGCTGGTTCGCCTTTGCCGCAAACTACATGGACGAGACCTGGGAGAAGCAGCGCTATTGGGTGAACAGTGTCCTGGAGCACCCGCCGAGCTATTTCATGGAACGCAATATCTACGGCTCGTTCATCCACGACCGCGCCGGCGTGCTGATGCGCAGCCTGCCCGGCGCCGGCAACATCATGTGGTCATCGGACTACCCGCATTCCGAGACGACCTTTCCGCATTCGCTGGAAGTGATCGAAAGATTGTTCGAAGGCGTGCCGGAAGCCGAACGGAACATGATCATCGGCGGCCGGGCCAAGGAACTATTTAGGCTTTAAGCAGTTCTTTTTCTGAAGAAAAAGAACCAAAAAGACTTTGTTAATCTGGGCCATGGGTGGTCGACAATCCCGGGTCCAGCATAGCAAAAGTTTTTTGCGCCGCTTTTTTTCCAAAAAAGCGGCTGCTTAGGCTATCCTGTGCGCGCATCTACAGGAGCGGCGCATGAGTTCTCCTCGGCCTTATAAGACTCATATCGGGGCGCATGCGTTGCATCCGGAAACGCTAATGCTCAATTACGGCTATGACCCTGAGTTGTCGCAGGGGGCGGTGAAGCCGCCGGTGTTTTTGACGTCGACCTTTGTATTTAAGACCGCTGAAGAGGGCCGCGATTTTTTTGACTTCGTATCCGGGCGTCGGGAACCGCCGGCCGGAGAGGCGCCTGGATTGGTTTATTCGCGGTTTAATCAGCCCAATAGCGAGATTGTGGAGGACCGGCTGGCGGTTTACGAGCAGGCCGAGAGCGGGGTGCTTTTTTCCTCCGGCATGTCCGCCATTGCAACGACGCTGCTGGCGTTTGTGCGGCCTGGCGATGTTATTTTGCACTCGCAGCCGCTTTATGGCGGGACGGAGACGCTTTTATCGAAGACGTTTCTCAATATGGGCATTGCCGCTGTTGGGTTTGTAGACGGCGTCGATGAGCCTTCGGCGCGGCACGCCGCCGACGCGGCGATGGCGCAGGGGCGGGTTTCCGTTATTTTGATCGAGACGCCTGCCAATCCGACAAACGGGCTGGTGGATGTGGCGATGGTTAGGCGGATCGCCGCAGCGATTGCTGAAAAGCAAGGTCATTTGCCAATTATTGCCTGCGACAACACGTTGCTGGGACCTATTTTTCAGCGTCCGATCAAGCATGGCGCGGATATTTCGCTCTATTCGCTGACGAAATATGTCGGCGGTCATTCGGATTTGATTGCGGGCGCCGCGCTTGGGTCGAAAGCGCTTATGAAGCAGGTCAAAGCCTTGCGGAGTGCCATCGGGACGCAGCTGGATCCGCATTCCTGCTGGATGCTGGGACGATCTTTGGAGACCTTGGCCATCCGTATGGAACGAGCCAATGATAATGCCCGCGTGGTGGCGGATTTTCTGCGCAATCATTCCAAGGTCGCGGCGATCCATTATTTGCCGTATCACGACCGATCCTCACCATCCGGCCTGGTATTCGCGGCGCAGTGTTCCGGTGCTGGTTCCACTTTTTCCTTTGATATTCAGGGCGGTCAGGCGGCGGCGTTCAAGTTTCTGAATGCGCTGCAGATTTTGAAACTGGCCGTCAGCCTGGGCGGCACGGAATCGCTCGCCAGCCATCCGGCAACGATGACGCATTCGGGTGTGCCGGCGGAGGTCCGCAACCGCATCGGTGTGCTTGAACAGACCATTCGTCTCTCCGTCGGAATTGAGCATCCGGAGGATTTGATCGCCGATCTGGCGCAGGCTTTGGAAATAGCGTGAGCTCTGAAATAAGCGTGAGCCGGGCCCTCGACAATCCAGCAAGGTCCCGGCAAAGCAACGGCCAAGTAATATTAGGAGAAGACGATGAGCGATAACCCGATCGACCGCATGTTCGATGCCCTCGCCGCGGGCGACATTCCGGCAGTGCGAGCCTGTTTCACGCCGGACGGAAAAGTCTGGCATTGTTTCGATGGCATCACGCAAGATATGGACGAGGCGGCGAAGGGCTGGGAGGGGCTAGTCGGTTTTACCGCTTCCCGCATTGTTGACGAGGTTCGCCGGCAGGCTACCGCCGAAGGTTTTGTGCAGCAGCATGTATTCACGCTGAAGTTTGCCAATGGGGATAGCACGGCCTGGCATGTCGCGGCGGTGGTGAAGACCGAGGGCAATTTAATCTCGCGGTTCGACGAATATATCGACCGGGGCGGCAGCTTCAAACCGGCTTAACCCTTCAGAAGCCGGCGGATAACGGTTTCATCTCGGGGACCGGCGTTAGAACCGGGTGGCCTGCAAAGAATGCGGCAATATTCGCAACGATAAGGTCCTGCATCGCCTCGATCGCCTGCAGCGTGCCGCCGCCGACATGCGGCGTCATAACGACTTGGCCGAGTGCCTTCAGCGCGTCGGGGACCGAGGGCTCATGCTCGAACACATCGAGCCCGGCGGCACCCAGCTGGCGCGATTGCAGCAGCGCGATCAGCGCCGTTTCGTCCACGACCGAACCGCGGGAGATATTGACGAGAATTCCTTCCGGCCCAAGCGCTTGCATGATTTCTTTATCAACGCTGTGGCGGTTGCCGGCATCGGCGCGCACTGCCACCATCAGGATGTCGGCCCAGCCGGCCAGCGACTGCAGCGACCCATGAAAATCATAGGGCACCGGCTTGGCGCTGCGGCTGTAATAAGCAATCTGCATGTCGAAGGCCGCACATCTCGCGGCAATTTTTTCACCTATTGCGCCAAAGCCATAAATACCGGCCCTGCGCCCTTCCAGGCCCCGCACCGGCGGCATGCGCCCACGATGCCATTCACCCTCCCGCACAAATTTATCCGCGCTGATGATCTTCCGGTTGACGGCCAGAAGCAGCGCCAGCGCGTGGTCCGCAACCGCGCCGGCGTTCACCTCGGGACAATGGGTCACCATGATTCCGCGCGCCATGGCTGCCTGAATGTCCAACCGCTCATAGCCGCTGCCCAGACAGCAAATGAGATCGAGATTTGGAAACAAATCCATCATCGCGGCGTCTGTTTCCATGTTTCCGGCGGTGACGAGGGCGCGAATTTTTGGCGCTTCTGCGGGATCGAGATGACCGGCGATCGGCGGCGCAAAGGGGCCGATGACGTTGAAAGCCTGGGTGACCCGGGCACGCAGACGATTTCCGAATGCGCCGGCGAACAGGACGCACGGCGCTTGCCTTGTCTGTTTTGATTGGTGATTCGATTCAATATCGTCCATTTTTGGGCATTCCGGCTTAAAGATATGCGTTTGGCATGCGGGTGCCGGCCAAGAGGGGAGATTTTGCTGCACAATTCCGCAAATTCAAAACCTTGGGTGTATGTCTTATTTTTAGGATAACTTTCAGTAATTTAATGAAGGTGGCCTGAAATCCATTGACATAGGGCGGCATTAGGTATTAATAATAACGCTGTTATCTATTTCTGATACGTTTTATACAAAACTTTGTCCCAATTATCGAGTTTTGCCAAATGTTAAGTTGTCAGACGTCCAATTCATCCAATTCACAGGAGACTGGGCCTCAGGGCAATGGTATCCACATTGCCGTCTTTTCAAAGCCGGCAAGTGGGATTTGAATCCTGTGTTGGTTAACGCTTTAGCGCGCCACCGCTCGGAACAGGCCACGACGAGCGTCAGTGCGCGCGGCCTTCGCGGCGCCGATATTGTAATCGGTCTGGTCAACATCATGCCGAATGCGGCCATGAAAACCATCGAAGCATTGTTTCTCCGGCTGTTGGCAACTGCGGCACCCGCCAAAATACATTTGCGGCTGTTTACGATTCAGGACGGGCCGCACGAGCTATCTGAAGCCCCGCAGGGTTACGAAGGCTTGAATGCGCTATGGGACTCGCCGCATAGCGAATTTCCGCTGGACGCGCTCATCGTTACCGGCACGGAATCACGTACGCGGCTGATGGCCGACGAACCCTGCTGGCCGGCGCTTCGACAAATTTGCGACTGGGCCGGAAAGCACACGATTTCAACAATCTGGTCCTGCTTTTCCGCTCACGCGGCCGTGCAGCATTTGGACAACATCCAGCGTGAGCCGCTCGCCGAAAAATTGAGCGGCATTTTTGAATGCGAAAGAGCCTCCGGCCATCCGATACTCAAAAACATGCCGCGCCGATGGTGTGTGCCGCATTCCCGTTATAACAATTTGGACACCGCAGAACTCGAAGCGCGCGGCTACGAGATCCTGTCGAGATCGACCTCCGCCGGTGCGGACAGCTTCATCAAGCAGCACGGGAACAGTCAATTCCTGTTCCTGCAAGGCCATCTGGAATACGGACCGGAAATGTTGCTCGGCGAGTATTGCAGAGATTTGAAGCGCTTCGCGCTTGGCGTGAATGCGACCTGCCCGAGAGCGCCGGAAAATTATCTCGATCAGAAATCCATCGAGGCTTTCGCTGCTTTGCAGAATTCCAAAAAGGCCATGTCCTCTACGGATTTGACCAATGCCGTGACAGCGTCGCTGAACAATGATTGGCAGGCACAAGCAAGGCAGCTTTTCAATTCATGGCTTTCCTATGTCGCCGAGCAGAAGTCGGTCTTTCCTGAGGTGCAATTTCCGGCCGGCGCTTTCACGATTTCTTCTGAAACACTCGGATATATTGCACGTTCATAACCTGCGGTGATTGCAGTAAGTCGCTCGGCCAGCCGCCGCCGATCGCAAGATTGACAAGCATATACATGGGCTGCCGATATTCCGGTGGTGTCGGGGTCGCCCAAATTAACGCGCGATTGAAATAAAAGCTGGTGGTATCAGGCTCAATCAAAACACCGTAGGTGTTATACTGTTTCGACAGCTGGCCGTGTGCCACATGTTGCATGTGATCCCTGGGCATAATGTCCTGCCCATTCTGCCAGACATGCTCGACCGAGTGAAAATACTCATCCGATTCCCCATAATATTCCACGACGTCGATTTCCGCTGAGGTGACTTGCTTATTGACTCCGATCAGCCAGAAAGCCGGCCAGGTGCCCGGACCGCCTGGCAAAATCGCTTTCATTTCGAAATAACCGTAGCGCTGCGCGAAGCCATGCTGGCCGGGGCCGTCTCGATCCATCGAGCATAACAAGCCGGAATGCCAAATGCCGCCGGCATCCTTATGGGCAACGATTGCCAGCCCGTTTTGTCCGGTAACGAACGGTCCGCCGGGTCCGGGATTATCAAATACGTCGTCTCCGAAATCGCCATGCCAGGGCGTGTGCGCAATCCAGACGGTTCCCGGGCCATTTGGGCCATCGCTCGACACATCCATTTTGGCGAATGTTTCATCGAACGTCATCGTATAGCCCGCAAGGTCGAGCGTTGCAGGGCCGGCGGCAGAGACCGCATGCTGCACGGGGAATATGCCGGTCGCCAAAAACATCGCGGAAGCTGCGCAAAGGACAGCCGTACGCCGGTTAAATATCTTCACGTAACAGCTCCCTCTACGCCGGATTTACGCGCTACCGCGACGAGCAAGACATTGCGCCGACCTTGCGATCTTTGGCCAGCAACTGGCGGCAGCGCCATTATAATAATTCTCTCTAAAGTTGTCGCCTGAACGTTGGACGAAATATGCGGCGTTTATCATGTTTCGCAGCGAAGCGCGGCGAAACATGTAGATATTAATACGGAATTGTCACAATAATTTTAGAAAAAAAGCCAAAATATTCCGGTTTCTGGGTATTTTTGTTTTGCTAATCCAGTCGGCATGCGCTACACCCGCCCGTACCTAATCCCTAAATTAGTATTATTTTTTAGACAAAACTCAGCGCGTTAACTACTATTTAATTCTTTAGCCTTAAGAGCCTTCCGTTCGTATCTGTTCGTTTTGATCATAATGGAGTCGCAGTCGTGCTTGAGAATTCCCTTAGCTATGGGTCCTTTTACGACGTCGACTCCAAATTGCTTGAAGATTTTGCGGGCACGAAGCAAACCAAGGCAGCGTTGCAGCATTTTTCCGGGTTTTCGCTGATCTGCGATTTTTGCTTTCTAATGACGGCATTCGCATTTTCGCCCTTGTCCTTCGGCTCGGCTTTCAAAGCGCCTTCGATATTCGCTCACGGCAGCATGGGCTTTGCACTCACCGTGTTTTCGTTGGTTATATTCTATCTCAGTAAACTGTACCGTATTGAAACCGTCGCGAATTTCCGCTTCTTCTGCGCCCGCTTCGCGCTGATTCCGCTCAGCATCTTCATCGCCAGCGAGATCGAAAACTTCATGATCTCGCCGGGCACAACCGGCACCGCCGCGTTCCACCAGGCGCTTATCACCTGGGCGGGCCTCACGCTCTGCCTGTTCGTAGCGCTCCATTATGCAATATCCGAGGCCTTTCGCTTCCTGGCCGCACGCGGTTATGCCAGCCATAATGTTGCGATAATCGGCACCTCTGCTGTCGCTGAAACTTCGATCCAAAAACTCCATGCCAGCGGATTTGGCGTACGCGTTCGCGCAGTTTTTGAAGATAATTTCTCTCAGAACCGAGCACCAAGCGTCGCCGGCGTCGCCGTGAAGGGCGGCATTCCCGCTTTGCTGCAATATACGAAACACCATCCGATCGACACGGTCATTATCGCAACCGAATCCCCCATCAGCTTCAACCTGAAAGCGTTGATCGAGCAGATCTCGGTACAGCCGCTGCGCATCGCAGTGTTGCCCCCGCAATTGATTGCCGGTGCACGCGTTCGCACCGTACCCTTCGCGTGGTGCGCCCCTGCCGGAACCCTGCCCGGCCTCCATTTGGTCCATTTGGCGGATGTTCCCATTCGCGGCCTGGGCGGCTTTATGAAGTCGGCAATGGATGTGATCGTCGCGTCAGCGGCGCTGCTGCTGTTTGGTCCATTGATGATTATCTGCGCAATCGGAATTAAAATAGCGAGCCCCGGCCCGGTGTTCTTCAAGCAGCGGCGCATCGGATACCGGAACAAGGAATTCTGGATTTTCAAATTCCGGACGATGCATACGGCCGATTGCGATACCGGCGTCCTCACCCAGCGAAATGACCCGCGGATTTTCAAGCTCGGCGAAATCATGCGCAAATTCAGCCTGGACGAGCTGCCGCAGCTGTTCAACGTGCTGAAGGGCGACATGTCGGTGGTCGGCCCGCGTCCGCATATTCAGGAGGCGCGCGCCGCCGGCATCCTGTACTTTAAAGCCGTACCGAACTATCCGGCGCGCCACCGGGTGAAGCCAGGCATAACCGGCCATGCGCAAATCAGCGGCTGGCGCGGCCCCACCGAAACCATCGACCAGATCGAAAATCGCGTCGCACATGATCTGCATTATGTCGAGAACTGGAGCTTCCTGGGCGATATAAAAATCTTGATCAAAACGGTGTTCGTCGGTTTTTCTGGTGAGAATGCGTTTTAACAAGCCTATAACCAATCATAACAGCCAAGTTTCCCGGCGATTGCCCGCGACCGGGTCCGAATTGCAGGGCGATACAGCGCGTCCGGATTCTTTCCTTCGCGGTTGGCGTATTCTGCCCGCATGAGAAGGGTTGATTTTTTGGTCATCTTCAAGAAGATTCGATTTTAATTCTTTAGAGATGCCAAATGACTGATCGCTGCGCGTGTTTTCTAACCGATCGCGGTTACCTGTTTCCAACCGTGCTGGCGGCCATTCAGGCCAGAAAATTCCTGGACCCTGACGTCTCGGACGTCGTCATCATCCTGTTTGATGCTCAGCCGGAACATGCCGACCTGCTGGCCGAAATCTGCGAACAGAACCAGATCCTGCTGTTATGCCCCGATAACGAACTCCTCCAGGGCTACAGCGCAATGTATGCGCGGCTTTTCCTGGCCCAGTTACTCCCCGTCAAATACCGCCGCGTCTTGTATATGGATGGCGATATCCAGATCACAGGGTCCTTGAACGACTTTATCCGCACGGAACTTCCTGCCAATTGCGATTTCGCCGCTGCGCCCGACCCCATGGCAATTGAGCTCGCGGAAGCAAAATCCGGCGATCCGAAAATCCAATCCTATTTCGACGGAATCGGCATAACAAGCTCACCTGCAAAACCTTACTTCAATTCCGGCATACTCCTGATCGACCTGAAGAATTGGCCGGTCATCGGCCATGACGCGCTCAATTTCGCAATCCAATCGCCGGAAAGATGTCTGTTCCAGGACCAGTCGGCATTGAATTTCGCGGGACATTCCAAATACACGCCAATGTCGTTCCGCTGGAACTTCCCGATCTTTTTCAGAAATTGCGGCGTCGAGTCGCAAATCGCTCCCCGCGTCTATCATTTCATGTCCAAACCAAAGCCCTGGAATGGCGTATTTCCGCCCTGGAACAACAGCTTTGTCGAACCCTATCTCAAGCTGGTCGCACAATATCCGGGCCTCAGCAGCTATTCAAAAAAACTGCCCGCGTCAGCGCAGATGAAATATCTGGGTCAACAATATTATAAGCGCATTTATGAGACCGTGACCTGGCGATTCTCACCCCGCCGGCCGGGAATACTAAAATTCGATAGAGCTACAGGGTTTTAAGAAGCCGCTTTTTTGAAAAAAAGCGGCGCAAAAAACTTTTGCTACTCTGGGCCATGGGCGTTGGATATCCCACAGCCCATGGCCCAGAGTAATAAAAGTCTTTTGGTTCTTTTTTCAAAAAAGAACTGCTTGGCTTTGCCTAAGCAAAGCGGTTTATAATCGCATTCATTTCTTCGCCGCACTGTTGCCAGGTCATCGTTTCAGCGAGCTGCATTCCGGCATTGCTCAGTTTGGACGCCAGCGCTTTATCCGCCAACAATTGCATCACTTTTGCAGCGATGTCGTCCGGCGATAGCGGATCGCAAAAGAGCGCTGCGTCCGGGAATATCTCGCGCAAAACCGGTATATCGGAGGCAACGACCGGGCAGCCGCAAATCATTGCTTCCGCAACCGGTAGGCCAAAGCCTTCATAGCGGGACGGAAACACGAAACAGGCGGCGGCGCCGTACAGCGCTTTCAGCTCCTCGTCGCTGACCCGGCCGACATAGAGTGCGGGTTCCGGCAGCGCCTGCGCCACACCTTCGCGGAAGGCCTTGCCGCCGAACCCGCCGGTTATCACCAGCTTGACGCCGCTTTGGGCTAGCGATTTTGCGAGAGCGCCGAGTGCCGTAAGGTTTTTATGCGCTGCGAGATTGCCGACGACGAGCACAAACCCGCCCGGCTGCAAGCCGTTCGTGGTCAGGATTCTTTCATCCGCGTCGATGCGGTCGATATGATCGGCACCTTCGCTCACCACCAGCACGTCTTCCGGTCGCGCCCGCAGGTTTCGAAGGATTTCCTGGCGCGCGAATTCCGATACCGTTACAATTTTAGTCCGGCGCAGGACCAAGGCTTTTTGCATTGCCTTGTACCAGATGCGCAGCTGCAGCGGGTATGTCTCCGGCGTGCTGAAAACGCCGGCGTCGTGAATAACGACAATCTGCTTGCCGGCCATCAGCGGGGCGGTATTGCCAAGATTAAGCAACAGGCCCTTGGATGCACGGCGCGGCAGTTCCAATTGTTCCCAGCCCTGGCCGTTCAATCGTCCCACCTGCACGCCGCCCGCAATCGGCGAAGTAATTTCTCCGGGCGGCACCAGAATTTGAACGTCGGGCCGCAGGGATTGCAGCGCCAGCGTCACCTCGGTCGCAAATCGTTGCACACCGGAAAATTTCTGGGTCAGGAAACGTCCGTTGATATAGATGCGGCTCATACTGCGGCCTCATAGCGCACGCGCGCCGCGGTGGCGATGAGCAGGGCAACCAGCAGGAAAAAATCCGGCGACGTTATTGTCGGGTCGGAAATCGCGGCCGCGGTCAGCGTGCCGAGAATGGCACCCACGCAGCCATGCATGATGCGGCGCGGCTCATCGGTGGCGGCCAGCCGATGCGCCAATCGCACATGCAGCGTAATGCCGATCGCAAACCACACCAGAGCGGCCACCCCAATGGCGCCGACGCCGGCCAGCAATCCAGGGACCAGGCTGGATGAACGATTGCTCCCCCAGCCAACGCCCAGGCCATAGCTTTCCCAGGCCTCATGCACACTGTCTTTATCGGTCCCGGTGCGGTCATTATAGGAAGAGGATGATTGCTTATTGAGCGTTGCGTTGGTGATGGTCGCAACTGTTTTCGCTACACCCGGTGCCACGACCGGTACGGTGACAACGCAGGCGACGCCAAAGGCGGCAATGCCGGCGAAACCGATAATCACGCGCCGCCGCAAACCGGGCGAACCCAACACCGCGGTGTAGGCGGCCAGCATCCCCGCCATGAGGACGAGTGCGACATAGCCCGTGGTCGACGTGCTCAGCAACACGGTGAATGCCGCCGCAGCCAGCGTTATTCTTGGCAAAACCCCGCCATGGCCGTTCAGGATCAGCCAGCCGGATCCGCCGACGGTGCCGCAAAGATAGGAGGCCAGCGCGGAGGGTTCGCTGAACGGCCCGGTAATGCGAATGAAGGAGCCGACGCTTTCACCCGTCAGCAGCGCCCAGCCCGGATTCGACAAAAAGAAATTAGTTGGAAACCAGATTCCCACCATATTGCCGGCAAACTGCCAAAGCGAAATGAACACCACCATCAATCCGCTGACGAAATACACGTTCAGCAATCGCCCCAGATTGAAATCGTCGCGCGTGAGATAGACGCCGGCGCAGACCGTCAACGCCGCCACCGCCGTGAAATAGGCATCCTGCGTATAATTGCCCGAATTCGGCGCCAGCGGGGACAACACCATGAAGGTGGCGGCCTTTTGCGGCCACACCAGAATCTGATTTTGGAAAAACCGCGGCATCAGCATGGAACCGATCAAAGCCCAGGCCGTGACCAGAATAAACGGCAGATATACCTTCAGCACCAGCCGTTCCGCCGGATACCTTGTGCTGAAAAGCAGCTTCAGGATGACGAAACCCACAAAAATGGCAGAAGGGACCAAGCCTGGGGCGACGCCAAACCCGCCGAATACGAGGACCGCGGCAGCCGCGAAGGCCGAGCCGATGAAAACCAGTTCCAGCAAACGCGCCGGGTTGTTGATGAACAACAGGCATAGCGGAAGAAATGCGATGCCGAGACCGGTAATCATCCGGGCGGGACGCCTCTCGGACGCCTGTAAACGGAGCCGAGTGCCCTGCTTTGCGTTCCAGCGCCCGCGGTCAGCGAAAATGCCACCCTAGAATCCCGCCCCTCAGTTCCCGTCAAAATTGTATGCCCAGGCATATTTTAGGTCAGAGTCAGAGAACAGTCACCTGAATTTTAAGCAAAAACATCTTCCCGAATCAGAATATCTACGTTACCACGACTTCACCGTAAATAGACAATTAGTGTTTTTTGGGCAGATCCAATCTTCAATGACTCGATTGACCGGCTTTAATGGCGTCTGAAAGCTTCCGCCGCCGCGCCCGGCCATGGGGCTGGGTTTCCGCGATCATTTTGAATTGCTTGTTGACGAATTGTGCGTCGTCCACGCCCGCGTCCAAAGCGCCAATCGCACTGCCGGCGAGCAGCAGCGCCGTTCAGGCAGGTTCCGCCGTCATCTCATCGCAGACCGATACGCTCACGCCCGAGCAAATAGCCGAGGTCTTGAGCGCGAACGAAGACGACTCCTACAAGCTCGGCCCGAATGATCTGATCATCGTCTCCGTCTATCAGCACCCGGAACTATCAGCGCCAGCGCCCGGAACCTCCACCAATAATAACGGCGTACTGATTACCAGCGACGGGTCGATCGACATGCCGCTGATCGGCCAGGTGAGCCTGGGCGGATTGACGATCCCCGAGGCGAGCCAGCTCATCACATCGGACTACGCCTCGGTAGTTAGAAATCCTAACGTCACCATCCAGCTCGTGAACCCGCAAAGCCTGCGGTATTATCTGCTCGGCGCCTTCACCTCGCCCGGCGTTAAATATCCGGGCCATGCGATGACGCTGCTGGACGCGTTGGCGCTAGGCGGCAGCGTCGACATTACGAATGCCGATCTTTACCAGGCCTATGTCTCGAAAGGCAAAGTTAAGCTGCCAATCGATTTGCATGCGCTTTTGGTCGATGGCGATCTTACCCAGAACATCACGCTCGGCTCCGGCGATGACATCGTCATTCCGCCCTCCACGAACGAGGATGCCTTCGTATTCGGCTCCGTCGGCAAGCCAGGCGCCATACAGTTCAAATCCGGCGCGCTAACATTATTGCAGGCACTTTCTTCCGCGGGGCTCGATCTACCGAATTATACGCAGGCTGA
>JAMFSE010000097.1 GCA_026225115.1 Rhodovastum atsumiense
AAGGTGGGCTACGTGCGGCGCACGTAAGGTGGGCTACGTGCGGCGCAGCCGCGCGTATCCCACCATTCCCTTCAATTCCGCAACTCAACCAAATCAAAAAGCCCCAGCGGCGGCATGGGAACAACCGAACTCCCCGCCAGATCGCCGGCCTTGAAAATATCCCGCATCCGAAAATCCGCCCGCCAGCCGACCCGGCGGGAGACCGCCTCGGTCGCCCGCCGCCACCATTCCGGCACGCCGGTCTCACCCGCAAAATGATTCACGAACAAAACACTCCCGCCCGGCTTCACCACGCGCCGCATCTCGGCCAGCAGCGCCCGCGGGTCCGGCACCACGGAGGCGACAAACATCGCAACGGCAATATCAAACTGCCCATCCGCAAAATTGGTGGCCTGCGCATCCATCTCCAGCACCGCCCGCACATTCGGCAACCGGGCAGCACGCAGCCGCGCCTTGGCCAGCATATCCGCCGACATATCAATCCCGACGATCCGCTTGCCCGCGCTGTAATGCGGCAGGGCCAAACCGGTTCCCACGCCTACTTCCAGAACCTCGGTCCCAGGCAACGCATTCACCCTTTTCACGGCAGCCAGCCGTGCAGGGCGGAGCAGCGGCCCAAACAGCACATCGTAATATTTTGAAAGCCTGGCATAAGCCGTCTTAATGGCCTGCGGCCTCAGCCCCTCGAATTGCCGTGCGGCAATGGTCATTATCGCCCCCCTCAACTGATCTTCGTCAGCCTTAAATCGCTTAAGCGGCAGCCTTATGCTTACGCGTCGCCGCGGCTTTTTTAGCAGCAGCCTTGCGCGCCGCCACCGGCCGTTCGGCCGCCGCCTTCCCGCCAAGCTTGCCGCCCTTATGCGCCGCCGGCTGCCCGGTATGGGCGCCCACGCCGGATCCGCCGGCCTTGCCGCCGCCATCATCCTTGTTCACCGTCGCCCAGGCCCGCGCCTCGGCTGCCTTTTCAGAGCCGCCCTTTTTCTCATAGCTCTCGGCGATATGATCCGCCTTGCGTTCCTGCTTATCGGTATATTTGTCCTTATCACCCCGGGGCATCGCGTTCCTCCTGCTTTTGCTCAAGCGAATTAATTCCGCTTTTTATATAAGCAACCGCACCCGGCCAGCATGAAACCATGCTCAAGCCCGCATGTCATTTTCGCAAGCTATTAATGTATCCCCGTCATTGCGAGCCTGCGAAGCGGGCGCGGCAATCCATCGGTCTTTAGAAGCCGGAACGGAAACCGGGACTAACGCAGAACCTTGGAGAACAGCACCTGCTCAAACTGCTCAACCGGCGCAATATCCCGATGCGCCTTGGACAGCAAAATCGCTCCCTGCAGCGAGGACACAATAAACCCGGCAGTATCCGCGGATTTAAATTCTGGCGGCAATTCCTTCGCCTTCACCGCCGCATCCAGACAACTGGTGATATTCGCCGCCATCTCATCGAAAATCTCCGCCAGCCGCTTGCGGATACAGCCATCGCAATTGGTCGCCTCGGCGCTGAAATTTCCCAGCATGCAGCCAACCTTGGAGTCGCCCCCCGACACGGCGGCTTTAATCGCGCCAACCCATTCCCGCATCCGCACCAGCGGCGTCAGATCCTCATTCAGCAGCGTCGCCGCCATCCGCGCCTTGGCGCTGTCGTAATAGAGGTTCAAAACCTCCAGCCCAAACGCCTCCTTGGACGCAAAATGATTGGTAAACGACCCCTGAGGCACCCCCGCGGCGCCAATAATATCGCGCACACTGGCCCCCCCAAACCCCTGCTGATGCACAACACGGAGCCCTTCGGAGAGAATTCGATCACGATTGGATATTCTGGACATCCACCGAAAAATACGGTCATCCATATTAATAGTCAAGAAAATTCCGGTGTTATGCGCCACCGGCCATCAGGACGGGTGGAAAATTAATTCAAAAACTTACCCGTGGAGTGGGTAATGGAATGCAACACAAACAGCCGCCCGTACGCCCGATCCAGACGACCGAGCCTAGCTATCAAGCTTCCAGCAAAGCGCCGGACCGGAACCCCCGAATTTCCTAACCATCCGCACCAGCGCTCCATAAACCTCAAACAACCG